>JBKBOF010000043.1:0-20471 GCA_046294955.1 Paracoccaceae bacterium
TGCGGGTCCAGCCAAAGCCGTGCATCCAGCCGGTCGAGCGCATCCGCATCGGTGCCCCGGATCATGATGCGCCAGCCCTGCCCCAAGGCCCGCGTCAACAGGACCCGCGCGGTCTGTTCCGCGCTGGACTGCGTGAGGTGGTAGAACATCACGATCCCCATCGGGACTTATTTCGCCTCGAACCGGTCGCGGATCAGACGGTCAAGCGCCATGACCCCCCATCCGGTCGCGCCTTTGGGCGCAAGCGTGCTGTCTGTTTTCAACAGCGCGGTGCCTGCGATATCCAGATGACACCACGGCACATCCGGCTTGACAAAGCGGGCCAGAAACTGCGCTGCCGTGATCGCCCCCCCTTCGCGCCCACCGACGTTCATCATATCGGCAATCCGCGATTTCAGTCGCGCATCATATGCCTCGCCCATCGGCATGCGCCACGCCCCTTCGCCTTCGGCTTTGGCCGCGCGCAGAAAGGCGTCAGCAAGGGCATCGTCATTGGAAAACACACCGGCGTTCTCATGGCCCAGGGCGATGATGATGGCACCGGTCAGCGTGGCCAGATTGATCATCGCACTGGGTTTGAACCGCTCTTGCGCGTACCAAAGCACATCAGCCAGCACGAGCCGTCCTTCGGCGTCGGTGTTGATCACCTCAATCGTGTCACCCTTCATTGACGTGACAACATCGCCGGGGCGTTGTGCACGGCCATCGGGCATGTTTTCGACCAACCCGACAACGCCGACCACATTGGCACGGGCCTTGCGCATGGCCAGCGTGCGCATCACCCCCGCCACCACGCCCGCGCCGCCCATGTCCATGGTCATTTCCTCCATGCCCGCCGCCGGCTTGATCGAAATGCCACCGGTGTCGAACACAACGCCCTTGCCGACCAGTGCGAAGGGCGCTTCGTCCTTCGGACCGCCGTTCCACTGCATCACCACCACCTTCGACGGTGTCTCGGACCCCATGCCCACCCCCAGAAGCGCGCCCATGCCCAGCTTGAGCAAATCGTCTTCTTCCAGAATTTCAACCTCAAGCCCAAGTTCGTGCATCGCGGCAAGGCGCGCGGCAAAGTCGAACGTCGTCAGCACATTGGCAGGCTCATTGACCAGATCGCGGGTGAAGAACACACCTTCGGCCACGGCGGCCCCGGCATTGGCGGCGGCGGCCACGGCCTCGGGCTTGGTCACCATCAAAGTCACCTGGCCAACGGTTTTGGGGGTCGAGGTCTTGTGTGGCGTGAACTCATAGGCGCGCATGGCAAGGCCAAAAGCAAGATCAGTGGCCTGAGGATGGCCCTCGGCCAAGACAAGCGTGTGCAACGCAGACAGGCTGCGCCCGACTGTGGCACCTGCCTTGCGCGCGTCGGCCACCGCGGCCTTGCGCGGAAGATTGATGATCTGGATCGCCTCAGCCGCCAATCCGGCGGGAAAGGCGAGGTCCAATGCCTCACCCGGCTTCAGCGCGGCAAAAGCGTCAGAGGCCACCGCCCGAGTGATCGCACCACGGATCAGCTTGTCGGCTTTGCGCGCCAGCGGCGGAAGGCTTGCTCCCGGTTCGGCCAGCACAACGATGCAACCGGGCTGGCTGGCCAGCACATCGGCGTCACATTCACGGAACTGGATCGGCACTGGGTGGGTCATTCTTTCCTCGATGGGCTGGTGTTGCACTTGCGCGGCACGCTGCGCAAAGGCTAGCCCGCCGACCCGGCAATGACCAGATATGAGTTTCCAATCCCACGCAATTGGCTTAACCTGCTGGAATTGCGGGTGAGGGAGCAATTGACGCCGTGCCAAGATTCGACAGATACCTGCTGTCGCAACTTCTTGCGCTGTTCGGGTTCTTTTCCCTACTGCTTGTGTCTGTCTATTGGGTAAATCGGGCCGTCGGGCTGTTTGACCAGTTGATCGGTGATGGACAGTCCGCGCTTGTATTCGTCGAATTTTCGTTGCTGACGCTGCCCAACGTGATCCGACTGGTCTTGCCTATTTCCACATTTGCCGCTGCGGTCTATGTGGCCAACCGCCTGATGGGGGACAGCGAATTGGTGGTGATGCAGGCCACCGGGTTTTCGTCCTTCCGTCTGGCACGACCGGTGTTTTACTTCGGGCTGATTGTCATGCTGATGGCCTCGGTCCTGTCGCATGTTCTGGTCCCTGCCAGCCGGGCCGCCCTTGCGGATCGCAGCGCGGAAATCGCCGACAATGTCACCGCCCGCTTTTTGCGCGAAGGCCAGTTCATGCATCCGGGCGACGGGATGGCATTGTATATCCGCGAAATAACCGCAAAGGGCGAATTGCGCGATGTTTTCTTGTCGGATGACCGCACGCCAGGCAAGACAACAACCTACACCGCGCGCCGCGCCTTGCTGGCGCGCAGCGATCAGGGCCCGAAACTTCTGATGTTCGACGGCACGACGCAGGAATTGAGCCACCAGACCCGCCGGCTTGCGGTGACGCGGTTTGCGGATGTGACCTATGATCTTGCTGGGATGATCGGGGCATCAAGCCGCAGCGGACGGTCAGTGGAAGAGGTGTCCACACTTGATCTGCTGCGGGCTGATCCGGGCGTGATTGCCGAGGTGCGGTCAACGCGGGCCATCCTGCTGCAAGAAGCGCACAGCCGGATCGCGCAGCCGTTTCTTGGGTTGGCTGCCGCCCTGATCGGCTTCGGCGCCCTGCTGCTTGGCGCGTTCAGCCGCTTTGGCCTGTGGCGCCAGATCGGTGTGGCGGTGGTGCTGTTGATTTTGGTGCAGATGATCAACACGCAGGGCACCGCTATGGCGGGTCGATCCGAACAGGCGTGGCCCGCCGTTTATGCTGCCCCGATCATCGGTTTCGGCATCGGGGTCTTTCTTTTGTGGATGTCGCAGCGCCCCCGCTGGCTCGGCCGCGGATCGCGATCCGGCACGACAGGAGCAGCGGCATGATCCTGTCGCGCTATATTGCACGCCGTTTCCTCTGGGCCTTTGCACAGGTGTTTGGCGCGTTCTGGGCGATCATGATGCTGATTGATGTGGTTGAACAGTTGCGCCGCTTTTCCAACAAGGGCATCGGCACCTCTGGTGCGCTGCATCTGGCTGCGATGAACACACCATCGAGTTTGTATCACATTCTGCCGCTGATCACGATTCTGGCCGCAATCACGTTGTTCCTGTCACTGGCACGGTCGTCCGAACTTGTCGTGATCCGGGCGGCGGGACGGTCGGGGCTGCGCTTTCTGCTGGCACCGGTTCTGATGTCGCTGATGGTTGGGGGCTTGGCGGTGGCGGTTCTGAACCCCTTGGTCGCCGCCACGCAAAAGGAATATGACCGGTTGTGGGCGGCAGCGTCCGAAGGCGCACCCAGTGCGCTGTCGCTGGCCGATACCGGTCTGTGGCTGCGGCAGGGAACCGACGATGGCCAAACCGTGATCCGTGCGCTCCGCGCAAATACCGATGGCACCGAATTGTTCGGCGTCACATTCCTGCGCTTTGGGGCGGATGGTCTGGCAGCAGAACGCATCGAAGCCGACAGTGCCGAGTTGGTCACGGGCGCTTGGGCGTTGACGGGGGCCAAGCGTTGGGACATGTCAGGCGTAAACCCTGAACGAGAGGCCGAGACACTGCCCGCCAATGCCACCTTTGCCTCAAACCTGACGCGCGAGCGTATCCGTGACAGTTTCGGCGCGCCCTCTGCTGTCTCGTTCTGGGGCCTGCCTGCCTATATCGCCGGGCTGGAGCGGGCCGGCTTTTCGGCGCGCGCGCACAAGGTCTGGTATCAGATGGAACTGGCACAGCCGTTGCTGTTGGCGGCGATGGTGCTGATCGCTGCGGGGTTTACCATGCGGCATGCAAGGTTTGGTGGGACCGGGGTGATGGTGTTATTGGCCATCTTGGGAGGGTTCTTCATCTTTTTCCTTAGAAATTTTGCTCAAGTGCTTGGCAACAACGGGCAAATTCCGATCCTGCTTTCTGCATGGGCTGCGCCGGTTGCGGCTGTGTTTCTGGCGCTAGGATTGCTTTTGCATCTGGAGGATGGCTGATGGCCCGCCCGATGATGCGCCGCGTTCTGACAGCTTTGCTGACGACCGGGTTTTTGACCATCGCCCCGGCTATGCCGACACCTGCACAAGATATGGCGGCACTTGTCGCCAATTCGGTGCGCATTGATGCGGCTGGGCAATTGATCGCCGACGGCGGGGTCGAGGTTTTCTACCAGGGTCGCACATTGCGCGCCGCGCGTATCGTCTATGACCGTACCACTGATCGGCTGAGCATCACCGGGCCGATCGTCTTGGTGGACGGCGACACCGCCATCCTTGTCGCGTCGCAGGCAGAGTTGGCGGCCGACCTGACAGAAGGAGTGTTGACCAGTGCGCGGCTGGTGCTGAACCGAGAATTGCAACTGGCGGCGAACCAGATTCAGCGTATCGGCGGGCGCTATACGCAGCTTGACAACGCCGTGGCGTCGTCTTGCAAGATTTGTGATGGTGCCCCGCCCTTGTGGGAAATCCGCGCCCGCCGCGTGGTGCATGATCAGCAAGAACGGCAGATCTATTTCGATCAGGCGCAATTCCGGGTGTCTGGCGTACCCATCGTGTATTTTCCGCGCTTGCGGATGCCGGACCCGACGCTGGCACGCAGCTCGGGTTTTCTGATGCCCGCCATTCGCACGACCTCAGGGCTTGGGACCGGCATCAAGCTGCCCTATTTCCTGACGCTGGGGCCGAACAAAGACCTGACGATCACGCCGTTCGTCTCGACCAAGGCAGGGCGCACGGTGGAACTGCGCTATCGTCAGGCCTTCACCACCGGCGAGGTCGAATTCAACGGCGCCCTGTCGCGCGATGATCTGATCCCCGGAGAGACGCGGCATTACCTGAGTGGTACCGGGACCTTCGATTTGCCACGTGATTTCAAGCTGACCTTCAAAGGGATGATTGTCAGCGATCCGGCCTATTTGCTTGATTACGGCCTGCCTGCTGCCGACAGACTGACCAGCAGGATCGTGGTCAGCCGCACACGACGCAACGAATACATCGAAGGCCGCCTGATCGGAATTCGGTCAATCCGGGCCGGTGAGTCCAATTCCACCCTGCCAACCGTCGTGTCCGATTTCACCTTTCACCGGCGCTTTTCCGGGGGACCCTTGGGCGGCGAGTCGGGGTTGCGATTCCAGTCCCACAGCCACTATCGCAGCTCGACAAACCCGTTCGACACCGCCGTTGACCTAGACACGATTGCCGATGGCCGCGATGTCAATCGGCTGTCACTGCGGCTGAACTGGCGGCGAAACTTTATGCTTCCCATGGGCATGGTTGCAAGTTCGATGGCAGAAGTCACCGGCGATGCCTATCACATCGTGCAGGACGCAACCTTTGGTGGCCAGACCGCGCGATTGCATGGCGGTGTGGCGGTCGAATTCCGCTGGCCTTGGACCAAGACCGATCAGCGTGGAGTTGGCCATGTCATCGAACCGGTGGCGCAGGTCGTCTGGGCACCCAAAGGCACCGAGGCCCTGCCGAATGAGGATTCCATTCTGGTGGAGTTCGACGAGGGCAATTTGTTTTCGCTCAACCGCTATCCGGGATCAGACGCCACCGAACGCGGCAAGCGTGTCAATATGGGCGTAGTCTATACGCGCATAGACCCGGCGGGTTGGACCTTGTCCACGGCGGTTGGCCGCGTCTATCGCGCGCAGGATCTGGGGCAGTTCTCGGTGGCTTCGGGTCTTGATGGCGACACATCCGATTGGCTGGCCGCCGCGCAACTGACGTTGCCGCAGGGCATGGGCGTCAGCCAAAGGCTGCTGATGGATGACAGCTTCCAATTGACCAAATCGGAAACCCGGCTGAACCTGAAGGGCGAGAAATATGGTCTTGCCGGATCCTATGTGTTCCTCACTGCGGATATGGCCGAAGATCGCCCGGTGGATATTGCCGAAGTGGCGATGGATGGCAGCTACAAGGTGACCGAGTCGTGGACCGCCCGCGCGCAGGCCCGGTACGACATCGAAGCCAAACGCGCCAACCGCGCCGGCGTTGGTTTGCAGTTCCGCAACGAATGCGTTTCGGTCGATCTTTCTCTCTCGCGTCGGTTCACATCCTCGACTAGTGTGAAACCGACAACGGATTTCGGCCTTTCGGTCGATCTGGTCGGCTTTGGTGCCGGAACAGGCGCAGGCCCGTCTCGCGCTTGTCGGCGTTAGCGGCGGGTCGGTGTGATGGGCAGGCGGATCGGGCGCAAGACGTGAAAGGCGCAGGGGCAGTGACGGCACAACGCATGACGACAGCTTTTTCTTTTTCGGTGCGGGCATTCGCCTTGATCGCAACACTTGCCGTCCCGGTAGCCAGCCTGCCACAGCGCGCGCAGGCTCAGGGTGGCTCGCCCTTTGATGCGGTGCTGCGCATCAATGACAGCGTGATCACTCGCTACGAGATGGACCAGCGCAAGCTGTTCCTGAAGTTGCTTCGGGTGCCGGGTGACCCGGAAAAGGAGGCCCTGCAGGGCCTGACCCAAGACAGGCTTGCCGCAGCCGAGGCGAAGCGATTTGGCCTGCGTCTTACGCGCGAACAATTGACCGCTGGCATGGAAGAATTCGCGGGTCGCGCCAACCTGACGGCTGCACAATTCGTCGAAGCGCTGGGGCAAGCCGGGGTCGAGATGGAAACCTTCCGGGACTTCGTGGGCAACGGTCTGTTGTGGCGCGAAATCGTGCGCGGACGGTTCTTGCCGACCACCTCGGTCACCGAGGCCGAGATTGACCGCGTGATCGCCAATTCCGCAAACAACACGGCGATGCAGCTTTTGCTGTCAGAAATCATCCTGCCAGTGCAGGGTGACCCTGAGGCTCAACAGGAACTGGCGCGCCGGTTGAAGGCCGAGATCACCACTGAAGACGGTTTCGCCGCGGCGGCGCGGCGCTACTCGGCTTCGCCTTCGGCGGGACGGGGCGGACGCCTGGACTGGACCCCGGTATCGGAACTTCCGGCCCAGATTGTGGAACTGGTGCTGGCGCTTGGCCCCGGTCAGGTGTCTGATCCGGTGACCTTGCCGAATGCTGTGGCGATGTTCCAGCTGCGCGATGTGGCCGAAGACAAGACGGCAACCGCCCCCTTGGTCGAGTTGGAATACGCCGAATTCCTGCTGCCCAACACTGAAACCGTGTTGGCAGAGGCCGCCGCACTGCACAATCGGGTGGACACCTGCAAGGACCTGTTTGCCGAAGCGCGTGGTTTGCCCGAGGACCGTTTGAAGGTGGAAACCAGAACCGTGCCCGAGATTCCGGGCGATGTTGCGTTGCAATTGGCACAGTTAGACCCCGGTGAATATTCAACCGCTCTTACGCGCGGCGGCTGGCGGGTGTTTCTGATGCTTTGCGGACGCGGTCCCAAGGGCGAAGGTCAGATTGACCGCAGCGCGATCCGTGAGCAATTGATCTCGCAAAAGCTGACTTTTCTGGCGGAAGGCTATCTGGAAGAGTTGCGGTCGGAAGCCATCATCGAAACACCGTGACGATGCAACCTTTGGTGATGACCTGCGGTGAGCCCGCAGGGATTGGTCCGGAACTTGCGGTCAAGGCGCGACGGATGCTGGGCCCGCACATTCCGTTTGTATGGCTTGGGGATCCGCGGCATTTGCCCGATGGTACCCAATGGTCCGAAGTGGCCACACCCCATGATGCGTGGCAGGTGCCGGCCGACCTGTTGCCGGTTCTGCCGCACCGTTTTGCCGCGCCCGTCACACCGGGCCAACCCGTTGGCGCAAATGCGGCGGGCGTGATCGAGGTGATTGCGCGCGCCGTCAAGTTGGTGGCCGACGGACAGGCGTCTGCGATTGTCACGGCACCGCTGCACAAGAAAGTGCTGAAAGATGGCGCGGGGTTCGGCTTTCCCGGCCACACCGAATACCTTGCCCATCTGGCGGGGGACGTGCCCGTTGTGATGATGCTGGTATCGCCGTTATTGCGGGTTGTGCCCGCAACGATCCATATTCCGCTCGCCGATGTGCCAACCTCCCTGACCGCAGAGCTACTGGACCAGGTGATCCGGCTGACGCATACCGGGCTGATCCGCGATTTCAAAATTGCGGCCCCTCGGATCGCGGTGGCAGGTTTGAACCCGCATGCGGGCGAGGGTGGCGCGATGGGGTGGGAAGATATCCGGGTGATCGCACCGGTGGTTGCGCGGTTGCGGCGCGACGGCCTGGCCGTGGTCGGCCCCCTGCCCGCCGACACCATGTTTCACGCCCGCGCCCGGGCGACCTACGATGCGGCGGTCTGTGCCTATCACGACCAGGCGCTGATCCCGATCAAGACGCTGGATTTCGACGGTGGCGTGAATGTGACACTGGGCCTGCCTTTTATCCGAACCTCGCCTGATCATGGCACGGCATTCGATATCGCAGGCGAGGGTATCGCACTGCCCGACAGTCTTGTGGCGGCGTGCCGAATGGCTTTCGACATGGCCACGTCACGCGGACGGTAAGGTCGGACTGGGGCTCTGCCCCAGACCCCGGGATATTTTTGCCAAGATAAAGGGGCTTCGGGATGGGCATGATTGATGGGTTGCCACCCTTGCGAGAGGTCATCCGGGCACATGATCTGGTTGCAAAAAAACAGTTGGGGCAGAACTTTCTTCTGGATCTGAACCTGACCGCGAAGATCGCGCGGATGGCCGGAGATCTGTCTGCTTGTGATGTGCTGGAGGTTGGACCGGGACCTGGCGGTTTGACGCGGGGACTTTTGGCGGAAGGCGCACGCCGGGTTTTGGCGGTGGAAAAGGATCCACGCTGTCTGCCGGCCTTGCAGGAGATTGCGGTGGCCTATCCGGGCCGGCTGGAGTTTGTGCAGGGCGATGCGCTGGAGATTGATGTGAGGTCGCGGTTGACCGCGCCGATCCGGATTGTCTCGAACCTGCCCTACAACGTTGGGACCGAATTGCTGATCCGGTGGTTGTCGCCGACCGTGTGGCCTCCGTTCTGGACCTCGCTGACATTGATGTTTCAGAAAGAAGTGGCCGAGCGGATTGTGGCCAAGCCGGGCAGTGATCACTACGGGCGGCTTGCGCTGTTGGCCCAATGGCGGGCCGAGGCCAAGATTGTGATGCACCTGCCGCCCGAGGCGTTTACCCCTGCCCCCAAGGTCCATTCGGCGGTAGTGCATCTGACGCGGCTGGACCAGCCGCGCTTTTCGGCCGATTCGCAGGTATTGGGTCGGGTCACGGCAATGGCTTTCAACCAGCGCCGCAAGATGCTGCGATCAAGCCTGAAGGGGCTGGGTGGGGATATCGAAGCGCTGCTGAAAAGCGTTGGCATCGTGCCGACGCAACGTGCTGAAGAGATCGGGTTGGAGCAATTCTGCGCATTGGCGCGGGCCGTCGCGGATCGGTGAGAGGATCCGAAAACGCCGCCCGTTTCGGGGCGGCGTTTGCAGGATACTATTCTGCGGCTTCGCGCGGTCCGCTGTCGGTGCCACTCGCGCCGCCATCGGTGCCGCTGTCACCACCGGCCTTTGGCTTGCGCGGCGCGCGCGGGCGGCGCGGCTTTGCTTCGGCCTCAGGCTTTGCGGCTTCGACAGGAGCAGCAGGAGCAATCTGTGGCGCTGCCGCTGCGACCGGTGGCTCGGACGGGCGTTCCGCAGGCGCACTGTCGGCGGTGCCTTCCGCCGCGCGTTCGGGGCGCGGGGGCCGGGGACCACGCGAACTGCGCGCATCATCGCGGGTGCGGTTGCGGTCGCCTTCGGGACGATCATTGCGGCGGGGGCGGTCTTCACGACGATCGTCCCGACGTGGGTTGTCAGCGGGAGGTGCGTCGCGGCGTGCCTCGGGGGTTTCCACGAGGCCGCTCTCATCCCCGCGCGCATCATGCGACAGGTCCGGTTGATCGCCGTTGCCCGCATCCGATCCGCGGTCGTCGCGCCAAGACCGGGTGTCGCGTTGATCGCGGTTACCGTTCTGGCCACCGTTCTGACCGTTATTCTGACCACCGTTTTGGCCATATTGCTGTTGCCGTGCCTCTTGCTCGGCCGCCATCTCGCGCATGGCTTCGCCCAGCATGCGAGTGTAATGCTCGGCATGCTGTTGGAAATTTTCGGCCGCGACACGGTCATTCGACACTTGGGCATCGCGCGCCAGATGTTGATATTTCTCGATGATCTGCTGCGGCGTGCCGCGCACCTTGCCTTCGGGGCCGGAGCTGTCAAACACCCGGTTTATGATATTGCCGATGGTACGCGGGCGGTTCTGCTTTGAACGCTGGCGGGACTTGGAAGAGCGCATCTTGTCCTTTGATCCAGATAGTCCGGTTCGTTTTGCGCCTGATCCTTCTGGGACCGTCTGCCCCATGTGAGGCAAGTTGCAATGACCGGGTTTGGCGCGGCCCGGCACCGAATGTGCCGCAATCGCGTATCAGTGAATAACCACAGGGCCAAGGCTGTGACAAGAAGATTCGTGCGCCCATTGCGCGATTTGCGTCTTATGCGCTGCCGCAGCAACGGGGATCGTCAGGCTTTTGCGCCACAATCACCCGGTCCCGGCCATCGAAATCACAAAGGCAGCGACTATTTTGCAACCCATGGGTGACAAAAAGCGCGGTTACCGCAGCGGCCTGGGTCGGGCCTATTTCCACGATGAGTCGGCCGCCGGCCAGCAGCCGTGCGACAGCGCCGCGTGCAATCTGGCGATAGGCATCCAAGCCGTCGCCCCCCGGTGTCAGGGCGATCTGGGGTTCGTGCAGACGCACTTCGGGGGATAAATGCACCAGTTCGTCCGTCGCAATATAGGGCGGGTTCGACACGATCAGATCGAACTGCCCTTGCACGGCGGAAAACCAGTCCGAGACCATCAGACGCGTGCGGTGGGCCAGCCCCAGAGCGTCAACATTGCGGGCGGCCACGCTGAGGGCGGCAGACGACAGGTCAACACCGACACCGCTGGCCATCGGCATTCCGGCAAGGCAGGATACAAGGATGCATCCCGACCCAGTGCCAAGGTCAAGCATCTTTACAAAGGGCTGCGACAGGGCCTCCGCCACAAGGACTTCGGTTTCGGGGCGCGGGTCCAGCACATCTCGGGTCACAATCAGGCGGTGTCCCCAGAACAGGCGATGGCCAATCAGATGCGACACCGGTTCCCGGGCGCTGCGCCGGACAATCAGGTCGAAAAATCGCGCAAGCGCATCCGCATCAGCCGTATCTTTAAGATGCAGGGTCAGTCGGTCCGGCGCAAGACCGGCAGCGTGCGCCATCAATGCGCGGGCGTCGGTAGCAGGGTCGGGCACTCCGGCTGCGCGCAGGTCATGTACCGCCCGCATCAAGGCCGATGACAGCGTCGTCACAGCCCGGCCTCGGCCAGCTTTTGGGCCTGATCATCGGATTGCAACGCGTCGATGATGGCATCCAGATCGCCCGCCATGATTTGCGCCAACGAGTAAAGCGTAAGATTGATGCGGTGGTCCGTCATCCGGCCTTGCGGAAAATTGTAGGTGCGGATTCGTTCGCTTCGGTCACCGCTGCCCACCTGCGCCTTGCGATCGGCGGATCGTGCGGCATCTACCCGCTGACGCTCCAGCTCGAATAGGCGCGCGCGCAAGACCTGCATTGCGATTTCGCGGTTCCGGTGCTGTGATTTTTCAGAGCTGGTGACGATGATACCGGTGGGCAAATGGGTGATGCGCACTGCCGAGTCGGTGGTGTTCACATGCTGCCCCCCGGCGCCCGAGGACCGCATCGTGTCGATGCGGATGTCACTGGCGGGAATGTCCACATCCACCTCTTCAGCTTCGGGCAGCACGGCCACAGTGGCCGCTGAGGTGTGGATGCGACCTCCGGCCTCGGTTTCCGGAACACGCTGGACGCGGTGGGTGCCAGCCTCATATTTCAGCCGCGCATAGACGCCATCGCCCTGCACATGCGCGGTCACGGATTTGATACCGCCAAGATCGGACAGTTGCTGTTCCAGAATCTCGAACCGCCAGCCTTTTCCTTCGGCATGGCGCTGATACATCCGCAACAGATCAGCGGCGAACAGGGCCGCTTCTTCGCCCCCCGTGCCGGGGCGGATTTCCAGAATGGCAGGTCGCGCATCGGCGGTATCCTTGGGCAACAGTGCCACCCGCAGGGACTGTTCGATTTCAGGGATCCGCGCCCGCAATCGTGGCAATTCCTCCTCGGCCAGCGCCTTCATTTCGGGGTCGGACAGCCAGCCCTCGGCCTCGGCCGTGTCGTCCAGCGCGCGGCGATAGGCGTCGATCTGGCCCACGACAGGCTTCAGATCGGCATATTCCCGGCTGAGCGTCGCAATTTCGGAAGGCGTCGCGCCAGCGTTCAGCTTGGCTTCGAGAAATTCGAACCGCTGGGTGATCTGGGCAAGTTTGTCAAAGGGCACCATGTCGCGTGGTGTCGCGTGATTGTGCGCCGTGGTCAAGAGGCGGTGGCAGGCCGGGGCGCACGCAAAATTGGCCACGTGCAGAGGGAACCGCAAAAGCTTTGTGGCGTTGATCAGGGTTCGCCAAAGTCGCGGCACGAGCATCTGGGGGAGAGTCGGTCAAAATGGCGGCTGTCAGTTATCAAGCAGTTCACAAGTTCCCTCTCGAGTCAGAGGTGATCCCGCCACCGAACAGACCGTCGTGGCCCTTGGTCGGGCTGTTCATACTGTCTGTCGTCGCGGCGATTGCGCTGGCGCGTGATTTTCTGATTCCTGTTACCTTTTCGGTGCTTTTGTTCTTTGTCTTTGTCCCGGTGCGCCGTCGCCTGTCGCGGTTTGGGATCCCCGCGCCTGCAACCGCTGCGGTGATCGTGTTCGGGTTGTTCTTTGGCATCATCGCGCTTGCATGGTCGATCTCTGGTCCTGCGGGCCAGCTGATTGCAGAGCTGCCCGAAATCCAGTCAGCCCTGGCCGAAAAGCTGCAAAGCCTGCGCGGCACCTTCGAAACCATCGACAGCGCCATGACGCAGATTGAGGCAGATCCGGATGCCGAGGCAGATACAAACCCCGGCTTTGATGCCGCCACAGCAATCCTGAACGGATTATACACCACACCGGGCGTCCTTGGGCAGATCGCATTGACCCTGTTCTTGCTGTTTTTCTTGATCGCATCGGGCGATCTTTTGTATCTGAAGATCGTACAAAGTTTTGACCGGATCAAGGAAAAACGCCGGGCCTACAGTGCCTTGCGTGAAATTGAGGAAAGTCTGGGCAGCTATCTTGGGGCGATCGCCCTGATCAATGCCTGTCTGGGTCTGGCCATTGGATTGGCGATGTGGGCTTTGGGCATGCCGTCACCATTGTTGTTCGGACTATTGGCATTTTCGTTGAACTTCATTCCCTATCTGGGGGCGATCACCGGCGGCATCATCGCCTTGACGGTGGCCTTGGTCACGTTCTCGGACATCTTCTTGCCGCTGATGGTAGCATTGGTCTATCTGACGCTGACCACGCTGGAGGGGCAGTTGATCACGCCCTATTTCGTGGCCCGCCGATTGCGGATGAATGCGGTTGTGGTGTTTTTGACCGTGGCATTGTGGGCATGGCTTTGGTCGGTGATCGGGATGATCATTGCCGTGCCGCTTCTGGTGGTGATCTCGGTGATCTGCGATCATGTTCCGGGATTGGAAAAACTGGGCAATTTTCTGGCCGGTGACGACCCAGTGCCCTTGGCAGATGACGAATCCGAAGCCACCGAACCGACCTAAAGCGCTTGCAACCACGCGGTCAGCCGTTTGGCATTCACGCCCAGATCCTTGGACCCAAAGCGCAGGCGGGCGTGAACATAAAGCCCATCTTCCTGCACGTCGGCCGTGGTGTAGTCGGGAAAACCCCAGATCTGGCTCCGGGTTTCCCACGTGATCCGGCCCTCGGCCACGCTGCCGGCAAGGCGCGAGGTGCGGGGTGTGGCCATGGCGATGGCGTCCAGCCGGGTCAGCAGGTCGACAGGATCCATGGTGTCCGCAGACAACCGCAGCCGCGCCCCCCCGGTTTCCGCCTGCACCGCGCCCCATGGAACCGACGCCCAACCCCCATCGGTTTGCGCCACATGCCAGCGCATCACATCCGTGGGGGCCAGCCGCACAAAGCTGAAAAGCCCGATTAGCCCAATGATGGCAAAGGCGATGAACAGCCCCAAATTCCGCACTCCTGTCTTGGTCATCTGCGTGTCTTTGCCCAATGATAGAGGCAGATCAACTCATGTGCGACATGAGCGCCTGCGATAGCGGTGGCCCCGGTCGTATCATAGGCCGGAGAAACTTCGACTATATCACCGCCCACCATGTTGATACCCGCCAGATCGCGCAGGGCAGCCGCCGCCTGCCATGTCTGCAAGCCACCCCAAACCGGCGTACCGGTGCCGGGCGCACAGGATGGATCCAGACAGTCGATATCGAAGGTGATGTAGCAAGGCCGGTCGCCCACAATCTCTTTCGCCCGCGCCACGACAGGGGCCGTGCCCCGCTCGTGCACTGACCGCGCATCGGCGTATTCCACCCCCAGATAATCGTCGCAATGCGTGCGGATGCCGATCTGGAAGGATGCTGCCGGATCAATCACACCCGACTTCACCCCTTTGTAGAAAAAGGTGCCATGATCGATCCGGTCCATGTCGTCATCCACCCAAAGGTCGGAATGGGCGTCGAAATGGATCACCGCCATCGGGCCGTATTTTTCTGCATAGGCGCGCAGGATGGGCAGCGTGATGAAATGATCGCCCCCCAGTGTGACCGTTCCGGTCCCGGCTGTCAGGATCGTGCGGATATGGCTGGTCAGCAGCCCCGGAAAACTTGGGGTATGGGCATAATCGAACGCCAGATCGCCGTAATCGACGATTGCCATCTCCTCCAACGGGTTGGTCGGCCAGCCATAGGGCGGATCGTAGGGCTGCAAACTGCTCGCTTCGCGGATCGCGCGCGGGCCAAATCGGGTGCCGGTGCGGTGCGTGACCGCCTGATCGAAGGGCACGCCGGTGATTGCCAGATCAACGCCGGTCAGATCCTTGGTGTAGGTCCGACGCAGAAAGCTGGTTGCCCCTGCAAAAGCATTCTCAAAGGCAAGTCCCTTCAACCCTTTGCGGGTAAAGGCAGTGTCCACTTGGGTTTTTGCGTCTTCCAAAGCCATATCAATTCATCCCGTTGGCCAAACGGTCGTCGTTCTGTGCCTCGGAGACGCGCCTGATCCGGATGCCCCGAGATGGCCCGACAGGCGCCCGACTGTCAAGTCCACACACCGTGCCAAGGGCTGACCAGACGATCACCGCACAGGCACCGCAGGTTCAGGCGGCCAGCGCCCTCGCCCATGGCGCACGGATGCGGCGTGGGGCAAGCGCTTGGCGCACATGATCCGCACAATCCAGCTTTGACAGATCCGGTCCCAATTCAAAATCGAACGGCAGTTGATCCAACCCCGGATTGCAGCGCGCAATAAGATCGAACACTGCAAAGCTTTTCTTGCGATACGCTTCGTCAATCGCCATAGCATGACCAATCTGCCGCCGTCCGTTGAATGGGGACATGTAGAAAACCCGCGACGCCGCCGGAAAGGAACAGCCAACGGTTGAACTGTAGTAGATCTCAAGGAACATCAAATCGGTGGAATTGGCCGCGGCAAAGGCCGGCAGGGCCTGTCTCCACGCCTCATAGCGATCATGGAACCGTGCATGAACCGAGGCGTCAAACTCTGCGCGCGGCACCGGCATCAGGCGCTTGATCTGCCATCGCGTGTTCTTGCGCGCCTTGCGACCCAACTTGTCCGCAAGAACAGCGCGCAGAATATCGGTCTGATGTCCGCGCAGCACCACAGCACCGTCTGGCAACTGGCGGATCAATCCGTTCGAGATCTCGCGATAGGGCCGCATCGGAAACCCAAGCCCGCGCACAAACGCGTGCTCATCGTCGCGAACTACTTCAGGATGTGCCTTATGCAACCGGCGATCATGGATTTCATGCCGGATACCGACATGTTTTGCCATCCGCCCAGCGATCGCCGCATCGATCCGTCCCATAAAATTGCTGACATGCGTAAAGCTGCCCTTCAGATGCCGAACCGCCGGTCCTGCCATTGCCAGAAGCAACCGGCTGTCCTGCCCGCCTGACAGCGAAATCAATGTCGGGTACGCTTGTGCAATCGCAGCGATCACCTTCTGTGTCCGCCCCGAGATCCAGTCATAGGTCTTTTCCAGATCGCCGTCGATCAGGGCAATGCTGTCCGCACGCGGCCAGAACCGGGTTTCCGTGAATGTCGACAAGGACAGATAGCTGCTGGGATTCATCCGGCGTGCAACCTTGTCGCGCGTGTCGAACAGCGTGTAAAGCGCGCCGCGATCTGCCACTGCCGAGTGGTCGTAGTCGTCGCGGTCGTCAATCGGCCGGTCCAGACAGAGGCCAAGCGACGACGAAATCCGACGCGCGGTTGCGTCGTAGACCACTCCGATCATACCGCAAGGATCACAGTAGAACCGGACCTGATGGCCATCTGACAACAGAATCCCAAAGCGCCCGCTGATGTCTTCTATCCAATGCTCCACAGACTTCCAGCCATGGCATGGATCCGGGGCCACCTTTTCACCAGCCGAAATCACCGCTCCGTCGCCTGCAACCGCGATGCCGAACAGCAGGCCAAACACACTTCCATCACCGCGCACCAATCGCACCAACGGCAGATCTGCCCCCAGTTCAAGCGCCCAGCCATCCAGCAGTTGCGACCGCTCCGTTGCGGTCGTGGCCGAGTGCGTTTGGTCGGCACGTCTGGAAATGCGGTATTGATACCGGAATGCGTGGTCTTGCATGGTCTGTTGCCTGTTCATTGTCTTAAGACATTTTTTTGCTCGACTTCAGGGTGCAGGCCACCCGAGAATCGGTCAACAAAATTTTCTTCAAAGACGATCAACTGTGGCCAATTGGCCCAAACCCTGCAGCAGGCATGCTTGGACAGACATCAGGATTTGACGGGCATTGCATTGACAAAATTACGTTAAATCCTGCCAACCCGCCAGAAACCGTCAACCCAACGGCTGCGCCCGTTCTACCAGCCGGGCAAAGAAGCTGGCGCCAATCGGGGCGGCATCATCGTTAAAATCATAGGCGGCATGGTGCAAGCCAGCCCCCGGCCCGATCCCCATGAACAGGTAGGCCCCCGGCCGCGCCTCAAGCATATAGCTGAAATCCTCTGACCCCATTTCGCGCCCCGACCGCGCGTTCACCGCCATATCGCCCGAAATCTCGGCGGCCACTGTCGCGGCAAAATCGGCTTCGTCTGGATGGTTGACCGTGGCCGGATAGCCCCAGTCGTAATCAACCTCTGCCGTCACATTGAACGCGGTTGCGTGGCCTTCGACAATCTCCAGCACCCGCCGCTTCAGCAAATCGCGCACCTCAGGCTTGAACGACCGGATCGTGGCACAAAAGGTCGCAACCTCGGGGATGATATTGGACGCGGTTCCAGCGTGGATCTGGGTCACAGAAATCACCGCCTCGTCCATCGCATAGACGTTGCGCGGGATGATCGTCTGCACGGCCTGCACCATGGCCACAACTGCCACCACCGGATCGATACAGTCATGCGGGGTCGCGCCATGCCCGCCCTTGCCTGTCACCGTGACCCAAGCGGTATCGACCGACGCCATCAGGGGCCCCGGTGTGGTTTGGAAATGGCCAAGCGGGATGTTGGGGGCGTTGTGGATGCCAAAGACCCGCCCGATGTCAAAACGGTCCATCACGCCTTCCTGCACCATCACATTGCCGCCGCCACCATCTTCTTCGGCAGGCTGGAACAGGAACGCCACGCGCCCCGCAAAATTCCGCGTCTCGGCAAGATACTTGGCAGCCCCCAAGGCCATGGTCACATGGCCATCATGCCCGCAGGCGTGCATCCGCCCCGGCACGGTCGAGGCATAGTCCGCACCGGTCATTTCCTCGATCGGCAGCGCATCCATGTCAGCGCGGATGCCGATGGTCGGCCCGGCCCCGTTTCCGTTGATGATCGCAACAATGCCGGTTTTGGCGATTCCTTCGTGAATTTCGTCAGCACCCATGTCGCGCAGACGCTCGGCAATGAACGCCGCAGTGGTGTGACAGTCGAATTGCAATTCCGGATTCGCATGCAGATGGCGACGCCAGCCCTTCATTTCTTCGGCAAAAGCCGCGATACGGTTCAGGACAGGCATGTGTCTTACTCCTCTGGACGCAGAACCTTTGATCAAATCCGAAAACCGAGGCCGCCGCAATGCCCCCTTCCCCCGATAACCTGACGCAAAGCGACCAACTTGTTCACGATCCGGAGGGCGGTTTGCCGCGTCTGCGCGAAATCATGGCGCGTCTGCGCCACCCGACTGCCGGCTGCCCCTGGGATCTGGAGCAGGATTTTGCCACCATTGCCCACTACACGATCGAGGAAGCCTACGAGGTCGCCGATGCCATTGAACGGCAGGCGTGGGGCGAACTGCAGGGCGAATTGGGCGATCTGTTGTTTCAATCCGTCTATCATGCCCGGATGGCCGAAGAAGCAGGTCATTTCGATCTGGATGATGTGATCCGGTCGATCAGCGACAAGATGCTGGCCCGCCATCCGCATGTCTTTGGCACGGAATCACGCGACAAATCGGCTGCGCAACAAACCGCCGATTGGGAAGCCTTGAAAGCCCGCGAACGTGGACCCGCCCGTGTGCTGGACGGTGTGGCGATGGGGTTGCCCGCCTTGACCCGTGCCGTCAAGTTGCAAAAGCGGGCGGCAAGGGTCGGATTCGACTGGCCTTCGACCGACGAGGTGTTGGCCAAGATCACGGAAGAAGCCGCCGAACTGGTCGAGGCGCGCACCCAATTGACCGAGGTAGAGGTGGCCGAGGAATTCGGGGATCTGCTGTTTGTGATGGCCAATCTGGCCCGCCACTTGCAGGTGGACCCCGAAGCCGCCCTGCGCGCCGCAAACGCCAAATTTACCCGCCGCTTCCAGAGGATCGAGGATTGGCTGGGCTTGTCGGGCAAGACCCCGGCACAGTCGGATCTGTGCGAGATGGACATTCTGTGGAACCGGGCCAAGGCCGAGGAGAAGGCCATAAAATAATTCCAAAGTTATTTACTCAACTATTGACCAAAGTAAAATAGTCAGCTTTATGAAGCGGAGTGTTCCCGACCAAAGGACCCGACCATGACCTTCCGTTTGTCTCTTGCCGCCCTTGCCCTGTCATCGGTGGCGCTTCCCGCCGTTGCGCAAGAAATCAACATCTACTCGCACCGTCAGCCAGAACTGATCCAGCCGATCATTGATGCCTTCACCGCCGAAACCGGGATCAAGGTGAATATCGCCTTTGTGGACAAGGGAATGTCCGAACGTCTGGTCGCCGAAGGTAAACGGTCACCGGCTGATCTGGTGCTGACGGTCGATATCGCCCGGCTGACCCAGGTGGTCGAAGCCGGCGTGATCCAACCGGTGACGTCAGAGGTGTTGGAAGCCAACATCCCGGCCAGCTTGCGCGACGAGGCTGGAATGTGGTTCGGGGTGACCACGCGCGCCCGCATCGTCTATGCCAGCAAGGACCGCGTGGCGCCGGGGGAGGTGACCACTTATGAAGACTTGGCCGACGCCAAATGGCAGGGGCGTATCTGTATCCGGTCCGGCACCAGTGACTACAACGTGGCGCTGACTGCGGCCGTCATCGCGCATCACGGCGAAGACGCCACGCGGGTCTGGCTTGAAGGCGTGAAGGCCAACCTCGCCCGCAAACCCGATGGTGGCGACCGCGATCAGGTCAAGGCGATTGCGGCCGGCGAATGTGATATCGCGATTGGCAACACCTATTACATTGGCCAGATGCTGGCCGACCCCGATCAACGCGCGGCGGCCGAAGCGGTGAACATCGTCTTTCCGACCTTTACCGACGGCGGCACCCATGTGAACGTCTCGGGTGTGGCCATGACCAAAGCCGCCCCGAACAAGGAAAACGCCTTGCGGTTCATGGAGTGGCTGTCAGGCGACGAAGCGCAAAAGATCTACGCCGAGGCGAACTATGAATTCCCGGCCAATCCAGCCGTGTCGCCGTCAGATCTGGTGGCAAGTTGGGGAGATTTCGTGCCCGATTCCAAGCCCCTGACCGAGGTGGCAAAGCTGCGACCGGCCGCGTTACGGTTAATGGAAGAGATCAACTTTGACGGGTAATAAATTGGTATTATTTGAAAAAAATCCGGCGTTACTGGAGCCTTTCATCCCTTCGCCACTTCGACACACAAAACCGTCGGCAAGTGGCGGGCCACCTCTGCCCACGTGTCGCCCTCATCCTCGCTGGCAAAGACCGATCCGTTGTTCGTTCCGAAATAGACGCCTGCGGGTGCGTGATCATCCACCGACATGCCTTGCCGCAAAACGGTGAAAAAACAGTTATATGCGGGCAAACCCTTCCGCAGATCCTGCCAGCTTTCGCCCCCGTCGCGCGACCGCCAGATCGCCGCCGATGCACCGGGTGGAAAGCGGCCCTGACTGTCGCCGTTCAGCGGAAAGGTCCAGATTGTGCCCGC
>JBKBOF010000044.1:0-20333 GCA_046294955.1 Paracoccaceae bacterium
GAGCGGCTTAGTCCTTCCGCCCTCCACGTCGGTTCGGTGCCGCATGCCGCATGTTGTCCGATTTTCACTTCCGGAAAGATGCTGCGCGTTCTGCCTCGGCACCGTCGGGCAGCCTTCCGTCCTTCGTGTCGTATCCTGCATTCTCAAAAGCAAAGGACATGACTGGCCGTGATTGGCTGAGCACCTCCGACAAAACTCGAAGCGTATCAGGGAAGTTTGACCGCACGCTGAGAATTCATTTTCGTCGCCTGAGCCACCAGTATGCCACCGAACCAGACAATGTTCATATGCACCAGAAATCTGAGACGATCAGGACTTCTTGGACCTTCCGGCAAATATCTCAAATTTCTCAGTGGTTTGAAGTAGTTTTGCGCCAGAACACAAGATAATGCTTGACAGGGTGTGCATCGAAAACCGCCGTTTCGTGCATTCTTATGCCTGCTTTACAGCAACATAGAGGTTGATGGCGATCCCGGGACGACTCGAACGCCCAACATCCTGATTAGAAGTCAGGTGCTCTATCCAGTTGAGCTACGGGACCATTTTCTATGTTTTGCGATACAAGAAGATTTTAGGCAAGGCCGCGTGTCATGAAAATCGAGTTTGGGTCGTCACGGTAGCCCTTGAACGGCACGCATTCGGTGAAACCCGCGTTGGCATATAGTGCGCGGGCGGCAATGAAGGTGGGTTGTACCCCGGTTTCCAGCGACAGCCGGGTGAAACCTTCTGCGCGGGCGGCATCCATCAGATGATCCAACATTCGACGTGACAGCCCCCTGCCCCGTACTTCGGCAAGCACATGCATGGATTTGATCTCGGCATGACTGGCATCGATCCGCTTGAAGGCCCCCATGCCAATCGGGTTGCCTTCTTCCCGCATCACGAAAAACCATATCCCGGATCCGGCCAACTGGCTGGCGTCCATCATATGAATGCTTTCTGGCGGCGTATCTGCGTGCATGTCCGCAGTGTGGCGTTGCATAAGCAAGCCAAGGTCAGAGCCAAGGGGAGATTCCAGCGCGATGGTGGGTGTCATAGGATACTCAATTTAGACTGTGCACCTAAAGACATCCAATTCCTGAACACAATCAATATCTCATCGCGCGCTGCCGAAGATTTCCTCCGGTCCCCGACTTAGCCGCGTGTCCGTGACAGATCCTCCAGCAAAAGGGCGACGGCTTCTGCCCCCGGATCATTGTGTCCCGCCAGTTTGTCAGCCGACAAATAGCTTGACCGTCCTGCCTTGGCGCGGGTCATCCCTGCGGTCCCGTCAGCGCCACGCCTTGCGGCGACAGCGGCGGCCGCCACGCCATCAGGCAGCGCGGCAAGGGCAGGGGTAAGCGCATCGATCATCGTCCTGTCGCCCAGTTGCGCCCCGCCCACTTGCATCACGCGGTCCAGACCTGCCGACAACGCACCGATCCAGTTCTTGCCGCTGGCAGAGGCATCACCCGCAGCCGTGAAGAAGATTGCCAGCAAGACACCTGACGACCCCCCCATCGTCTGGCTCAATTCTGCACCAATGGCACGGAAAAGCTGTGTCGTATCGGCCAATGGCATCCGGTCAAGCCCTGCCATCAGGGCCCGGGACGCCCCCGCCAGTGTCGAACCCGTGTCACCATCGCCCGACTTTGCATCCAACGCGTTCAGACTGACCTCGGCTGCCATCAGCGCCCTGCAGCAATCCGCAATGAGTTCAGACCGCAACGGATGCGCCGACGGCTCGGGTTGGATCGGCGTCAAGCCATCTGGCAGCGGGCGCAGACCGACCTCGCCCAGGCGGTTCAACCCCGGCCATGCGCTTGGGGAAACAGGTGCAGCCAAGGCGTCGAGCTGGTCAGGCGTGACCGGTAGCAACGACACGGAAAATCCGTGCATATCAAGCGAGGTCATCATCGCCGCGGGACCGACCATCCATTTTACCCGTGGCGCGAGGGACGACCGACCCAATTCTTCTGCCAGAACACTCATCTCCAACGGGGTTGTGCCACCAAGGTTGTTCAACAGCACCACATGGTCGCTGCTGCCCATATGTGGCAGCAAACGGTCCACCACCATGCCCATTGCGGTCTTTGCCCCGGTAAACGGAACCTGTTCCACCCCCGCTTCGCCATGGATACCCAGCCCAAGCTCTGCCTTCCCCCGGCCAACCCGCTCTTCTTTCGGGTTGCCGGGCACGGTGCAGGTGTCCAGCGACATGCCGATCGAAATCGCACCCCGGATAACGGCTTGCGACGCAGCGGCAATCGAATCGAGGTCTGCACCCGCTTCGGCCATGGCGCCCGCAATCTTGTGGACGAACAATGTGCCCGCCACTCCGCGCGCCTGTGGCAAATCGGGCAGTGCCACATCGTCATCGACAATCACCATGGCGACTTTCAGTCCAAAAGCCCGTGCCCGTTCGGCGGCAAGACCAAAGTTCAGCCGGTCACCGGTATAGTTCTTTACGATCAACAGGCAGCCCGCCTTTCCGGTGACCGCCAGAATTCCAGCCAGCACCGCATCCACGGACGGGCTTGCGAACACATCACCGCAGACCGCCGCCGTCAGCATGCCCTGCCCCACAAAACCGGCGTGGCTCGGTTCATGCCCGGATCCACCGCCCGACACCAGCGCGACCTTGGATCGGTCCCAATCACTGCGCAACACCACTTTGATATGCGGATACCCGTCCAAGCGTGCCAAGGCTCCGCCCGACGCACGCACGACACCGTCGATGGCTTCGGTGATGAGCGATTCCTTCGAATTCATGAACTGCTTCATGGGCTTGCTCCTCAGATGCGTGTGCCGTTTGCAGAAAACCAAAGCGGGGTTCGGGGACGAATCGCGATGGTGTCACCTACCGAAAGGGTGGTGTGTGCATCGGTCAGGGTGATGATCTCATGCCGGCCCAGGCTCAGATGCAGGCGGGTCTGGTCGCCCAGATGCTCGACCCGCCGCACGGTGGCGGACGCACCCTCACCCACCACGATATGTTCGGGGCGCAGGCCCATCTGCGTGGCGCCGGGCGGCGCGTCGGGACCGAAGGTATCGGCCGGCAGCAACGTGATGCGGGGCTGGCCCAGACGACTGGCAACATAGGTGCTGACCGGGTTTTCATAGATGTCACGCGGGGTGCCGAACTGCACCAAGCGACCCTGATCCAGCACACCGACATGGCTGGCCATCGTCATCGCCTCGATCTGGTCATGGGTGACATAGAGGAAGGTCGCGCCGAGCTCGGCATGGATGCGCTTCAGCTCGACGCGCAGATCAGCGCGCAGCTTGGCATCCAGACTGCTGAGCGGCTCGTCCATCAGATAGATGCGCGGCTGGCGCACCAAAGCGCGCCCGATGGACACGCGCTGCATCTCGCCGCCCGACAAGGCCGTGGCCTTGTTGTCCAGCTTGTGCGCAATGCGCAAGGCTTCAGCCACCTCTTGGACGCGGATCGCGATCTGCGGCTCAGGCATATTGATGACCGGACTGCGCAGCGGAAAGGCAAGGTTGTCGCGTACCGACAGATGCGGATAAAGTGAATATTGCTGGAACACCATCGCCACATCGCGCTGTGCCGGGCTGTCCTGAACGACCGAAGCCCCATCAATCAGGATGTCACCGCCATCGGGTCGCTCCAGACCCGCAATCATGCGCAATGTCGTGGTCTTGCCTGCGCCGGTCGGACCAAGCAGAACAACAAACGCACCGTCCGGAATGGTCATCGAAACGTCGGTCAAGGCCTCAATCGTCCCGAACGCCTTTGACACAGAGGACAAGACAACCTCAGCCATGGAACACCCCCGCATTTGCCGCCGTGCGGAAGGCCCGGCCTGTGCCCGCATCAAACACCGACAAGGTATTGGCCCGGAACAACAGCCCGACCGCTTCACCCGTATGCACCCCCATGGCAGAGGGAACGCGCGCCTTGATGGTCCCGTGGGCTGTGTCGAGGGTCAGGATCTGTGTGGTTCCAAGATACTCGGTCGCCATGATCCGCCCGCGATATGGCCCGTCATCGGTCAGCGTGACGTGTTCGGGACGCACGCCCAGCACCAGATCGCGCCCGCCCGCCTCTTCTTGCAATTCAGGCGTGTCGATGGTCACGCCCCCCAGTGTGATGGTCCTGTCGCCGGGGCGAAAACTGCCATTGAACCGCAAGACGTTCATCGGGGGGCTGCCGATAAAATCGGCAACAAACAAGGTGGCAGGGTGATCATAGATCTCTTGCGGGGTGCCGAACTGTTCGACGACCCCGTGGTTCATCACCACAATCTTGTCACCCATCTGCATCGCCTCCAACTGGTCATGCGTCACATAGACCGTGGTGGCCTTCATCCGGTCATGCAGGGCGCGCAACTCTTCGGCCATGTGCTCACGGAACTCGGCATCCAGCGCACCAAGGGGTTCATCCATCATAAAGGCCTTGGGGTTGCGCACGATGGCGCGACCCAGGGCAACACGCTGACGGTCGCCGCCCGACAGGCCGCCAACAGGCTTGTCGAGGATCGACGCAATACCAAGGATCTGCGCGACCTCGGCCACCTTTGCCTGCACCTGAGCACGGGGAAATCCCTGTGACACAAGCGGATAGCTGATATTCTTGCGCACGTTCAGATGCGGATAAAGTGCGAACATCTGGAACACCATGGCGATGTCACGCTGACTTGCCGGGCGCATCGACACGTCTTCGCCATCGATCAGGATCTCGCCACTTGTGGGCAGTTCCAAACCCGCGATCATGCGCAAGGTGGTGGTCTTGCCGCAGCCCGACGGCCCCAGCAGCATGAAGAATTCGCCGTCCCCGATGGTGAAGGACGACCCTTTCACCGCAGTGAAATCTCCGAATTCCTTCCGCAGGTTACGGATCACGATTTCGGCCAAGGGATTACTCCGGAAAATGGCTGGTGATGATGAACATCACCGTGCCGACAAGGGTCACGACAAAGCTGTAGGTGAAGGCCCACAGGAAGAACGGTTGCATCAGCATGACCACGCCGAGCGCGATCAAGGCGGTTGACAGATTTTCCCAAGGCCCCCGGCGCAGGCGGACAAGTCCGGTCAGGAACGCGCTCATACCCATACCCTTTCATCTGTTTCCAAATATCCCCGCCGGAGGCTCCTGCCGTTGGCCGGGGAAGCCTCCGGCGGGGATATTTTTGAACAGGAGATGCGGCAGCGCTTCATTTGCGCACCGCACCGAAGGTGATCCCGCGCAACAGATGTTTGCGCAGCAAGATCGTGAAGATCATCACCGGCAGCAGGAACAAGGTGGCCCCGGCAGCAACCGCTGGCCAGTCCTGCCCGCCGACACCGATGATGGTCGGAATGAAGGGAGGTGCGGTCTGCGCCTTGCCAGAGGTCAGCAGGACAGCAAAGGCGTATTCGTTCCACGCGAAGATCAGACAAAAGATCGCTGTGCTGGCAATGCCGGTCGCCGCCTGCGGCAGCACGACTTTGCGGAACGCCTGAAACCGGGTGTAGCCGTCGATCAGCGCGGCCTCTTCATACTCGCGCGGGATTTCGTCGATGAACCCTTTCAGCAGCCAGACCGCAAGCGAGATGTTCACCGCCGTATAAAGCAGGATCATGCCGAGGTGCGTATCCGACAATCCGATTTCGCGGTACATAAGATAGATCGGGATGGCGACGGCGATGGGGGGCATCATTCGGGTGGAAAGGATGAAGAACAACAAGTCATCCTTGAGCGGCACCTTGAAGCGCGAGAACGCATAAGCCGCAAGCGTGCCCAGGAAGATCGACAGCGCCGTGGACCCGAAACCGATGATCACCGAGTTCATGAACCGCTCGGCAAACCGCGACGGTCCGGCAATGACGGTGCCGCTTTTGCGCACGATTTCGTCATACCAAGTCTCGGGTGGCGGCAGGGCGGCGAATTGCTCGGCCCCGATGCGGGTGCGGGTGGTGAAAAGATTGACATAGCCCTCGAGGCTCGGCTCGAACACGATTTTTGGCGGATAGCTGATACTGTCAGGTCCGGATTTGAACCCTGTCGAAATGATCCACAAAAGCGGCAGCAGGGTGATGATGGCATAGGCCACAACCAGCACTGCCGCGATGGACTTGGATGCCCGAGACGGCTCGGTGACGGAGTAGGAGCTCATCTTTCTTTGACCTTGTTCAAGGCTTTGACATAGATCGAGGCAAGACCGAAGACGGTGACGAACAGGATGATGGCATAGGCCGAAGAATAGCCGGTGCGCCACTTCTCGAACGCCTCGCGTTTCAGGTCGATGCTGGCCAGCAGGGTTTCATTCCCCGGCCCGCCCCCGGTCAGCAGCACCACCATGTCGAACATCTTGAAATTCTCGATGCCACGGAACAGCACGGCCAACATCAGGAAAGGCAGTACCATCGGCACGGTCAGGGTCCAGAACTGCCGCCATTTACTGGCGCGATCGACCTCTGCCGCTTCATAGATGTAGTCGGGAATTGACCGCAATCCTGCGAGACAGATCAGCATGACAAAAGGCGTCCACATCCAGGTATCGACGATGATGATTGACCATTTTGCAAGCCCCCCGGGGCCAAGCATGGAAAAGGAACTGGCCGGAGTGCCGGAGATCAATTCAACCACATAGTTGAACAGGCCGATCTGGGGTTGGTACAGAAAGGTCCAGAAATTGCCGACCACGGCGGGCGACAGCATCATCGGCAGCACGATCAGCGTGGTGATCAGGTCATTGCCCTTGAACTTGCGGTTGATCAGCCAGGCCAGGGTAAAGCCGATCACGACCTGCAACGTGATCGTCCAGATCAGAAAATGCGCCGTGGTCTGCATGTTGGCCCAGATGCCATCGCTGGTCAGGATGCGCTCGTAATTGCGCAGACCCACCCATTCCACCTCGCGGCCCGGTCGGTTGGCGGCAAAGTTGGTGAAGGACAGCCGCACGGTCCATATCAAGGGAAAGATGTTGATCGCCAGAAGCAGAAAGATGGTGGGGGCAACAAACAGCCAAGCAATGGCGCGGTCCGAAAGGCCGCGCACGCGGCGCGCAACGGATGGCGGAGTGGCCCGCGCCATGCGGTCGATCGTCGTGTCAGACATGGGAATGGTCCTGCGGGGACAAAGGGGATGGGTGCGCCGATGGCCCCGGCGCACCCCGAAGGCAGCTTACAGTTTGCCTTCGTCTTGGAACACTTCGGTCCAGTCTGCGATCAGACCGTCAAGTGCCTCTTGCGCGGTGCCCTGATCGGCCACGACATATTTGTGCAACCGGTCCTGCATCGCAAGCAAGAGCGAGGCATAGGCAGGCTCCTGCCAGAAATCCTGCACACCATTCATTGCTTCCAGGAAATCACCGGCAAAGGGCGCAGAATTGACAAAGTTGGGGTCTTCCAGAACCGACCGATGGCAGGAATAGCCGCCCATTGACCACCATTTCGCCTGCACATCTGGTTGGGCGAACCACTTGATATAGGCCAGTGCGCCGTCAACATTGTCCGAGTAGGACACGACCGAAATCCCCTGCCCGCCCAACGTGCTGGCAGCCACATTCTGCGCCGGATTGACGAAGAAATCGATCTTGTCGCCGCCGGTGTTCGGGTCGGCATAAAGACCGGGGAAGAAGGCGAACCAGTTCATCGCCATGGCAACCTGACCAGATTTGAACGCATCCAGCGACTGTTCCATATAAGCGTTGTCATAGCCGGGGGGTGTCGCGGTCTTGTAAAGTTCTTTGTAGAACTCCAGCGCCTCGACTGCCTCGGGCGAATTCACCGCCCCTTCCAGATCGTATTTTCCGGGGGTGTTTTCGTATTTGAAGCCCCAGGCATACAGCGCGCCCGTGGCGCCCATGGTGATGCCCTCGGACCCGCGTTCGGTGAAGATCGACGCGCCGTAAACGGTTTGTCCGTCGATCTCGCGGCCCTGGAAGAATTGGGCGATTTCCAGAAGTTCTTTTTGCGTCTTGGGTTCAGCCAGATCACGACCGTATTTTGCCTTGAAGTCGGCCTGAATGTCCGGGCGCGCGAACCAGTCCTTGCGGTAGAACCAGCCGTTGGCATCCCCCATCGCGGGCAACGCGTAATAATTCGGCTCGCCTTTGGGCCAGGTCGAATAGGCATAGACAGTCGCCGGGGCGAAATCATCCATGCTGATGCCTTCCTTGTCGAAGAAGTCATTCAACTTGATGTAATGGCCATTTTCCGCGCCGCCGCCGATCCATTGGCTATCGCCTATCAACAGATCGCAAAGTTGACCGCCGGAGTTCAATTCGTTCAACATCCGGTCAGCGAAGTTCGGCCATGGCACGAATTCAAACTTCATCTTTATCCCGGACTGTTCTTCGAACCCCTTGGACAGTTCAACAAGCGCATTGGCCGGATCCCACGCCGCCCAACACAGTGTCAATTCATTGGATTGGGCCGAGGCGACGCCGGCAGACAGCAAAGCGCCAACCGCGGTTGCGGTCAAAAGTCTCAACTTCATTGTTGTTCCTCCCTGTGTGCAAACGCGGCCTGACGCCACTCCTCCGGTCGCCGTCCTGATTGCTGATGAAACGATAGGCGCGGAAAACAACGCTGTCCATATTTTTTTGAGGTGCGTACATCATTTATGGATCAGCAAGTTTTCAAACCGCTTTGATCCGGGCTTTACGGGGAAAGGGGCAGGTTTTCACGCAAGATGATTTCGATGCGCAGGCGTTCTTGCGAGTCGTGGATCGGCTGTTGATCCGCCTTGGCCTGCAAAACCCGCAACGTGCTGCGTGCCACATGGCCCGCATTCTGGGCAATCACGGCATCAAGCCAGCCCGCCTGAAGCGCCGCTATGGTGTGCGGGGTCAATTCGTGCCCGATGGTCACGACTCGGCCCAGCAACCCCAGTTCCGACAGCGCGGCCGCCAAAGCGCGATGCCCGGTGCCCATCAGATAAATTCCCCCGACTGGCCCGCTCGAGACCAAAGACTCGCGCAGCACCGACCGTAATTTATCGGGGGCGCCATGCGTTTCCAGCGTTTGTCCCACCTCGATACCGGGAAAGTCGCGCAGCATGATGTCGTCAAAGCCACGCCGTCGCTCAATACTTTCGCGCAGCAGCATGGAATGGGCGATGACCATCACGCGCGGCGTTTTTGCCCCTAGAAACCGCCCCATCAGCACGCCAGCGGTGCGACCTGCAGCGCGGCTGTCGATCCCGACGTAGTGATCCACTCCGCTGTTGGGCAGGTCCGACACCATTGCGACAACCGGCACCCCGGCCCCACGCAATACCCTGACCGCATCACGCACCACCGGGGTTTCCGGCGCCATCAAGGCAACCCCAGACACATCCGTCGTCGCAAGGTCAGCCAACAAGGCAGACAGGGCATGCATGTCTTCGGCCGGGAAGCGAATCAGATCCACCCGCATGCGGGACACCATCGCCACCTCTGCGGCATCCCTTAGCGCGTCTTCCAGCGTTTGCACGAACTGGCTTTCGGTATCGGGCAGCAGGATGGCAAGCCGGTAACTGCGGCCGCGGGCCAGATTTGCCGCCGCCATGTCACGCACATAGCCCAGCCGGGCGATGGCATCTTGAACCGCAGCGATGGTCTTGCCGCGCACACCGGGCCGCGCATTCAACACCCTATCGACCGTGGCAAGGCTGACCCCGGCTTCGCGCGCTATGTCTGTAACCGTTGGCCTGCTCATACTTCGGGAGTTACCGTCAAAAAATGAGTTACGTCAATCAACGATGCAGCAACATGCTGTGCTTGTCGGGATTCTGCTTGGCGGACCGCACCGAACTGTCGGAAAAGCCAGTGGCGACGATGCTTTGCGGGCCGCCTCCCCTTCGACGATCCAGCGTTCGCTGTTGCGCAACCGGCGACTTGCAATGCGCACAACGCAACCGAAGCCCCACGGTCAGCCGGTGCCCTGCAAACCACAGCGTTTCAACTCGGCAACCGTATCGCCGGTCCAAGGATCACGGCAGGATCAGGATCGCGCGGAAGTCGTTGACGTTGGTCAGGGTCGGCCCGGTCACGATCTGACCACCGACGCGGGCGAAAAAGCTGTGCGCATCGTTGCGGGCCAAGGCGTCGGCCGGATCCACGCCCGCGTCCCGCGCAAGACGCAGCGTGTCGGGTGTGATCAAGGCACCGGCGACCTCGGCCGCACCATCGACGCCATCGGTATCGCAGGCAATCGCCCATATCCCCGGCGCCTCTTGCAAGGCCAGCGCCAAGGCAAGGCAAAACTCGGCGTTCGGCCCCCCAATACCAGTGCCACGCCGGGTCACGGTCAACTCACCACCCGACAGCAGCAGCACCGGAGCGTCACCGGGGCGCAACGTGGACTTCACCCGCAGCGCCTCGACCGCCTGACCCGCAGCCACATCGCGCGCCTCACCTTCCAGCGCGTCGCCCAGAAAGCGCACCTCACACCCGGCCGCCTGCGCCACCTCGGCGGCGGCCTTCAGCGATTGGATCGGGGCGGCGTACAGGTGGTTGGTGACATGCACAAGACGCGGATCATCGGGAAGGACAACGGTTGACCCGGACCGCAGCGCCGCCTGCACCGACGGCGGCACGTCGATCTGCCACTTGACCAGGATGGCCTGCGCTTCGGCAGGCGTGGTCGCCTCACCCACGGTGGGACCGGACCCGATAAAGGCAGGATCATCCCCCGGCACGTCGGAAATCAGCAGCGTCAGCATCCGGGCGGGATAGGCCGCGGCGGCGAGTTGGCCCCCTTTGACCCGGCTCAGGTGCTTGCGGACGGTGTTCATCTTGTCAATGGGCGCACCCGAAGCCAGCAGCGCCGCATTGACCGCCTGCTTTTCCGCCAGAGTGACCCCGTCTGCGGGGGCCACAAGCAGGGCCGAGGCCCCGCCCGAGATCAGGCACAGCACGAAATCATCCGGACCAAGACTGTGCAGCAGATCCAGCATCCGCGCAGTTGCGGCCAACCCTTCGGCGTCTGGCACAGGATGGGCCGCTTCAACAATTTCGATCCCCGCACAGGGCCGCGCATAGCCGTATCGGGTGATCACCAGCCCGTCACACCGGCCCCACGCGGCTTCGACCGCCTCGGCCATCCGTGCCGATGCCTTGCCCGCACCGACCACCACAACCCGACCAGAGGGGCGTGGCGGCAGATGCTGCGCAAGGCTGCGCATCGGATCGGCCACCTCGACCGCGCGATCAAAAAGCTGGCGCAAAAAGCCCGAGGGATGTGCGATCATGAGACGTCCTTTTTTGCAACACGCGTAAAGGGGCAAGGCACAGACCCAAGCAGGCGGCGTCGTGCCGATACGCTGTCCGGGAGCCTTATCCCCAGATTTCCACAAACTCGCCCCACTCGCCCTTGCTCATGCCCGACGCCTCTTGCCCGACAGTTTCACCGGCAAGGCGACGCTTGAGGACGGCGATGGCTTTTGCACTCAGCGTCACGCCGCCCATGCGGTAATCCTCGAACGCAGCATAGGCGAGCGGCACCCAATCGCGTGTGCAGGCGGCGATGGCCTCGGCATAGACGCGGATTTCGTATTGTGCATGGGCATCCGCACGCAGCCGCAGGAAATGGAACAGATTGTGCAGGTCGGTTTTCCAATACCATTGGGTATAGGTATTCATCGGAAGGTTCATCCGCGCCAGTTCGCGCGCCAGCCCCTGCTGGCCGTCCTGGGACAGCATCGCCTCATAGCTGTCGAACGCCTGCCCCGCGTCGCGTTTCAGGATCTCAAGCACCCGTGCGGCCTCGTCACCCTTCAACACCTCGCCCCGGCCCTGATTGTTCACCGTGCTTTGGGCGGCCAGTTGGTCGGGGGCGGGCACATAGAATTCGCGGTCAAGGATCGAATAGCGCGCAGAGTATTCATTGACGTTGGCGGTGCGGTGCCGGATCCACTGACGGGCCACAAACACAGGCAGTTTGACGTGCAGCTTGATTTCGCACATCTCGAACGGGGTCGAATGCCAGTGCCGCATCAGATAGCGGATCAGGCCCTCATCGTTCTGCACATGCTTGGTGCCGGCACCATAGCTGACGCGCGCCGCCTGCACGATGGCGCTGTCATCGCCCATGTAGTCGATCACCCGGATGAAACCGTGGTCCAGCACCGGGTGTGCGCGGTAAAGATGTGCCTCCATCCCTTCGCTGACGGCCCGCAATGTCGGGCGCGGGGTGCTGCGCGCGGCTTCGATTTCAGCAAGGTGTTCGTGGGAAAGCGGCATTTGATGGGCCTTTCGAATCCGGGCATTCACGACATGTGGGGTCTTTTGTTGCGCAAGATACGAGAGGTTGGGTCATGGTCGCAAGAGTGCGCGGCAAATCTGCATCAGACGACTGCGCAGAACCGTGGATTCATTGACACAATGCATGGCTACAGGCAATTTTGTCCACAAAAGAACACTTATAATCGAGCAGGTAATCATGAACTGGCGAATGATCGCGGCCCTTGTGGCCGGACTTGCTGTTGCGGGCTGCGGCGGAAACCCCTTGGGCAACAAGCCCGAATGTGGCGGCAACCCATTGCCGGGCGGGCCGGGCTGCACCCCCGGTGGGGGACTACTTCCCGGCGCCGATAGCGAAGTCACACCGTTGCCCGGCACCACCGCGCCGAGTGCCAGCAAGTCGATCCTGCGATATGAAGACTTGGATACCGGAACCGGTAACGGTTACGCACAGGGCTTTGTCTACAACCCGCTGTCCAACACCTATACCATCGACAACCTCGCTTTTGACGGGGCCAACAACTACCGCAAGCGTCCGGGGCAACCGGTGGACACGCTGGGCGGCTATCAGGTTTACGAAGCCTCGGCCACTGAACTGGATCCGCAAACTGGTGTCCCTATTCCACAGTTCCAGCACCGTCTGCTGGCCGGGATCAGCGCGACAGGTCGGACTGAATTTGCCATCGTGCGGACGGGTGCCTACCGTGGATATGGCTTTGGCGGCTTTGTTCTGAAGCGCACCGGTGGTGTTGTTTTGCCAACAACACAGCAAGCGGCCTATTCTGGCAACTATGCAGCGATCCGGGATTTCTCGGGTGCGTCCGGTCTTGAATACGCTACTGGAACCATGGAAATCGCCATTGATTTCGAAGACTTCAACGCCGGTGATGCCGTGCGTGGGTCGGTCAGCAACCGGCAGATCTTCGACGTGAACGGCAACAACATCACGGCCACGGTTCTGGCTGCGATGGATGCCAAGTTCAACCCATCCGCTATCGGCCCCGGTTCAACGCAACTGCCGACGCTGGTGTTCAAGGTCGGGCCGGGTGCCATCGACGCAAACGGCGAGATCCGGGGCCTACTGGACAGCGCGGTGCTGGACAGGCGCACCGTCATGCCAACAGTAACGACGTATGAGACGGGCACCTACTACGCCGTTGTATCGGGCAGCAATGCCGACGAGGTCGTGGGCGTGATCGTGGTCGAGGCGGAAGATCCGCGTCTTGGCGGTGTGAAGGTTCGGGAAACGGGTGGCTTTATCCTGTATCGGCCATGATCGCATCGGCTTTCGGCCAGACGCTTGGGCAGATCGGCCGCCGGGTGACCAACACCTTGGCGGCCGGCGTGCTTTTGTTTGGACTAAGCGCACCTGCTGCACAGTCAGAACCCTTGGTTTTGACGCCGGATGGCATGGTGCAGATGGCGGTCATGCTGCTGGATCGCGGCTATCCTGAACAAGCCCTTCGCTTTGCCGATGCTCTGTTACAGCGCAATCCGCAGGATGCGACGGCGCTGATCGTGAAAGCACGGGCCGAGCGGGACATGGCGCAATATCCCCAATCGGTCGCAACCGCCCGCGTTGCGTGGCGTGCAGCGGCGCTGCCACGGGAACGCTACGGGGCGGCGCTTGCCATGGCACAGGGCTTGGCGTCTGACGGGCAAAGGCTGAGGGCACAACTCTGGTTGCGGCGTGCAATTCAGGAAGCTCCGAACGAAGCGGCTCGGTCGGTTGCCGTGCGCGACCTGCGCCATGTCCGCAACCGCAGCCGTTTGTCGCTGCGCTTTGATCTGTCGGTCCGGCCATCGTCAAACGTGAACGGCGGCACCTATGAGCGTATGATCGAATTTTTCGGGATCCCGCTTACCATTTCTCCCGACAGTCGCGCACTTTCGGGGGGCGTCGTGCAGACAGCCGTAACGGCACAATACCGGATCGCTGAGTCGGGGTCCGCAAAGACTGATCTGCGCTTTGGTCTGGTGGAACGGCGGGTCTGGCTGTCGCCATCTGCCAAGGCCGACGCACCGATGGCGCGCAGCGGCACCTATGCATTTTCGGGCTATGAGGTCGGGCTGGATCAGGCGTGGAAACTTCCTGCGCTGAACGGCGAGGCAACCGCCGCCGTTTCCTTTGGTCATAACCGCTATGGCGGAGCGCCGATGTCGGACTATGCGCGGCTTGATCTTGATGTGTTCCGCACCTTTTCTTCCAGTCTGTCTGGTCAGGCGGGTGTCAGCCTGGAGCGCCAGTTGCGCCGCGACGACCCCGAGCGGTCCGCCACGATCGTCGGTGCAAGCGCGGGCCTGTCACAACGGTTGCAAAGCGGCGACAAGGTGAGCGTTTCGTTTGAGGCGCGCAACACACAATCGGACGCCGACAGCATAGATCACCGCGCCTTGCGAACCGATCTGGGCTGGACCAAGGCCAAACCGGTGTTCGGTGCGGGTCTGTCTGCCAGTCTGGGAATCGAAGCGCGCGATTACGCCAGATCCGCGCTCAGCCCCACCGGTCGAGAGGACGTGTCCTTGCGCGCCCGCGCCAGCCTGTCGCTGGAAAAGCTGGATTACATGGGCTTCATGCCTGTGATTTCGGTCGAGGCGGAACGCACCCGGTCGAACATCGCACTCTACCGGTCGCAATCGCTGGGCGTGGGCGTGTCGATCCGGTCCAAGTTCTGACGCCTCGCCTATCGCCTTTCCCCGTTCTCGCGTTAAGATGCCGCTGGAATGAAACAGGAGAGACGCGATGGCGATCAAATATCTGCACACCATGGTCCGCGTATTGGACCTTGAGGCGTCGATGGCGTTTTACAAGCTGTTGGGCCTGGAAGAAACGCGGCGGCACGAAAGTGAACAGGGACGGTTCTCGCTGGTGTTCATGGCACCGCCCGGCCAACCGGAATGCCCGGTGGAACTGACCTACAACTGGGATGGGGATGCCGGGCTGCCGTCGGACAGCCGCCATTTTGGCCATCTGGCCTATGAGGTTGACGATATCTATGCCACCTGTGCGCATTTGCAGGCCAATGGCGTGACCATCAATCGCCCGCCGCGCGATGGCCGGATGGCCTTTGTGCGCAGCCCGGACAATATCTCGATCGAACTTTTGCAAAAGGGAGAAGCCTTGGCGCCGGCAGAGCCTTGGACCAGCATGGGAAACACTGGCCACTGGTAAGGCGGACTGATCCGTTGCCACTGGTTCCGCAACCAGTGGCAACGGTATGGATAACTTGGGAAAAGCCCGTCAGGTCAGCGCCAGACGGGCCGCGACTTTCTCCATGGCGTCTTGCACCTCGTGCCAAGCAGTTTTCGCCATCGACCGAAAGGTCAGCAAAGAAAAGCTGTCGGGTGCCTCCACGATCAACAGCAACGGCAGATGGTTCAGGGCAGTGCGGAAGGCCTGGCCCGCTTCGACGCTGCGCAAGTCGAGCGGAACCAAACGCGCAAGGACGTCAACGGCACATGACCCTCGCAGCGATAGCGTGACCCAGCCGTCCGATTGATCGGTGATCGCCGCAGGCAAACCTTCCGGGGGGGCTGCATCGAACAGAAAGGCAAGCTCGCGTCCGGCCCAGACCAGTCGCGCCCCGTCAGATCGGGACACGGTATTTGGCTTGGGAAACGCAAGACCAAGGGCGGCGCCGACGGCGTGGGATTGACCCGGCCATGGCGCGATTGACGTGATGCGCGCCTGCGGGGCTTCGGCCAGCGTAGTCCCGTCCAACGTGACCGCAGCAAGGCCAAGGGCGGATTTGGCGATCAAATCAGGCACGCAGTTTCCTTCCTTCTGGGTCATGGAACACCGGGTCGCATACCGTGCACAGCACATCAACATTGCGCAACCGGTCCACCAGACGGATGGTTTCCCCATGGCGGGCGCGGCCATCCTTTAGAAACCCTAGCGCAAGATAGCTGCCAAGTGTTGGGGAATACCCGGTTGAGGTGACATAGCCCGCAGAGTTTTCGCGCGTCAGATCCGCGCCTTGGGCAAAAAGATGCGCGCCGGCAGTCAGCGGCGTGTCGGTCAGAGGCCTCAGACCAACCAGCTGGTCACGGTCCGGACCCAACAGGCCGGGACGCCGGGCAGCGGCCCTGCCGATGCAGTCTTTTTTGGAACTGACCATCTTTTCCATGCCAATATCAAAGGCCGTGGTACGGCCGTGGATTTCGGCATGGGTGATAAAGCCCTTTTCAATGCGCAGGACGTTCAGCGCCTCCATCCCGTAAAGGCCACCGCCCATGGTTTCCGCGCGTGCAGTCAGATCACGGAACAGCGCTTCGCCATAGCGGGTGGGCACAGCCACCTCATAGCCTTCCTCGCCGGAAAAAGAGATGCGGAACAGCCGTCCTTCGATGCCTTGCACGGTGATGGGACTGCACCCCATGAAGGGCAGACCGGGTGCCTTGCCCAAGGCACTGGTGACAAGATCACGCGCCAAAGGCCCGGTGACCGCAAACTGTGCCCAAGCCTCGGTCACCGAGATGAACCGCAGCCGCCAATCGGCGCAGAACGCCTGCTGCACAAAATCAAGGTGGCGCATCACCAGTCCGGCCGCCGCCGTGGTCGTCGTCATTAGCCAATGGTCTTGGGCCAGTCGGGCACAGGTGCCATCATCGAGCACATGACCGTCCTCGCGCAGCATCAGACCATAGCGGACGCGCCCGACCGGCAGGGTGGAAAACGTGTTGGTATAGACAAGATCAAGGAAACGGCCTGCATCCGGCCCCTGAATATCAATCTTGCCTAGGGTCGAGACATCCGTGACACCGACGCTGCGCCGCACCATGGCCACCTCGCGGTCGCAGGCTTCGCGCCAGGTTGTCTCACCGGGTTTCGGGAAATAAGCAGGGCGATACCACAGCCCCGCTTCGACCATCGGGGCAGATCGGTCGCGGCTGGCCTGATCCGAGGTCAAAAACCGTTGCGGCGCAAAGCCCGTGCCACGCCCCCCTGCCCCCATTGTAGCGATGGACACGGGCGAGAATGGCGGGCGGAATGTGGTGGTGCCGGTTTCGGGGATGCCGCGACCGGTGGCATCGGCGAGAACCGCAAGTGCGGCCACGTTCGATGACTTGCCTTGATCGGGTGCCATGCCTTGCGTGGTGTAGCGCTTCATATGCTCGACCGAACGGAAGCCTTCCTGTGCGGACAAAGCGACGTCCTTTGTCGTCACATCATTGGCGAAATCAAGCCATGCACGGGTCTTGACGGGAACCGCCCAAAGCGGCGCGATCCGGTAGGGTGCATCGTCTGCCTGCGGAATGTCCATGGCCGCAGCGGCGCGGCCGAGCGCGGCAAGACTGTGACGCGCAGCCTCTGCACCAGCGGCAAGGCAGCCTTGGCTGGAAAATGTTCCATTGGCACTGCCCGCCACGACCATGCCGGGGACCGCGCCCTCCGTTGGCACAAAGGCCGCCAAAGCGTCAGACCAGTGCGGGCGGCCGTTCAAATGGCAGGTCAGGTGCAGTGTCGGGTTCCAGCCACCCGAAACACCCAGACAGTCTGTATCGATCCGGAACTCGGTGGTGCCCTTGCGGACCGTGATCGCGCGCAGGCCCATGCGGCCATGGGCGCGGACAACCTGCGCGCCCCCGTGGACAACGGTGCCTGGCTCGTCGGGCGCGTCATCGCGGCTGTCGATGATGGCAGCAACTTCTACACCCGCAGCAATCAGCGACCGTGCAGTGATCCGGGCGCTGTCATTGTTGGCAAACACCGTCACCCGTCGGCCCGGCACCACGCCATACCGGTTGAGATAGGTGGCCAAAGCCCCCGCCATCATCACACCGGGGCGGTCATTGTCGGCAAAGGCGATCGCGCGTTCCAACGCACCCGCTGCGAGGATCGACCGTTTGGCCACGATGCGCCAGAAACATTCTCGCGGCAGGTTCGGGCGCGGGCGTCGGTGCAGACCGACCCGCTCCAGCGCCCCAAAGGTGCCACCGTCATAGGCCCCTGTCACGGTGGTGCGCGGCATCAGGCGGACATTGGGCAAGCTGGAAAGTTCGGCAATGACGCCAGCGGCCCAGTCTGCGGCCGGCAGATCAGCGACCACGCCATCGTCGGACAACAGCCGGCCACCCATTTCGGACGACTCATCGGCCAGGATCACATCCGCCCCGGCGCGCGCAGCCTGCAACGCGGACATCAGACCGGCAGGCCCGGCCCCGATCACCAGAACATCGCAATGCGCCCAGGCCTTTTCATAGACACCTTCATCATGCTTGCCCGACAGCCGGCCCAGTCCCGCCGCCCGGCGGATCAAAGGTTCATACAATCCTTCCCACAGCCTGCGCGGCCACATGAAGGTCTTGTAATAAAACCCCGCAGCCAGAAAGGGGGAGGCAAGGTCGTTCACCTCCATCACATCCAAGGCGAGGGTGGGCCAACGGTTCTGGCTGCGGGTGGCCAGTCCCTCGAACAATTCCTGCACGGTGGCGCGGGTGTTCGGGGTCTGATTGCTGATGCCCAGTATCTCGACCAAGGCATTCGGCTCCTCCGGACCCGCCGTAAGTATCCCACGCGGGCGATGATATTTGAAACTGCGGCCGACCACACGGACATCATTGGCGATCAGCGCCGAGGCGAGCGTATCGCCTTTGTATCCGGCATAGGTCCGGCCATCGAAGGCGAAGGTCAGTGGTTTGGTGCGGTCAATCCGCCCTTTGGCGTCCAGTCTCATGCGTCGCCCCCGGCAACTGCGTCAACCGACAGGATTTCATGCGTCACGGAGTTGCGCGTGACCCGAAGCCAAGCGGTGCAGCCTTGCTCGTGATACCACAGGTCCTGCACCACTTCGGCAAGGTTGTCGCGATTGTGCAGATAGTCGTCCACATCCGCTTCGGTCGCACCAGATGCCGGACGGTTCAGATACTCCGCCGCACCGTAGTAATAGAATTCACGCCGGTCGCGCGAACCGCAAAACGGGCAGGTCAAGCGCATGACAAATGGCCTTTCTGGGAAACCGTCAGGCAAAGGCACGCAGAACGTTGGCCTGCGACGTGTGTTGTATCGGTCCAGCGAAGCCCCATTTCGGGTATATCCGACGTTAGACCTGGCTGGAAGATGACGTTTTTCATCACGGCCTCAATGCAGGTTGTGTTGCGACCCGGTGCCTTCCTCGTCGAGGAGGTGGCCGGTGGCAAAGCGGTTCAGCCGGAAGCGGCGGGCAACGGGATGACTTTCCCCGGTGGCCATCAGATGCGCCATGCACCAACCCGAGGCAGGCACAGCCTTGAAGCCGCCGTAGTTCCACCCGGCATCCAGAAACAACCCGTCAATGGGCGTGCGGTCGATGATGGGCGAGCCGTCCGGCGTCATGTCCATGATGCCGCCCCATGACCGAAGCACCCGCGCGCGACCGATCATCGGCATCAGAGTCATGCCGGCCTCCATCACATGCTCGACCATCGGCAGGTTGCCGCGTGCGGCGTAGCTTGCGTAAAAATCCAGATCGCCGCCGAACACCAGCCCGCCCTTGTCGGATTGGCTGATGTAGAAATGCCCCATGCCAAAGCTGATCACATGGTCAATGACCGGCTTCAAGCCCTCGGTCACGAAGGCTTGCAGGATGTGGGATTCGATGGGCAGCCGCAGACCAGCCATGGCGGCCAACTGCGAAGACCGACCCGCCACCACCATGCCGACCTTTTTCGCACGGATCGCGCCGCGGGTGGTTTGCACGCCCATGACGCGGCCAGCTTCGATGTCGATCCCGGTCACTTCGCAGTTCTGGATCAGATCCACGCCGCGCCTGTCGGCTGCACGCGCATAGCCCCAAGCCACCGCATCATGCCGGGCGGTGCCGCCGCGCGGATGCAGAAGTCCGCCGTAGATCGGAAACCGGGTGTTGTCGAAATCAAGATAGGGCAACACCTCGCGCACGCCGTCACGGTCCAGAAGAAGGGCGTCATCGCCTTGGTTGATCATCGCATTGCCGCGCCGGGCAAAGGCGTCGCGCTGCCCGTCCGAGTGGAACAGATTGATCAGACCACGCTGCGAATGCATGACATTGTAGTTCAGATCAGCCTCAAGACCTTCCCACAGCTTCATGGAATGGCTGTAGAATTCCGAATTGCCGGGCAAGAAGTAATTCGCCCGGACAATCGTGGTGTTGCGCCCGATGTTGCCCGACCCGAGATAGCCCTTTTCCAGCACCGCGATGTTGGTCAGCCCATGGT
>JBKBOF010000045.1:0-20057 GCA_046294955.1 Paracoccaceae bacterium
GCCCTGTGACGGTCCTGTTTGGTACCGCTGACCGGATACTTGATTGGCGCGACGTGGCGAACCTGCCGCCTGATGTTGCCATCCACCTGATCCGTGGCGCCGGGCACCTGCCCCAGCATGCCGCACCGGATCTGTTGCTGCGGTTGGCCAGCCCCGACCAGCCCGAGAAAAGGAGAGCCGCCAAAGCCTGAACGCATTTTGCCTGCCAGAATTGATCCGCACTTTCCCTGCGAAAGGCGGTGTTGTTTCTTTTTGCACTAAGATGAACTAACATGCTGATATTACATGAAATATTTTTACGGCACAGCGGAAATTTCTGGAATGGCTGTAAAAATTGCATATTGTGTGGTCCATAATGAGCCGCCCCGAACGGGCACCAAATGGGAGGAAAGACACGATGACCAAAAAGACACTCGCCGTCCTTGCCGCTACGGCATCCATGCTGGCGATGCCCGCCATGGCGCAGGACTCAAAGAAGATCGCCACGGTGGTGAAGATTGCCGGCATCCAGTGGTTCAACCGCATGGAAGAGGGCGTCAAGCAATATGCCGCCGACACCGGCCATGATGCGTTTCAGGTGGGGCCAGCACAGGCCGACCCGCAACAGCAGGCCGCTTTGATCGAAGACATGATCGCGCAGGGCGTGAACGCGCTTGCTGTGGTGCCGATGTCGCCCGAAGCCCTTGAACCGGTGCTGAAGCGTGCAATGGATGCGGGCATTACGGTTGTGACCCACGAAGCCGCAAGCCAGCAAAACACCAGCTATGACCTTGAAGCCTTCGTGAACGAAGACTTTGGCGCAAACCTGATGGAACAGATGGCCACCTGCATGGGCGGCGAAGGCGAATATGCGGTCTTTGTCGGATCGTTGACCAGCCAGACTCACAATCAGTGGGTCGATGGCGCGATTGCCTACCAGAAAGAGAAGTACCCGAACATGGTTATAGTCGGCGACAAGAACGAAACCTTCGACGACCAGCAGAAAGCCTATGAAAAGGCTCAAGAAGTTCTGCGCGCCTTCCCGAATGTGAAAGGTCTGCAAGGTTCGGCCTCGACCGATGTGGCGGGCATCGGACTGGCGGTGGAAGAACGCGGCGTTGGCGACAAGACGTGCGTGTTCGGCACGTCGCTTCCATCGATTGCCGGGCAATATCTGGAAACCGGCGCCGTGGATGGCATCGGCTTCTGGGATCCGTCGGTCGCGGGCTATGCCATGAACAAGATCGCGACCATGGTGATGAACGGAGAGGCCGTGACCGACGGCATGGACCTTGGGCTGGCGGGATACAACGCCGTCAAGCTGGACGGCAAGGTGATCTACGGTCAGGCTTGGGTCAACGTGAACAAGGAAAACATGGCTGACTATCCCTTCTGATCGGGGTCTTGTGCGGGGCGGCTTTCGGGTCGCCCCTACCGCCGCAGGACGGGAAGGGTTGATATGACGGATGAACTTGTCGCGCTTGACGGCGTAACCAAAACCTATGCCGGGATCACCGCGCTGGACAGTGTGGGCTTTACCATCGCGCGGGGCGAGGCAGTGTGTCTGGCGGGTGAAAACGGGTCGGGCAAATCGACGCTGATCAAGATTCTTGCCGGAGTAGAACAGCCCAACTCGGGCCGCATTGCCTTTTCGGGCATCACGCAGGGCGCACTGACGCCGCGTGCATCGGCCGAGGCGGGCATCAAGGTGATCTTTCAGGATTTCAGCCTGTTCCCAAATCTGACTGTGGCTGAAAACATCGGCTTTTCGGCGGAAATCGGTGCCGGGTCGCGGCTGGTGCGCCGGACGCATGTGCGCGATCTGGCGCAGGCGACGCTGAAACGCATCGGCGTTGACATTCCGCTGGATGCGACAGTCGAAACCCTGTCGGTGGCGCACAAACAACTTGTGGCAATTGCTCGGGCGTTGGCCACCGAAGCACGTCTGATCATCATGGACGAGCCCACCACCGCGCTGACCGAACGCGAGGTTCGGGTGCTTTTGGACATCATCCGCAGGCTCAAGTCCGATGGTGTCGCGGTGCTGTTTGTCAGTCATAAACTGGCCGAGGTTCTGGAGGTATGCGAAAAGGTGGTCGTGCTGCGCAATGGCCAAAAGGTGGCCGAAGGACCAGCGACCGATTTTGACAGCGCCAAGCTGACGCGGCACATGACGGGCCGCGATGTGGCGGCCCAACCGCCCGCGCCCTTGGCCAAGGATGCGCCGCTGTTGATGCGCGTCGAGGGCCTGCACAAGGCCGGCGCGTTTGACGACGTCAACTTTTCGGTTCATGCGGGTGAGGTTCTGGGCATCTCTGGCCTGCTTGGGTCTGGCCGGACGGCATTGGCCAAAGCGTTGTTCGGGCTGGTGTCCCCCGACCGGGGACGGATTGTTCTGGACGGGAAGGACGTTCTGCTTGGCGACCCGGTGGCCGCAGCGGCGGCCGGGATCGGTTATGTCCCCGAGGACCGTTTGACCGAGGGGCTGTTCCTGACCCAAAGCATTTTGCAAAACATCGCCATAGGGCGGCTGGATGCCCATACCCGCGCAGGTGGCGTGCTGGACATGGCTGGTCTTTTTGGCGAGGCGCGCGACTGGCTGAAGCGGCTGTCGGTCAAAACCGCCAACCCGGATCTGCCGGTGCGGTCGTTGTCGGGTGGCAATCAGCAGCGCGTGGTTCTGGCACGATGGATGGCACGATCTCCGCGCGTTCTGGTACTCAATGGCCCCAGTGTTGGCGTCGATGTGGGCTCCAAGGCCGAGATCCACGGCATCATCGCCGATCTGGCGGCCCATGGGCTTGGGATCATCGTAATCTCGGACGACCTGCCGGAAGTGTTGTCCACCTGTCACCGGATCCTGGTGATGAAATCCGGAAAGATCGTGGATGAAATAGCAAGTCTGCACATAACGGAAACAGATCTCGCGCACAGGCTTGCGTCATGACGATTGACTGGACCCGGAACGAAACGCTTGTGGCAGGTGTGATCGTGGCGTTCTGCGCACTTGCTGCCCTGTCCGACCCAAACTTTCTGTCGATTGCAACCCTGACCGACCTGTTGCGTGGCGGCATTGTGCTGGGCATTTTTGCGGTCGGGGCGCTGATTGTGCTGATCTCTGGCGGGATCGACGTCAGCTTTACTGCCGTCGCCGCCTTCACCATGTATGTCACCGCCATGGTTTTGAACGCGGTGTTTCCGGCAATGCCATGGTGGGGCGCATTGGCCTTTGGCATGGCGGTGGGGGCCAGTCTTGGGGCGATCAACGGCGTGTTGATTGCGGTCATGGGTCTGCCGACGCTGATCGTGACCTTGGGCACGCTGTCAATCTTTCGCGGCTTCATGCTGACCTTTGTCGGCCAGAAACAGATCACCACCCTGCCGCCGGGCATGCGCGAGTTCGGGCGCATGATGCTGTTGCGCGGCGAAAACGCCGACGGGTCATTCTACACCTTGCATGCCGCCGTTGCGGTGACGGTGGTGGTGATCGTGCTGACATGGTTCATCCTGCACCGCACCATGCTGGGGCGGCAGATCTTTGCGATCGGTGGGTCGGTGGAAAGCGCGCGACGGATCGGCATCAAGGTGCGCAGCGTGCAGTTCTTCATCTACATCTATGTCGGTATCCTTGCCGGTCTGGCCGGGGTGATCCATGCCAGTATGGCCCGGGTGGCCAACCCTTTCGACCTTGTCGGGCTGGAGCTTTCGGTCATCGCCGCCGTGGTGTTGGGCGGCGCGCGGCTGGCGGGGGGCTATGGCACACTGACCGGTACGGTGCTGGGGGTGGCCTTGATCGTTCTGGTGCGCAACAGCCTGATCGTGCTTGGGATTCCGTCAACCTGGCAATCGATTGCCATTGGCATCCTGATCCTGATCGGTACCGGACTTCCGGCCTGGCAGGCCAAACGCGCCGCCGCGAGGGCGGCATGATGGGGGTCGGCATGACACAGACGCAAGGCCCGGTCCGCCGGTTGTTCGCCTCGCCCGAGGGGCGGTTGGCTGTGATCGCGGTGGTGGTGTTCCTGGCGATGTCGGCGCTGTCGCCCGACAAGTTTCTCAGCCTGAACAACATGACCTCGATGGCGTTCCAGTTTCCGGAATTTGCCATTCTGGCGCTTGCCATGACCGTGACCATGCTGACCGGCGGGATCGACCTTTCGGTGGTGGGTATCGCCAACCTGTCAGCCATCATCGCGGCGACGATCCTGACCCGTGTCACCGGATCGGGTGACGGGGTGGGTGTGCTGATGCTGGCCATGGCGGCGGCGGTGTGCATCGGAATGATTGCCGGGGTGTTCAACGGCGTTCTGGTGGCTTTGCTGGGGTTGCCCGCCATTCTGGCGACGCTGGGATCGGGGTTGATTTTCACCGGAATCGCGATTGCGCTGACCGGGGGCTCGGCCATGATGGGATTTCCGCCGGCAACCGCGTGGATCGGCAATGCCAAGGTGCTGAGCATCCCGGCGCCACTGATCCTGTTCGGTGTGCTGGCGGTCGCGATATCGTTGTTGCTGACGCGCACTTCCTTTGGCGTCAAGCTGCGGATGTATGGGGCCAACCCCCTTGCAGCCCGTTTTTCCGCCATCAACATCGACGCAATGCTGATCAAGACCTATGTGCTGTCCGGGGCTTTGGCGTCGATCGCAGGCATGGTGGTGATGAGCCGCGCCAATTCGGCCAAGGCCGATTACGGGTCCAGCTATCTGCTGTTGGCCGTGCTGATTGCGGTTCTGGGTGGCGTGAACCCCTACGGCGGCTATGGTCGGGTGATCGGGGTCGTGCTGGCGGTGCTGTCGATGCAGTTTCTGTCGTCGGGGCTGAACATGGTTGGCGTGTCGAACTTTGCACGCGAACTGATCTGGGGCGCCCTGCTGATATTCGTGATGATCGTGAACACATGGCTGGCCAAGACCCGCCGCTGACAAGGGAAGATGCCAATGAAAAAGATCCTGAACAATCCGGTGGATTATGTTGACGAAATGCTGGCGGGCCTGACCGCAGCGCATCCCGAATTCTACCGTCTGGCTGGCGACTCGGGCCGTGTGGTGGCGCGGGCGGTGACGGGCAAACCCGGCAAGGTGGGTATTGTGACCGGCGGTGGGTCGGGCCATCTGCCGGTGTTCACCGGGTATGTCGGCCCCGGTCTTTTGGATGCCTGCGCGATTGGCGATGTGTTCGCCTCGCCTTCGGCCGAACAGATGGCCGATGCGATCCGTGCCGCTGACAGTGGCGCCGGGGTGTTGCGGCTGTATGGCAACTACGGCGGCGATATCATGAACTTCGACATGGCCGGCGATCTGGTGGAATTTGAAGATATCCGCTGCACCACGGTGGTTCTGGCCGATGACGTGGCAAGCGCGCCCCCGGCCGAAGCGGCCAAGCGGCGCGGTGTCGCGGGCATGGTCTATGCCTTCAAGATCGTAGGTGCCGCAGCCGAGGCTGGGCTGGATCTGGACGAGGTGACACGGGTGGCCGGCAAGGCGGCCGATGCCTGCCGGTCGGTGGGCGCGGCCCTGTCATCGTGCACTGTGCCACAGGCGGGGAAGCCCACCTTCCACATCGCGGAAGACGAGATGGAGATGGGCATGGGCATTCATGGCGAGCCGGGCGTCTGGCGCGACAAGTTGCGTCCGGCTGACGCCATAGCTGAGGAAATGATGGACCGACTGCTGGCCGACATGCCTCTGGCCAAGGGCGACCGGGTGTCGATCATGGTCAACAGCCTTGGCGCGACCCCGCCCGAGGAGTTGTATATCCTGTACCGTATCGTCAAGGCGCGGCTGGATGCGGCGGGGGCGTCAATCGTGATGCCTCTGGTCGGGCGCTATGCCACCAGCATGGAGATGGCAGGCGTGTCCTTTACCTTGTGCAAGCTCGATTCCGAACTCGAAGGCTTCCTGACCGCGCCCTGCGACTGTGCGTTCTGGAGTGTAAAATGACGCTGACGGTCAATAACCTGCGTGCCGCGATTGAACGGCTGACGGCCGCGATGGAGCGGGATTTTGACGCGCTGAACAGTGCCGACGGTGCGCTTGGCGATGGCGATCTGGGGGTAACGATGACGCGGGGAATGCGGGCGATTTCGGACCTTGCCCCCGGATTGCCCGACGATCTGGGCCAGGCGCTTCTGGCTTGTGCGCAGGGGTTCACCAAGACATCGGGATCATCCTACGGCACCTTGATGGCAACCGGTTTGATGTCGATGGCCAAAACCCTGCGCGGCAAGACCGGGGTCGAGGCGGCAGAGGTATCGGCGCTCATTGCCGGGGCGCGCGATGCGATGCAGGCGCGCGGCAAGGCCGACCTGGGCGGCAAGACCGTGCTGGACAGCCTTGATGCCATCGCGCGCGCGACGGAAGGGCTTGGCGATCCGGGTGCGGTGGCAACAGCCGCAGCCGATGCGGCAAAGGCGGCTCAGGCCGAGATGCGCGGCAAGATCGCCACAATCGGTCGCGCACGGATCTTCGGGGAAAAGACCATCGGCATGGATGATCCCGGCATGATGGCGATGACCGCGATTGCAGCGGCCATCGCGGGCCGGGACTGACCTACCACGCAGGCGGTTCGTTGCCGTCATGCAGCGCCCAGTCTGCGGTGGAAAACCGCGCCCGTGCAAACTGGCCCTGATGCCAGTAGGGATAGATCAGCGGCGGTTTGCTGACATCGTTCAGACGTGCCAGATCGTCTGCGGTCAGGGTCAGATCGACGGCGGCAATGTTGTCGGTAAATTGCGCCTCGGTCCGCCCGCCCACGACCAGAGACGACACACCGGGTCGTGTGAGCAACCATGCCAAGGCGACCTGCGCGGCCGAAACGCCATGTGCGTCCCCCACGCTGACCAGCACTTCGACGATGTCATACAGCCGTTCCACGTCGCGGATCGGTGGTTCGGTCCAGCCTGCCGCCTGCCGTGATCCTTCGGGCACGGGTTGCCCGCGCCGGTGTTTGCCGGACAACAGTCCAGCGGCCAGCGGCGACCAGATCAGCCCGCCCAAGCCCTGATCGACCCCAATGGGAATAAGCTCGTATTCGGCCTCGCGCGCCTCGATCGTGTAGTGAATCTGTTGGGTGACAAAACGCACATGGCCCGCGCGATCCGACGCCATCAGCGACTTCATCACATGCCAGCCGGAATAGTTCGAACACCCGACATAGCGCACTTTCCCCTGCTGGACCAAGGTATCCAGCGCGGCCATCTTTTCCTCGACCGGGGTCGTGCCATCCCATTCGTGCATGTAGTAGATGTCGATATGATCGGTGCGCAAACGCTTCAGACTGCGTTCACATTCGCGGATCAGGTGAAACCGGCTGGTGCCTTCGTCATTCGGGCCATCCCCGATCTTCATCCGGGCCTTCGACGTCACAAGCACCCGATCCCGACGCCCTTCCAGCACTTCGCCCAGAATTTCCTCGGCCACGCCCGAGGAATACATGTTGGCGCAGTCAAACACGTTCACACCATGGTCGATGCACAGATCGACCAGACGCCGCGCTTCGGGTACGCCTTGATTTCCAACGCGGCCAAAGGCGCCAACACCGCCAAAGGTGAACGTGCCCATGGCAATTTCGGAAACCTTCAGTCCCGAGCGGCCCAGTGTTCTGTATTTCATCGCAAATCCCCCAATTTGGCCAGCTTAGCCAACACGCCGGGATTGGACATCACACCCCGGCAGAGGTCAACAGCAGACTGCGGCCAACCGGATTTGGCCGTCCATTGACAAGATGGCGGCAGCGCGGTCAGTCCAGTGGTAGGATCGCCACCTCAGCGGTTCCGGTCAGGGGGATCGCGGCATAGTCCAGCGACAGACCCGACAGATCCACGCGGGCAAACGCATCCATCATGTTCCGGCGCGTCAGATCTCGCCCTGCGGCGCGCAAGGCCCCCACCAGCAGCGTCGCGGACATGGTGGCATGGGCCTCTGACGGGGTCATGCCTTGGACGCGCATCTTGTCCACCAGTCCCGGTGCATCCAGCACCAGTCGCACCTGCCATCCCGCCGCCTGCCATGCCATCGCTTGCGCCATGGCCTGCGGCAGAAGATAGGCAATCGCCGGAGTATCAGCAGGCAGCGCCGCCGGTGCGACCAGACCGGTCAGCACCCGCACACGCGGATCGGTGTGCGGGCCCAATTCCAGCCGTAGGTCGTCCAACAGGTTGCCATCAAGACCCGCGGACGGGGCAAAGCCGGTCAGACCCTGCGCGCGCAGATCGGCGGCAATGGCAGCGGCCACATCCTGCCGTGTCGCCGTCAACCCCCGGACAAGGCTGGCGTCTTCAGCACCAGTCAACCAAAGGCGCGGAAACAGGATCGGCAACCCAAGGGCTGCGGCCTGCGATACGGACACACCGGACGGTGGGCCGACCAGTGCCAAAGCCCCGGCTTCGGCAGAGGTCAGATTGTCAAAGCGCACAAATTCAATTGTGCGTCCATGCAGCCGTCCCTGCGGCACCTGCGCCAGCACAGCCGCGCGCAACAGCGCAGGATAATCGGGGTCCCTGTCGGTCATTACCGCAAACCGCACTGTGGCTGGCAACACGCCGCGTCTTTCGCGCCGGGGCACATCCAACAGATAGCCAAGCAGCGCCTCGGTTTCCGCCTTGGTCACAGCATAGCGCGGCATCAGGCGTGACAAGGCACGACCATCCGCAGCGGTGCCGCCCGCCAAGGCCCTGCGCAGACTGACGGGGTCATAGCGCACGGCCAAGGCCGCAATGTCGGGCACCGCACCTTCAACCCCCCCGCGACCGTCGCGGCCATGGCAGCGATGGCAGGGAAAGACATGAAGCTGCGCGGGTCCGGCCTGTCCGGTGAACATCGCATGCCCGGGATCCGTGGCAGGATCAGCCGATGCCGTTGCGGCCAAAGCCACCAGACAGGCCAGAACGGCGCTCTTGCGCATCTATCCCCCAGCCAAAAGCGCCAGAATTTCTGACACGTCCGGCAAGGACAGACTGCGTCGGTAGGTCCGGCGATCAGGATCGGCCACCACAAAGATCGGGTCATGCAGCTCGATCGGGCCTTTGGGGGCATCCACCGCATCCAGCAGGCGGCGGATATCGACGCTGTCTCCCGTCAGCCAAAGCCAACGCGGCGACGCCGCCATCTCGCGCGCGGCACGGGCCATTCGTGCCGGTGTATCCGTGTCAGGGTCTATGGTCACGGTTACAAGCGTCACGTCGGCAGCGGCCAGCGAGTCGATCTCGGCCATCACGGCGTTGCCCAACGGGCAGATCGTCTCGCATGTGGTGTAGGCGAAGGTCATCACCACGGGCCCTGCCGCAAACACGTCGCGCAGATCGCGCGGTTGGTGGGCTTGGTCCGTCAACGCAATCTTCGGGGGATGAAAGCGGCCATCGGAAAAATCCTCGGCCAGAACGGGTGCACCGGCCTGCGCCACACAAAAGGTCAGGACGACAGCCCGCATCACGGCGCCACCTCGGCGTCGATGACAAGCGCCGACCGCAGCCGCAGACCGGGCGGTAGCGATACCGGCTGGACCGCGAAAGGACCAGCATGCGGCAAGGTGAGGTCAAGCCGTAGCGACCCATCGCCTTGCGGCACGGCGCGGTATGTTTCGCGCCAGCCAGAACCGAGCGCGGGCACGACGAAATCGGCCGCGCCGACCCGAACCGGGGCCCCGTGATCATCGACAAAGCGCAAGGACAGGCTGGACGTCTGGCCTGCGGTCACGCGTTGGGGATGGCCCGACAGGCGCACGGCGACCTCGCCCGCCTCTGGTCTTAGCCCGTCCACGTCGAAAGGCAGGCAGGCCGAGAAACCCGCCGGACCGGTGGTGACGACCAACTCCCACGGACCTGCCGAAAACGCCCATGCCGACTGAAACCGCCCGCTGGCCGTTTCCGCAAATCCTCTGTTGTAGGATATCACCCGCACTGGAACCCCACCGCGCAGGCGCGTGCCGTCCATCGGCGGCTGACCGTTCAAGGCCATCACCGGATCCAGTGTAAAGGCCGTCTGCACCGATGGCACCACGGCCATCATCGGTCCGAAGCTGCCCATCGGCACCAAAAGACGGGTCTGAACCTGATCTTCGGTCTCGGGGTCCATGGGCAGGACAGGTGCCGAGGTCGGCCCCAACAGGACCCGTGACATCGCCACAGCCTCGCCCGACCGCACCGATGACAGGGCGATCACCCCGACGAAGCCTCCATCAAGGCTGAGAAGATAGGCCATCTCGCCAAAAATCTGCACCTCGGCAATGGTTCCGTTCGCCAGCCCCCCGGCCTGAACGGTCTGCCCGATTGCCAGATCCATCAGTGCGAATGCCGCGTCACCGGGGCTCCATGCCACCGCAATCTTTCCCTGAGGATCGGCAGAAATCCGTTGAAACGCACGGCCCATCGGCATCATGACCGGCGCGTCCGGCGCATCGAGATAGGTCAGACGGGCATCCATTCCTGCGCCAGAAACCGATAGCACCGCCCCCGGCCCGGCAAATGTGGCATCGACAATCGGTTCCGCCAGATCAAGCGCATCCCCTGCGGCCCAGACCTGCCCCGACGTGGCGAAGACCAGCACACCGTCACCGCCCACCCGCACATTTACCGGCCCGGCCGTGCTCAAGGAAATCGTCTCGGGGGCGCCCCCGGCCAAGAGCAGGCGAAGCAGACCCCCATCAACCGCAATATGCAGGATATCATCCACCACGACAGGATTGTGCGGATGGTTCAATCCGGCAAGCAGAACCTCGGTCGTGCCCCCCGTCACCGGCACAGCCGATACTGTGCCAGTGACGGGCTCCGCAACGATCAAGCGGCCGCGAACCGGGTCGGCAGCAAGCCCTCGGCTGGGGCTGTCGGGGCGAAAGGCGGCCAGCATATTGGCGCTTTGCAGGTTCAGCTTCGGATCTGCGACACCAATAGCCCCATCCGCGGTTTCGGTCACCAGAAGCGGCGTGCCAAAATCAACTGCCCCGGCCGGAACGCGCCCGGTTGCGCGAAAGGCGCGGGAGGTCTGTTCACAGCTTGGCGCTCCCGCCCCCAAGGGCCGGGCGAAAAACCGGGGGACAAGACCCCTGGGCGATTGCCCTGTCACCACGTCGGTCAGGTTGACGGTGATCCGGACCGGACGGGATACCTGCGCATGGACCACCTGCCCCGTCTGCGGGTCCGACAGCGTCAGTTCCGCGCGCAAGGCTTCTGTTGTGTCCTGCGCCTGCAAAGGGCATGGCATGACCAGCAGCATCACTAGGCTTGCCGCAAGGCTGAGGCCCGGAACCCCGCCTGTCATCGGTTGATCCCCCGCCGGTCAGTCGCGCAACTCGTGGCCTCCGGATTGCGGATCTCGCCCTTGGCCACAACGTCGATCAGCCCCCATGTGCCGCCAGCCCGGGTCTGCGCCGGACCGTCGAACCACAAGTAGCAGCCGACTGACGCTTGGCGCAGCATCTGCGCGGTGATCGCCTTTCCCGGTGCAAGAAGCGCGCCACGGGGGAAGCCAAACCCGTGGAACAGATCGTCGTAATCCTGCGCGATGGTAACAAAGGCCCGCTGCCGTGCCCGGCCGCCGGGATGGACGACATGCACCGTGATTTCCTCTCCTTCCTCGGCCCGCAGAACCGGGATCGGTGCGTCGAAGGGCGATCCGGTTTCACTGGATTTCAGCCGGAAGAACGGGCTTGGGAACGGATAGGCGTTCAGGTTGTAATGGCTTTCCGGGTGCTGCGTCGCGCTGCGCAACCGGATGTGGAACGGTTCGCTGCGGTAGCTGACACCCTTTTCGCCAAGGTCATAGCTGTCGTCGCAGATCTTGCAATCAGTGACCAGCTTTTGGTCTTTGCGGGGGCGGGTAATCCACGGTGCCTTCCCCAACAGGTGCTTGTCTTTTGTGACGTCGTCGCGCAGGTTCAGCCCGTCTTGCCAGAACAGGGTGAACTGACGGATGCGATGCATCGTGCCGTCCGCGCCCGGGGTGGTCAGTTGCGCGGTCCACATCGGCAGGTTCGATTTGCGTTCGGGATCCGGCGCCATCACGAAATCCTGACAGTTTGCGATCGGCATCACCCTTTCGAAATCCGGCCGCAAAACATCCGGTCGCTGCACAAACGGTGACGTGCGGATCGCGCCAACCCCGATATCGTCCAGCCGTCCGACCAACGCCTTTGGCGATAGGCAGAACACCCTTCCCTGAGCACGCAACGCTCGGCGGAGGACACGGGTTTCGGATATGGTTGCACCGGCCGGAACAACCGTGATCGCCCCGAACAGGCCGTGCGCGCCATGCCCGATGACATCGCCGGTGGATTTCACCGGCAACGCTCCAAACGCATAGGGAATGAAGTGGACATCCAGCGCAGCAATTGTGCGCAAGATCTCTTGCGTTATCGGCAGGCTGGCAACCAAGCCGTCCAGCCGCGCCTCCAAATCGTTCAGCCGAATGTCCAGCACGTCGATGACCTTGGCGAGTGCCGCGCGTTCCGGGTCTGACAATCTGGCGGCTAGTGCAGCCTCCAGATCGACAAGCGCGATATCCACCGTTTCGGGGGTGGCCGCAAAGCCCAGCAGTTTGGCCAGATCGGACTTCAGGGTGACAGGGTGGCTCCACAACTGGTCCTGGCGGAACGACCGCCCACGCACCACGCCGCCAACCGCCGCGGCATGTTCGCCTGCCAACGTCCTTGGGGTGCTGACCATCAGGGGCAGCAGGTCCGCGACCGGAACCGCCTCGCCCAAGGTCAGGGAGTGCCCTGCCAATGTGCGGTCGGACCGCATCACGCGCAGAATAGATTCCTGAGCCACCATCAAGGCTTCGGACCGTTCTTTTGACCAACTTTCCAACAGCGTCAGAAGTCCGCCGACCGACGGGTCGGAACGCAGGGGGCGAAGGATGTTCGTCACAAGTGAACGATTGAGTCCAAGTGCCGTCACCCGGTCCAGATCAAGCGTCCGCAGATCCAAGGGCAAACCTTGCGTGATTTGGCGCAATTGGCCAAGATCACTGTCGTTGCCCGACACAGAAAGCGACGACAACAGCATCCAAGGCGAGCGTTGGACCGGCGTGCCAATCGCCCGGCCCGCATAGAATTGCGTCATCATGATCTGGGCGCGGCGTTCATTGTGGGCGCGGTCGGCCCGGTCTTCGATCGAGAGCATGAGGGTGGCGGGATCACCCGTCCCCGCGCTCGCCAGCGACCAGACCGGGTTGACGCCATAGGGCCGCGCATAACTGCTTTCGCGGTCCATCAGCGGTAGCGGAAAGCTGACCGCAACCCGGCTGGAAGGGGCAACGTCAGCCCGGGACGTCCCAGTGAAGTCAATGGGTTGGTTTTCAGAGCCCTCGCCCGACCAGTCCACATCAACGTTGATCGAAGTGATCCCCGGCATCGGGGCATCTCCGACCAGATCGCGCAACCGACCCTGTTTGCCGGTCCCGCGCAGCGCATTCAGCCAGACCGCATGCACGCAATCACCGGCCTTGACGTTCAGCGCCATGGGTTCGGGACGGTCATAGACGCGCTGGATTTCTGCGACCACATCCGGGAACAGGATGTTTTCCCAACTGCTCGGATCATCCAGCTTCGCGGGCGTTACGGCTTCGGGATCGCCTTTGTTGACCAATCGACGCGGGTCCACAACTGCAAAGAACAGCCCGTCAGGATCGCGCAGGACGGACGAATATTTCGTTTCTCCGACAAACACGCTGCGCGCCTCGATGGCCACAATGGCGGTATAGACCCGCGGTGCCGAAGGGTCACATTGGGCCCGCAATTGCGGTTCAAACACCGTATCGGCCAGCCGTTGACGCGAGAGTTCCGTCAGGCGTTTGTGAGTCAGATAGGGGTTGAGCAAGGGGTGCGGATTGAACCGCAAGGCGGCAGGCGGTTGCAGATCAAGGCTGCGAATTGGCAAGGGGGCGTCCGACACCGGTGGCACGATCTGCTGTTCTGGCCCTGGCGCAAAGATCGGGGAAAACAACAGTTCCCGCCCCCGGCGCAGGGCATCAATGGCTTCCTCCAATTGCCTCTCTTGCACATCGGCCGTTTCCGAACCGTTCTCGATTTCCATATTCCCAAGCCGTGCCTCATCGAACATGTCGCGGGCAAGCGCCTGATCCAAAGCGGAAATTGCGCGGCGCACGTCGCCCACATAGTCTGGACGGAACCGGCGTGTCGCTGTGGGATGCACCCGCAGCACAGTCCATGCCCCGTTCCAAAGCGCATCGGTCGATCCGAAATGTACCAGACTGTCTGACGGATCGGCCTTGCGCAGAACGTCCTTCAGACTGGCCAAAGTCTCAAGCATATCATGGCGCAGACGCACCTCTTCCGTGTCTTCCGGACTGCGCTTCATCCGAGACAAAGCCTTGATCTTGCCGCCACCGATACCTTCGATGTTGCTGTCGTGCAGATAGGCAGCGCTAAACTCGAAATGTTCCGAAATGCCGATTTCCTGGGCGGCCACTCGCCCTTCGGCGTTGAAACAACTGGCCAGCAACACCTCGAATTTTGTCCAGTAATCCAGCGCATCGCTGCCCGGTGCAAAGGCGCCCAGACCCTGTTTCAACCAAGTCTTGTATTCCTCCGGCCGTCCGGCACGGGCTATGGGCAGACCGCCCGCCAGGGCCGGACTGTCCTGACAGGCCGCCACCAAGGTGGAGCGGGGCATGCCGGTGTCCATGCGCGGCAGATCCGCCGGGAAGGATTGGTCCAGATTGCGCGGCCAAGTATAGCCTTCGATGGTGAAGCTGTGCTGAACCTCTTGCGCACCTTGAATCAGTCGGATCATCACCGAGTCGTTTTCATTGGTGACGATCGGCAAGACTGCAGGGTCGCCGTGCATGGGCGACGTGCCGTCTGCGGTCGCTGTCGAAACGAACACATTCGCCGGATCGCCCATGCCCCCGGTCCGAACCTTTGAAATCTCGCAACGTTCGGTGACCCCGATTTGCAGGCCAGCAACCCAATGGGACGGGTCACGCAAGGCACAATCGGGCGAGTTGCTGCTGTCGGCACCAAGGCGCAACGGCAGCGGCTCGCCCCGGTAGTTGACCAGATAGGGATCGTGATGATCGACCGAAATGCTTTCCGGACGCTGGGGGGCTGATACCGGACGTGCCATCGGTGCCTTGGGGTCGTGACCTTGATAGCCCGCCGCCATCCGGCGCCAGCGCACCAATTGATCGCCCAGGGTCAGGTCCTTGAAATCGACCGTGCCATCGTCATAGCGCGCTGTCGCCACCTCGGCGACGTCCAGCAAGGGTTGCGCCAGATCGGTTTTGTGCGTGCCCAAATCGTCGGGACGCCCTGCCGCTGTCCATGCCGGAGGCACATTGCCGCCCGAGAACCAAATCCCCGAAGCCTGCGAAAAGTTCGATCCGCAAACAGTCTGCATCGTCACGGGGCTTTGCGAATGGATCCCCTCGCAATACAGCGTGCCCATGCCTTTTGCGAAATCCGATGTAGGTGCGCTGCCTGCTCCAAAGCTGTCCAGAACTGCCGAAACTGGTGCGGTATTGCGCGGATCATAAAGCAGGGCGAAATCCGCGACAGCCAATGCGAATTCGCGGAAGTCCTGCGAAACTGCACCGTCCCCGGCATGTGAGACAACCGGGCGGTTATCACGAAGGATCTTGCGCGCACCGACATCCTTGGCCGAGGCCAGGATAAGGCGGTCGTCCGTACGGACTGCGGTGCAATCGTTCGGGTCGTCGGGGGCACAGATTTCGGCCGTGTGCGGCTCGATCACCAGAGCGGTGTAAAACCCGTGTTGCTGAATCGAGGACGGCCCGAAGTGATCGTGGCTGAACACGGTGCGCAGGGTACGGTCGTGGCGCGCATCGCCCGAAGCCGTCGGCCCCGGCTGTCCCGGTCCGCGCAGATCCGACAGGATCGGATCGGCAAACCAGCGTTGCGTGGTGGTTTGAAACAGGGTCCGGTGCTTGGTCAATGGCAGCCGCCAGATCTTGTCGTAGAACGTGTCAGACACGTGCCACGCCCCATCGTGAAAGCTGCAAAGCCCGGTCTCTTCGCGGATCTGTAGGGCACCGCTTGTGCGCGTGCCTGTGATCAGATCGCCGACCGGCACTGCGGCAGACCCGTGTGTTTCCACATTTTTGGCAGCGCAGATCCGGTGGGCGATTTCGTCCGGGGCAAAGGTGCCATCTTCATAGTTGAACCCATTGCCCGACCCATCCGACGCGGTGACGTCGAATTTTACCAGATGGATGTGCTGACCAATGGTATCTGTCGGGGTGCGCAGCTGAAAATCGTCCAGCTCCAGCTTGTGCGGCAATTCGTTCGTATGACGGAATTCGATGCATTCGCCCGACAAAGCCCGGAAAAAGAAGGGCTGTTCATCGGCCGAAACCTTGGGCGACCAGCGGCCACCCCCGGATTTATAGCCATCCGATTGCTGGGTCAGCACATTGATGCGCGCTTGCGGATCATGCCAGCCTGCCCGGTTGGTTACCATGTCAAGCTGCACGGCCGAGCCTTCGTAGCGGCGATAGCCCAGCAAGGCCGGATCGGGAAAGTAGGTGCCCTGACCGGGCGATGTCTGCACCAAGGGATCGAACAGCCCCCCGCCACTGCCACCGTTGAGCGCGAGTTTCGGCCCGCCGCAAGGGTCGGCAAACGGCGCCCCCGGTTTGGGAGCAGCGCCATTGACCGCAAAGGGCACAGCGCTGTTGCCCGATGCAAGAGATGGATAGGTGCCCTCGCCCACCGTCTGGCCTACGGAAGCACCTGTCGCGTCGCGCAAGTCCAGCCCCGCACCGTCGGAATGAAACGCCATCGCGGCCTTTTCAAGCGGCGATCCGTCGTAGTCGATCAGTTCCACTTCGACCGCTTCCAGCGACATGGTCATGTCACCCAACGCCAGTGCCTTGGCCACCACCTGCGCGAGCGCCGTTTCCTTGGCCTGCTGCGTGCCCCAGTCAAGCGTGGCTTGTACCGCATTGATCGAGAACGGGGTCTTTCGGATGCTGCCATCCAGCAGAACGTGACGCGGCAGGCCCCCATCCAGATAGTCGTTGGTCACAAGATCATCCGTGGCATCGTCCGGCGTCGCCTTGCCGTCTACCGCCCGGGCGATATCCATCGGGGCCTGCGGCGGGCGATGGCCCGGTTTGGCGGCGATGTAATAGGGGTATCCGGGGAAGGTGTTGACCTCATCCACCGGATCGGCCTTCACCAAGCCGGCGGCATCCAGCACCGCCACATCCTTGGGGTAGCTGGGCAACAACGGCCAGGCTTCGGTCGGCAGGGGCACAAGAGCGGGCACCGGGGTGCCGATGGCGCTGCCCGCAAGCCCGCTTTGGGCCGCGTCAATAAGCCGGCCCGTGGCATGGTCAACCGAACCAGGACGCTTTTTGCCGCGATCCGGGGTTTCCGCGATGGAAAAGCCGGGGGTCCACTGCCCATCCGGCAATTTGCGGCTGCCGTCTTCCAGCACGTCATGCACGCGCCAGAGCTCCCACATGCCTTGGGCGAAATGGGGATAGAGATGACAGTGGAAGATCGAGTCCCCCACGGTGCGGTTGCGGTTGCCCGACCCCAGTGTTTCGTACCACCCCGGCAAGCCGGGGGTGCCGGACGGGTGATACACCTCCAGCCCGCCGCCGGTGATGTGATAGGAAAATCCCTGCTGCGGGCCAACGGTCTGGCTGTCAAGATAGGCGCCCCTGCCCTTATCGTTACCGGCAAACCATTGATGGGCGTGCAGGTGGAACACATGGGTTTCCTTGGGCCCGGCATGGAAATTGCGATAGACCACCGCATCGTTCAGATAGGAATGGTGCACGTTTGACGGATCGTCGGGGTAATGCTCCAGCAGCGCCGGGTCGCCATTGGCCCATGAGGTCAGGAAAAACTCTTCATACAGACATTCGGCGCAATTGGCGGCCGGACCAATCCCCTTGCGGTTGGCCAACAGCATCGTGCCCATGCCAGAGGCGCCGTAGTTGATGGCAAAGCCATCGCGTGCACCCGCCAGTTGGTCATACTGCGCCAGTTCATCAAAATTGCGGGTGTAGAACGCCTTGATCTCGTCATGAAAGAACACTCCGAATTCGCGGAACGATGTCGGCTCGGCGGTTTCGGTCTTCGGCGTGTAGATGATCGCATTCAGATCAGAGTGGACCAGATCGAAGGCCTGATCACCAATCTGCCGCAGCATGTTCAGGATCGGGGTTTTTTCGGCGTTGCGGTCGCGGATCGTGGCGTGGGTGGCGTCGATGCGGTTTGCGCCTATCCCTGCCGGGCGGAACAGATTGGCCAGAGCGCCGGTGTTCAGAGTGTCACGATAGGCATCCAGCCCGCGCAGATCCTTGACGGAATGGCGCGCCTCTCCTTCGGGCCAGACGGCGCGGAAGGCACCGGTCGTTACCTGACTGCGGAACCATTCGGTATCGGTGTTTTGCACCATGACCGCACCGAACAACCCGTGCGTGATCGACCCGCCATCCCCCTGCCCACCGGACGGTGCCGCCGTTGACGCCAGAAAGAACGGGCCTTCGCGGTCCACCCGGTAATAGCAGTCCACCGCCGCGCCAGAAGGCACCGACCCCAGCCCAAGGCAGGCGTCGTGCGGCGCGACAACCGCGCCATTGGCCATGCCAAACACCGACATACCCTGAACGGCAAAGTTCAATCCGCGTTCGCTGGGCCAGTTGCCATCAGGGGCCGAAGACGACGATACCCCGGTCTGGCACAACTTTTCCCCGTGATTGACTTGCAGATCATCGCCCCGCGACACGCTCTTGCGGATTTTGGCAAAATCTTGCCCGCGATCGACAGGCGCGGCACAGAAGTCACGGGATAGGTCCGGCACCGCCTTTGTCAGCAGATTGGCCATCCGGACGTGAAGGATGTCGCCCACATTGGCGCGCAGGACCAGCGGGCGCGGGCGCTTGCAGTCCTTCAGTCGCACATCCCCCGGCGACAGTTGGCCGGTCTGTGTTTCCGTGCCCAGCGTCGCGTCACATTCATCGGCCGTCAGAAGGGCGGGCTTTTGCGAGGCCGGAACCAGATCACGGCGCAGGGCATAGATCATGCCAAACGGGTTGAAACTGCCAAAGCGGTTATAGACCAACATCTGATCCAGCGCAGCTACATCGGCGCAGATTGTGCGTTTGTAGGGCTGACCCAAGATCCCAGCCGCAGCATCGGCGTCGTTCACCACATCATGCACGGGAACGCATTTCAACGGCTGGGACGCCGGAACATCTTGCGCCCAACCGGTATGGGCAAACGAAAGGCAAGAAACGAAAAGACTTGTGACGACGAAGTGCGAGAGCAGCCGCATGACACACCTGTGAAATAAAATTGCGTTTAATTGATAAAAGCTACCCTAAAAATACTCGATTCGCACGAGAATTGATTGAATCGCGATAACGCTCTGGTTGCGCCCGCCTGTGCCAAAGCGAGCGGTTGATAAAAAGTCCAGCCATCCAAAGCCATTGCATCGCAAACCTCGTGTGCTCTGGCGCGGCTTCGAGATTGCACTTTTTGCCCGTGCGCCGCATGTTTCGATCCATTGGACAGGGGGGACCGACGGCGATGGCGACTGTGGAACATTTCGGGCGGGTCGACGGCGAGGATGTTATGGCGGTGACGCTGGGGGGGGGCGGCGGGCCGGTGGCCAGCGTGGTCACCTATGGAGCACGCCTTGCGAAACTCTGTGTGCCGGACAGGACCGGAAGGATTGCCGACATCGTGCTGGGCCATGACAGCGCCGAAGGCTATGCGGCATCGAAAACCTATCTCGGCGCGACATGCGGGCGCTATTCCAACCGGATTGCGGGCGGGCGCTTCTCTCTGCCCGACCAAGAGGTGCAACTGGACTGCAATGAGGGGACAAAGCATCTGCACGGCGGCAAACACGGCTTTGATCGCAAGCACTGGCGGATCGACCACGCGACGGATCGCGCAGTCACGTTGACGGCCTGTGCCGAAGATGGCGAAATGGGCTATCCGGGTCAATTGACGATGTCGGTGCGCTATGCGCTGGACGCCGACAACCGGCTGTGGATCGCGATGGAGGCAGACACCACCGCGCCTACGGTGGTGAACATGGTCAACCACAGCTATTTCAACATGGCCGGGCATCAAGCGGGGTC
>JBKBOF010000046.1:0-19404 GCA_046294955.1 Paracoccaceae bacterium
CGGATCAGTTCCGGCAAACCCAGATCGACCGACACGCAATCTATGGATGCCTGACGTCCATCGCTGCGGGCAATTGTGCCATTGGCTAGCGCTCCGGCATGCACCAGAACCTGTTCGACGCCGAACATGTATTCGACCTCGGCCCCGTTCATGGCAATCAACTGGTCGGCAGACATCAACACATCGCTGCCTTGACCCAAAAACGGCGCCCGCAGGATCACTGGGGCAAAGCTGCCCCGGCCGGGAAGGCGCAAACGTTTAACGCGCAAGACCGGTTGCAATCCATTGTCGGCGGTATGCACCAGATCGCCGGGGCGCAAGGCACCGGCTGCCACCGGGCCACGGGCCGTATCAACGGGTGTTCGCAAGCCAAGCCAAGGGGCGCGCTCGGGCGGTACCGCCCCCAGTGTGACGCCAAACCACAAAAGCGAAACATGCCGCAGCGCCGCCCCGTCGCGGCGGCACAAGGCAGAAAGTTCGTGGGTGGAAAAGGCAATGGGGCCAATTCCAGACTGTTTGCATTCCTCGCCAAGCCCTATGCGGCCAAAGGTCATCGTCCAGCGCCCGGTCTGGCGATTCCAGCCATATGTGATCCGTGCGGTGCCAAATCCGAACGGCAAGGGGCCAGGCAATACATGGCGCCGAACGGTGCGGCCATCCCGATGCAAAAGCACGATACCTGCCTGCGGATCGGCAAACACTGAAACCGTGCGTTGCGTTCCGATATCGTCATGCCATTCCAGCAAAACCGTCGCCTGCACCAGCGGCAGGGCGATTTCACAGATCAACAGGCCCTGTTCCAAAGGCAAACGGCTTCCTTCGGGAAGCGTCATGTCGGACAAGGCGATCCAATCCGTCATCGGTCATGCTGCCTTTGCGCCAACAGCGAACAGAAGCTGCGCTTCGAAGCCCTTCAACGTGCGCCGCGCGGCGGGGCTGTAACCATTGCCACTTTGCAGATCAATTTCGGGAAAGATCGTCTGGATTTCCTCGATGATTTCGGCTTCGAAATTCCGGGTTGCCTGTGGCCCCGGCAAAAAACTTTCAGTCGCAAGCCCGTCGGAAGACACGATCTGGTGGCGATCAAACAGCAGGTGGACATAGTCCACGGTGCCACCTTCCAGAATGCGCACGGATCGTCCGTTCACCAGATCCTTGGCGGCCACCAGGACCTCGGTTTCTCCGAACAGCAACTCGGCCAGACTGTCGCGCAAAAGCACGCGATGTTGCGGCGAGACAAGAAGACGGCGGTGATCACCAAAGGTTCTGGCGCGGATCTCGATCGGGGCCAGCGCGCCTGTGGCGGGCACCGTCCGCCGCCCGATCCATCGCAAAGGCTGGGGACCGTCATCTTTTGTCATCACCAGATCGCCGGGCCGCAGCGATTCGACTGGACATTCCCCGCCTGCTGTCAGGATCATCGTCCCGGCCACAAAGCACGGAACCGTCGTCAGCTTGACGAGTCCGGTATCGAGATTGCCTCCGGTTGATGACGCAACCGTGTAAGTGAAATTGACCTGTTCTATATCACCATTGCCGATGACCGTGATCGTTCCATCGGCGTTAAGCCGAACCTGCTGGCCAGACGGCAACGTGACGATCTGCCCGGCGACGACGTTCATCCCGTTGATCTGGGTGATCGTAAGCGACCCGGTTCCCTGATAAATGTCGTTGGCCAGAACGTCGATCGTCTTTTCGCCGGTGGCGAACATCGTATCTACATCGTCTTGCGCCACCAGCACGGTCTGGATGCTGTCGCCCACGATGATCAGGTTCGAATCGTATTGCGCATCGCCCGTATCGGCGATCCCGATCCGAATGGTATTCACCACGCCGGCATTCACCGGAATGGTAAGGGTCAAAGTCACGGTAAACCCGTCCATTTCGGTGTTATAGGCATCGGTCGTGTTGTCGGTAAACAGGTTCGGTTGTGTCAACGGGTTGATATTGTTGATCGAGGATGTGCCGTTTCCGATGGTGAGCGGCACATACGCGCCATTGATCCAGACGCCCATCACGTCATTGAAGTTCGAATTCACATATTCCGGATATTCTTCCGAACTGAAGACAAACCGCATGGCCATGACATTCCCGGTCGGGATGAAATCCACGTCAATCCACACCGCATCATAAGTGGTGCGCCCTGCGATTGCATTGAATTGGCTGTTGTTGTTGACACCTGTGGTGTCCATCGACGTGCCGGTGCTGCGGTTCGGATCGCCGCCTGATTGGGTAAAGCTGCGCACGTCGCCCGTTGACAGGATCACCCCGGAAGAACTGGGAAGCACGCCCGGAGACAGGTTGCCATTGGTGAACGTGGCCGAGCTGTAGTTCGGGCCGGTGTAGCTTGCCCCGACCACCGTCACGCCATTGCCGAACATTGCATTCGCCATCGCAGTCGCGGATGCGTTGATACTATAGTTCAGCTCTGCGCCCGTCGCCAACACTGCCTCCAACCCCTTGAAGACAAAGCATCGTTTCGGTCAGGCGAGTGCCTGCCGGTGCGATTTTTGGTTGGGTGCGTTGACCCTGCTCTGCCCTGCCTCGGGGACTTGTAATTTTGTTAAGCGTTACCAGACTTTCGCCGTAAGTCATCCCTCTTTTGGCCCCATTCTGTCGGGTGTGTGTTTTGCGTCGTGCGCTCTGTGGCGCTGGCGCAACAAATGCTTGCGGTTGCAGGGCGCGCGCCAAGCCGATATTCGTGCTGCACCCCTGTGGAGGCTGCCATGCACATTCCTGTCGATCCCGTTGCTTTGACGGCGGATTTGGTCCGCTGCCCGTCGGTCACACCGTCCGAAGGTGGGGCGCTGGTCCTTTTGGAACGGCTTTTGGCCGATGCGGGCTTTGCCTGTACAAGGGTGGATCGCGGCGGCGTGCCAAATCTTTACGCTCGCTGGGGCCTGCCCGGGGCCAACCGCAGCTTTGGCTTCAACGGACATACGGATGTGGTGCCGGTGGGGGATGCCGCGTCCTGGACGCATGATCCGTTTGGGGCCGAAGTCGTGGATGGCTGGATGTATGGCCGGGGCACGACCGACATGAAATCCGGCGTCGCGGCCTTTGCTGCGGCTGCGGTGGATTTCGTGCGTCAGACTCCGCCCGATGGCGCGGTGATCCTTGCCATCACCGGCGATGAGGAAGGGGCATCGGTGGATGGCACGCGTGCCCTCCTGGACTGGATGGCCGGGCAGGGTGAGCGGATGACCCATTGTCTGGTGGGCGAGCCGACTTGCCCGAACGAGATGGGTGAGATGATGAAGATCGGCCGTCGCGGCAGCATGACCGCCTATGTGACCGCCAATGGCGTGCAGGGCCATTCGGCCTATCCGCACCGGGCAAAGAACCCGATGACGGCCTTGGTCAAGCTTTTGGCCAGTCTGGAGCAAACGCCGCTGGACGATGGCAGCGATCATTTCGATGCCTCCACGCTTGCCATCACCACGATTGATTGCGGCAACCCGGCCAACAATGTGATTCCTGCGCGGGGCACAGCGACGGTCAACATCCGGTTCAACGATCTTCATTCGGGGGACAGTCTGACCGACTGGCTGCAACAGCGTGCGCGCGCCGTTGAACAAGAAACCGGAGTGCACATGGCGGTGCAGGTGCAGATTTCGGGGGAAAGCTTCCTGACGCCGCCCGGTGATTTCTCGGCCATGGTGGCGCGGGCGGTGCAGGCTGAAACCGGGCGCGTTCCCGAATATTCAACCTCGGGCGGCACATCGGATGCGCGCTTTGTCAAGGAACATTGCCCGGTGGTGGAATTTGGTCTGGTGGGTAAGACCATGCATCAGGTCGATGAACGGGTGCAGGTCGCGCAGATCCGCCAGCTCAAGACCATCTACAGCCGCATCTTGCAGGATTATTTTGCATGATCCATATCGCCCCAACCCGTGACATCGCCGCATGCCGCGCCCTGCGCCGCGCCGTGTTCATCGACGAACAGGGCGTGTCCGAAGCCGATGAGATTGACGATCAGGACGATGCCGCAATCCATCTGCTGGCCACTGTGGCAGGCACACCGATGGGCAGCGCCCGGCTGATCCTGAAAGGTGATACCGGCAAGATCGGTCGGGTCTGCGTGCTGGCACCTGCACGGGGCACCGGGCTTGGCGCTGCGTTGATGAAGGCCGCGATTGTGGAACTGCGCCAGCATCCCGGAATCGTGCAAGCCAAACTTGGCGCGCAGACCCATGCGTTGGGCTTCTATGAACGGCTGGGTTTTGTGGCCTTCGGGCCGGTTTATGAAGATGCCGGCATACCGCACCGGGATATGGTCCTGCTGTTTTAGGCGCGGGCTGGTATCCGGGTTTCTGTTTTTCTGGGCGTTGGTGTCAGCCTCTTGCAATTTTGACCTGATGGGGAATCTGCTGCACCAGCGCTGACAGTGGGATGCTTCACGGTGTCCCTTGTTGTGCTGCTGGAAAATCACTGGAAAGCCGTTCGGTATCGCGCTAGGTATGTTCTTGTTATGTTCCTGACCTTGCCTGGATTCCATGCCCGCAGCAGAGCTTTGCGCCCTGACCAATTTCACCTTCCTCACCGGGGCGTCGCACCCCGAGGAGATGCTTCAGGCTGCCTTTGACAGGGGCCTTGGGGCCGTGGCGATCACCGATGTGAATTCCGTGGCCGGTGTGGTGCGTGCCCATCAGAAGGCGCGCGATCTGATCCGCGACTTTGGCCATGCGCCACGCCTGATCCCCGGTGCGCGGCTTGTCCTGCGCGATGGCTTTACCATCACCGCCCTGCCACGGGATCGGACGGCATGGGGGCGGCTGTGTCGTTTGTTGTCCTTGGGCCGTCTGCGCGCGCCCAAAGGCCAGTGCCACCTTGATCTGGCCGATGTTCTGGACTGGGGCATGGGGCTGGAGCTTTTGCTGCATCCTCCGGGTCAGCGCCTGACCCCTGCCGTGCCTGCCATCAGACTGGGCAGTGGGGCGGAAGGCTGGGCGGCTCAGGCGGAACGATTGATCCACCGCTTTCCCGGGCAGTGCAGTCTTGTGCTGGCCCCGCAGTATGACGGGCAAGACCGTGTCCGCATGACACGCCACGCCGCCCTTGCCCAGAAGCTGCGGGTGCCCGTGGTGGCGTCCGCCCTGCCGATGATGCACCACGCCGCGCGGCGGCGTCTGGCCGATACGTTGACCGCCATCCGGCTTGGCCTGCGGGTCGAGGATCTGGGCCGTCGGGCCTTGCCGCATGGGGAACAGCGTCTGCGGGGCATGGCCGAGCTGCGCCGTCTGTTTCCCGACCATCCGGGGGCCATCCTGCACGCCGCCGACGTGGCCGCCCGCGCTGCCTTTTCGCTGGACGAGTTGCGCTATGAATACCCGTCCGAGGTGACGGGCGATGAAACAGCCGACGGGCGTCTGGCCCGTCTGGCGGCAGATGGCTTGCGCTGGCGCTATCCGCAAGGGGCAACGGCAAAGGTGCAGGCCCAGATGGCGCATGAATTGGCCCTGATCGCCAAGCTGCGCTATGCGCCTTATTTCCTGACCGTCCATGATATTGTCAGCTTTGCACGCGACCGGGGTATCCTGTGTCAGGGGCGCGGGTCAGCCGCCAATTCAGTGGTGTGCTACACGCTGGGCGTCACGTCGGTTTCCCCCGAAATCGGCACCATGGTGTTCGAACGTTTTGTGTCAGAGGCCCGCAACGAGCCCCCCGATATCGACGTCGATTTCGAACACGAACGCCGCGAAGAGGTGATCCAGCACATCTACAACCGCTATGGCCGCCACCGGGCGGGCTTGTGCGCCACCGTGATCCACTATCGCGGCAAGCGGGCCGTGCGCGAAGTGGGGGCGGCGATGGGGCTGTCAGAGGACACACTTTCGGCGCTGTCATCGCAGATCTGGGGTTTTGGCGGGCCCAAAGCCATCACAGACGCCCGTTTGCGCGAAATCGGGCTGGATCCGTCCGACCGCCGCCTGCGCCAGACCCTGCATCTGATCGACGAAATTCAGGGTTTCCCCCGCCATCTGTCGCAACATGTCGGAGGGTTCGTCATCACCGAAGGACGGCTGGATGAACTGGTGCCGATCGAGAATGCTACCATGGAGGATCGCACCGTCATCTGCTGGGACAAGGACGATATCGACACACTGGGTATTCTAAAGGTCGATATTCTGGCGCTGGGCATGCTGTCATGTATTCGCAAAGCCTTTGATCTTGTCGAAAAACACCACCACCGCCGCTTTGATCTTGCCACGCTGCCGGTCGAGGATCCGGCCACCTATGACATGCTGTGCGGTGCTGACAGTCTGGGGGTGTTTCAGGTGGAAAGCCGGGCACAGATGAATTTCCTGCCCCGGATGCGGCCCCGCACCTTTTATGATCTTGTGATACAGGTTGCCATCATCCGCCCCGGCCCCATTCAGGGCGATATGGTGCATCCCTTCCTGCGGCGGCGCAACGGGCAGGAAATCGTGCAGTTTCCATCTGATGCGTTGGGGGCTGTGCTGTCGAAAACACTTGGCGTGCCGCTGTTTCAGGAACAGGCCATGCAGATCGCTATCGTCGGTGCGGGCTTTTCCCCGCTTGAGGCCGATCGCCTGCGCCGGGCACTCGCGACGTTCAAGAAGCATGGCAATGTGACCGAGTTGAAGGACCGCTTCCTGCAAGGCATGCGCGACAACGGGTATGAGGACGATTTCGCGCAACGCTGCTTTTCGCAGATCGAAGGATTTGGCAGTTATGGGTTTCCTGAAAGCCATGCCGCCAGCTTTGCCCTGCTGGTCTATGCCAGCGCCTGGCTGAAACGCCATCACCCCGGCATCTTTGCCTGTGCGCTTCTGAACAGCCAGCCCATGGGATTTTACGCCCCGGCACAGATCGTGCGCGATGCGCGCGAACATGGCGTTGCGGTGCTGCCGCCCAGCATCAATCAAAGCCAGTGGGACAACGTGATGGAGGATCAGCACGGCACTCTGGCCCTGCGGTTGGGGTTTCGGCAGATCAAGGGTCTGGCGCAGGATGATGCGTTGTGGATCGTATCGGCGCGCGGCAACGGCTATCTGTCGGTCGAAGATGTCTGGCGTCGGGCAGGGGTGACAGCCGCTGTTCTGACCCGTCTGGCAGAGGCCGACGCCTTTGCCCCCCTTGGCCTTGACCGCCGTGCGGCACTTTGGGCGGCGCGGGCGCTGACGCCTGCGGCACCCCTGCCGCTTTTCGCCCTCGACATGGACGGCGAAGGTATCAACGAACCCCCTGTCACCTTCCCGGCCATGACAGTCGGAGAGTCGGTGGTTGAAGACTATATCGCCATGCGCCTGACCCTGCGTGCGCATCCCGTGGCTTTGCTCCGCCCTTGGCTGACGCCATCGCACTGACGCAGGTCTCCTGCACCTGAGCGCCGCACTCAGGCTGCGGCACGGTCGCTTGCCAGAATGTCGCGCACCATCGGAACGACGGTTTCACCATAGAGCCGGATGCAGTCCATCAAATCAGCATGAGGCTGCGGCCCAGTGGAATACTTCATGTCAAACCGCTGGATTTTCAGTGTTTTTATGGTCTTGGCCATCTTGCGCGCGACAGTCTCGGGGCTGCCGACATAGAGCGAGCCGTGTTCCACCTCGGCCAGATAGCGGTCCTTTGTGACCGGGGGCCATCCGCGTTCGCGTCCGATACGTCCGAACATTTCGCGGTAATGCGGCCACAGACTTTCGCGTGCGGCCTCATCCGTTTGTGCCACAAAGCCGGGCGAATGCACCCCGATCGGGCGCGGCTTGGTACCCATCTGATCCACGGCGCGATGATACAGATCGACATAGGGCACGAACCGGGCCGGGTCACCACCGATGATGGCCAGCATCAGTTGCAGATCGTGCCGCACCACACGCACCACCGACTCGGGGCTGCCTCCGACGCCGACCCATGTGGTCAGCCCCTTTGGCCCGAGCGGTGGATAGACCACCTGATTGCGCAACGCTGCGCGGGTTTCCCCATTCCACGATACTTTCTTTTCGCGCACCAGACGGGCGAAAAGATCCAGCTTTTCTTCGAACAACTGGTCATATTTGGCCATGTCATAGCCAAACAGCGCATAGCTTTCGCTGAATGACCCCCGGCCCAGAATGGCCTCGGCCCTGCCGCCCGACACGGCGTTCAGTGTTGAAAACCGCTGAAACGCCCGGACCGGATCATCTGACGACAACACCGTGACGGCGGTGCCCAGATGGATACGGCTGGTGCGGCCCGCGATGGTGGCCAACACGATTTCCGGCGCGGAAATGGCGAAATCGTCGCGATGGTGTTCACCCAGACCGATGAAGTCGATCCCGACCTGATCGGCAAGAACTGCCTGCTCCACGACATCGCGCAGCACCTGATCCATCGACAAAAGTTGCCCGTCTGTGCCGTGATTTACGTCGCCAAACGTGTCCAGCCCCAAGGAAATCTTGCCCATACCGGCCTCCTGTTCTTGGTTTGAACATAGGTGATACCGGTGCCTGCGCATAGACGCAGGTCTGTACGGTCGATGTGCGTGATTAGGAAATGTCGCGCAGTTCCAATTGTCCGCCCGGCCCTTGGCGCACCTCGAACCGGGGAAGACGGCGCACCAGATCCGACAGTTTCGCCGCGCCATAGGTGCGGGTATCAAAATCCGGATTGGCTTGGGTGATGAATTGCCCCAAGGGCCCCAGAGTATACCATTCGCCATCCGGATCGATCGCCCGCATCGCCGCCACGATCAGCGGAATGGCCTTTGAAGGGGCTTCTTTGGTGCCCGGCCTTGGCGCGACAGCGCCTTCGACCGTCTCGCTGCGGATTGCACTGCGCGGGGCCTCTTCTGTGGCCGCACTCAGGTTTTCAACATAGATGAACCGTTTGCATGCCATGCGAAAGGCTTCAGGCGTTTTCTTTTCGCCAATGCCATAGACATCCAGTCCCTGTTCCCGGATGCGTGCCGCAAGCCGGGTGAAATCACTGTCAGAGCTGACCAGCACAAAGCCATCAAACAGCCCGGAATGTAGAAAATCCATCCCGGCGATCACAAGGCCGATGTCTGACGCATTCTTGCCCTTGGTGTTGGAAAACTGCTGATCCGCCACCAGACCCAAGGCTGTCACCTTCTTGGCCCAGCCCCCCAGACGCTGTGCCGACCAGTCGCCATAGATCCGGCGCACTGACGCCTCACCCAAAGCTGCGATTTCTTCGAAAATCGCCTCGGCATAGCTGGCGGGGACATTGTCGGCGTCAATCAGGACGCAAAGGCGGGGGGTGCGGGTTTCGGCCATCGGTTTCTCCATCCCGATGCTTGTCGCATCTTGGACCCGTCAAGGAAAGCCTCAAGCGCCAGGGTCAAGCAAGAAGCAGATGTGGATGCCACACCCTGCGGCGCTTGTGGCAATGCGCGACAGCCGCGCCTTGCAGATACAAGGGGGCCACGCGTCGTTCAGATCAGCTTGACCTTGGTGCCCACCCGCGCCAACGTGAACAGCTCTGCAATGTTTTCGTTGTATAGCCCGATACACCCATCCGAGGAACGGCGTCCAATTTTTCGGGTGTCATGCGTGCCATGCACCCGATAGTATTGCCACGACAGATACAGCGCATGGGTGCCCAGCGGGTTGTCCGGTCCCGCAGGAATCACTAAGGGCAAGGACGGGTCACGTTCGCGCATGGACGGCGTTGGCGTCCATGTTGGCCCCTCCACTTTCTTGATTACCTCGGTCATCCCACGCCTGGTCAACTCTTCTGAGATCGGTACCGAGGATGGCCACATCCTGTAATCCGCGCCATCCGCTGACCAGTAGTGCACCGCACGCGAGACCGTGTCGGCCAGGATTACGCCCTGACCCAAAGCGTCGAAGTGGTCATGCCAATCCTGCATCTGGAAACTGGAGACATTGTTGCGCACAGATCCTGTCACACCTTGCGCACGCAGGATCGCCGGAAAACAAAGTGCCGCACCAAGCGCCCCAGCCCCGGTCAATAGCCGGCGTCGGGTAAGGGGGGGATGATCTGTCATTTGCCTGCCTTGCTTTTGTTCTGCTGTCCCACTTATGGGTACAACAAAAAACATTCACAAATCACGATCTCTGATCCGTCCTCACGAAATTATCAGATCATGCCGTCAGGTCCGCTGCCCGCGCTGCCAGAACCCGCAGCGCATCGTCTGGCGCAATGCCCAGCAGCAGGCCCCGCGCGCCCGCATTGATCCAGACCTTTGCCGCTGTGCAGGCCGTAGCCTCGATCGCAGTCGGAACCGGCCGCTTCTGGCCAAACGGGCTGATACCGCCCACCCGGTATCCGGTCACGCGTTCGGCCTTGGTGGGCAGCATCATCGCCGCCGACTTGCCACCAAATGCCGCCGCGACCCGCTTCATTGAAAGCTGGCGGTCCGAAGGAATCACGCAGGCGGCGGGTTTGCCGTCCACCTCCACCATCAGGGTTTTCAGGGTCAGGCCAGGATCAAGCGCCAAGGCCTGAGCCGCCGCCAGCCCGATGGATTCGGCGCCCAGATCATAGACATAAGGGTGAAGCGTCACTGCAATTCCTTGCCGCGCCAGTTCCCGCAAACCGGGTGTCGATGCCTTCATTTACCCGATCCTCGGTTGGCGTTCATCTTGAAGAGAACACGCATGCCTGGTCAGGGGGCAGACAGTCCCCTTACCACACTGGCTTCAGAACACCACGACCGAGCGGATGGACTTGCCCTCGTGCATCAGATCGAAGCCCTTGTTGATCTCATCAAGGCTCAGGATATGGGTGATCATCGGGTCGATCTCGATCTTGCCGTCCATGTACCAGTCGACGATCTTTGGCACATCCGTGCGGCCGCGTGCGCCGCCAAAGGCGGTGCCTTTCCAGACGCGCCCGGTCACAAGCTGGAATGGCCGGGTCTGGATTTCTGCCCCTGACGGTGCCACGCCGATCACCACAGACACACCCCAACCCCGGTGCGTGCATTCCAACGCATCCCGCATCACCTTGACGTTGCCGGTACAATCAAATGAATAGTCCGCGCCGCCGATCTGATCGAACGGGGTTTTGGTCAGATCGACGATGTGCTGGACGATTGACCCTTCGATGTCCTTTGGATTGACGAAATGGGTCATTCCGAAGCGCTGGCCCCATTCTTTCTTGTCGTTGTTCAGGTCAACGCCGATGATCATATCGGCCCCAGCCATTTTCAGACCCTGAATTACATTCAAGCCGATGCCACCAAGGCCAAACACCACTGCTTTCGCGCCGATTTCCACCTTGGCCGTGTTCAGCACGGCACCGATGCCGGTGGTGACACCACAGCCGATGTAGCAGATCTTGTCGAACGGTGCGTCGTCGCGCACCTTGGCCAAGGCAATTTCAGGCACAACTGTATGGTTGGCGAAGGTCGAGCACCCCATGTAGTGATGGATCGGCGTGCCATCCAGCATGGAAAACCGTGTGGTGCCATCAGGCAAAAGCCCTTGGCCCTGCGTAGACCGGATGGCGGTGCACAGGTTCGTTTTCTGGCTTAGACAGGACGGACATTCGCGACATTCCGGCGTGTAAAGCGGTATGACGTGATCGCCGGGCTTCAGGCTTTTGACGCCCGGCCCGCAGGCAATGACCACGCCAGCCCCTTCGTGACCAAGAATTGCCGGAAACAGCCCTTCGGGATCGGCCCCTGACAGGGTGAATTCGTCGGTGTGGCAAATGCCCGTCGCCTTGATCTCGACCAGAACCTCACCCTCTTTGGGGTCGGCCAGATTGACCTCCATCACGGTCAAAGGTTTGCCTGGGGCAAGGGCAACGGCGGCACGGGTGCGCATTGGGGAACTCCTGTCTGGTTTGCGGGAAGGCTGGGGGAAAGCGTTTGGCAAGGCAAGCCGTTGTACCCGTCCCAAGGTAATTTTCTTTGCGCGATGCCGTGCCTTTGGCGGCCTCTATCCGGGGCAAGCGGGCGACTTTTGGCTTTCCATGGTCCGGCTGGGCATTTCTGCCTGTCAACGGGGCCACAAGGACTTGATGTTGGGCAGGTTCACTACCCATTTGATTTGCGCGGGTCTGACCCTTTGCCCGTCTTGTGATCGAGAAAGGCAGAATGTCATGCGTCAAATCGCGAGCGCCTTGTGTGTCAGTCTCCTGTTGGCTGCTTGTCAACCTACCGTGCCGGAGGGGCCGGATCTTTCGGCCTGTGGCGCGAATGCCCTGCAAGGTCTGGTTGGTCAGCCGGCCTCGGTGCTGCGGACCATGAAGTTCGGGCATGAAACCCGCATCATCCGTCCCGATATGGCGGTGACGATGGATTACCGCCCAGATCGGCTGAACATCGACATTGACGCCAAAGAGATCATCACGCGGGTCCATTGCACCTGAAATAAAAAGGCTCCCGAACTGCGGGAGCCTTGGTGGCTGTAAGCAGCGGATCGCTTACATGCGATAGGTCGAATGGCAATCCTTGCAGGCGCCACCGATGGCGCCCATGCTCGCCTTGACTCGGTCCAGAGAGGACGGATCGAAGACCGTGGCGGCAGTGTTCAACGCACCGGCCTTGGCCACGAAGGCATCCCAGGTCGTCCAGATTTCCGGCTTGGCCTCTGACACCGGGTCTGTTGCCTGTGGTTCAAACTTGGCCGCAATTTCTGCCGACGCAGCCACAAGGGCGTCTTTCGCGTTTTGTGCGGCTGCAGCGTCAAAGGCAGTTTTTTCACCGGCCATGTCCCCCAGCACCTTGGTGTTCATGCCGATGGTGCTCATCAGATCCATACGGGCTTTCACCGTTGGGTCTTGCACACCTTCTTTTGCAACAGCAACGCCTGCCACAAGGACAAGTCCGGCAATCAGGCTTTTGGTCATCAACTTCATCTTCACTGGCTCCCCGCTGTAAAATCACATCACACTATAGGCGAGACATCTTGTCGCGAAAGTGACGTTGATCGCCACACGCGTGCAATCACGCGAATGTCATTGCCACCTGAAGAAGACTCGTCGACGCAAGCGGAATACGGTAAACTGGAACGTATAGTGAACATTTATCGGACTCACCATGGCGCTCCGGCGTATTTTGTCCCTGTGGTTTCCCCGGCTGGCTACAGACCGCCTGCTGCGGCAGCGCCATGATGCGCCGATGCTGCCATTTGCCGTTGTGGGCGAAAGGCGGGGCGCGCAGACCCTTGTCTCGCTGACCCCCGAGGCCGAGGCTGCGGGTTTGCGTCAGGGGCAGGCGTTGCGCGACGCGATGGCGATGTGCCCGGCGCTGCTGACCGCCCCCGAAAACACCGGTGCGGATGAGGTATTCCTGCGGGCATTGTGCCGATGGGCGGGCAAGTTCAGCCCGTGGGTTGCGCTGGACCTGCCGGATGCGATCGTGCTGGACCTGACAGGCTGCGCGCATCTGTTTGGCGGCGAACAGGGTTTGGTACAGCAGATCGAAGCCGATTGTGCAGATCTGCGTCTGACGGTCAGGGCCGGCATTGCCGACAGCCGTGGTGCAGCCTGGGCCATGGCGCGGTATTCTGATGGGTTGAAACCCGCCCTCTTTCGCAGCGGGTCCGAGATCCGGCAAGAGGCGCGCGCTACCCGGTCGCGGGCTGCCCGGCATGACAGGGTTGGGGAGGCGTCGGTGGCGCTTCGCCCATCTGGTGCGGTGATTGCCGCGTCGGGTCAGATGCGGCAGGTGCTTGGCCCCATGCCCTTGGCGGCGCTACGTTTGTCACCAGAAACGGTCGAGGGATTGGCGCGTCTGGGATTGCGCCGGGTGCAGGATATCATCGACATGCCGCGTGCAGCCCTTGCTCGCCGCTTTGGCACCGAGGTTCTGCGCCGTCTGGATCAGGCGCTTGGGTTCGAGCCAGAACCGGTGAATCCCGCCGCAACCCCGCCACTGTTCGCCGTCCGGCTCAGTTTTCCCGATCCAATCGGTCTGCGCGAGGATGTTGCCGCCGGGGTGGACCGGTTGCTGCCGCCGCTTTGCGCCAAATTGCAGGCGGCCGGGCAGGGAGCGCGGCGGGTGCGGCTGGAGGCGCATCGCAGCGACGGGCAGATCAGTCAGGTCGAGGTCAGCCTTGCCCGCGCCACGCCCGACCCGGATCGTATCCGTCCGCTTCTGGCCCTTAAACTGGATGCCATCGACGCCGGGCTGGGCATTGATCGTCTGCGGCTTGTCGTACCGCACAGTGAAACCATGCCCCAACAGCAAAGCCGGGGGACTTTGATGATCTCGCACGACACCTCTGGTCCGGCTTCGGCGGCAGCCCTGGACGATCTGATCGGCAGGCTGGGCGCAAAGATCGGGCCCGAAGCCGTTACGCGGTTGCACCCGGCCAGCACGCATATTCCCGGCAAGACCGCCAATACGCTTGCGGCGGCGTGGTGCCTGCCCGCCCCTGTGCCGTGGCCCCGCCCCCCGGCCCCCCGGCCTATCCTGTTTTTCCGGCCCGAACCGGTGCGTGCGCCTGATGACAGCACGCCACCGGCCCGGTTTCATTGGCGGGGGCGTGAGCATGTGGTGCGAGTGGCGATTGGTGCAGAACGCCTGATGCCGGAATGGTGGTTTGACGATCCGGAATGGCGATCAGGTCCGCGCGATTATTGGCGGATCGAGGTGGATGGTGGGGATCGTCTGTGGCTGTTTTATGCCCATGGCGGCGAGGTTTCGTCAGGTTGGTTTTGCCATGGGATCTTTGCCTGACCGGGTTTAATCCAGTGCGCGCGCTTCGGATACCAACATCACCGGAATGCCATCCCGGATCGGAAAGGCCAGATGGGCAGCCTTTGATATCAATTCCTGCCGCGCGGCATCATAGCTGAGAACAGCGTGGCTGACAGGGCAGACCAGACTTTCCAGCATACGCGGATCCACAGTCTGGGCCGGGGCCGAGGATTCTTCGGTCATTGCATCACCTCGTCATTGGCGCCGCCGCGCATAGCAAATTCGATCAGTGTCACCAGCGTTTCGCGCCGCGTGGACAGAGACGGCGCCTCCAGGAGGGCCTGTTTGTCTTCTGGCGTAAACGGGCACAGCATGGACAGGGAATTGATCAGAAGCTCTGTCTCGGCGTCTTTGAGGCTGTCCCAGTCGGTAGAGAGATTCAGTGTGGTCAGATAGCGTCCCAGCAAGTCCAGAAAGCCGGGACGGTCAAAGCCGGGATCGCTTTCTTCTTCGCGGCTCAGATCCCGGATGAACGGTGCCCATTCCACCTGGCAGCGGCGATAGGGCGTGAAACCCTGAACCTCTTCCTTGATGCGAAAGCGCGACATTCCGGATAAGGTGATCATATAACGCCCGTCCTCGGTTTCGGAAAACCCGGTCAGTCGCCCTGCACAGCCAATGCTTTGCAGCCGCTTTTCCCCGCCCGGCGTGCCGCGCGGTTGAATCATGCCGATCAGCCGTGATTTCGTTTTCATGCAGTCTTCGATCATCGCCAGATAGCGCGGCTCGAAAATGTGCAGAGGCAATCTTGCGCGCGGCAGCATAAGCGCTCCGGGCAAGGGAAACACGGGGATCGTATCTGGCAAGTCTGATGCTTTGATCATGTCCTGAGACTTAGGTCGCAAGCTGCATCAGGCAAATATCATCGACGAAAGCCGACGCCTGCCTTTCAGCACGATCGGGTCTTTCACCGGAAGCGCATCGAAAATCGTGAACAGCTGCGTCTTGGCCGCGCCGTCATTCCAGTCGCGATCCTGACGGAACAATTCCAGCAGCTGGTCTACCGCTTCTTCGGTCTTGCCTGCGGCCAAAAGGGCTGCGGCATAGTCAAAGCGCGCCTGATGGTCTGCCGGGTCTGTTTCGACCGCCATGCGCAGATCGTGTTCCGGCCCGGCATTTGCGGCCTGCTTGGCAAGTTCGATCTGGGCGCGGGCGGCCTCGACTTCCTTGGCAGACGCAATGGCCTTAGGTGTATTGGCGGCAAATGTCTCGGCCTGCTCAAGGTTCCCAAGCGCCAGATGGGCCCGGATCAGTCCGCCATAGGCCGGGGCGTTTTCCGGCTCTTCGCCAAGGATCGCGGCAAAAGTTTCGGCGGCATCCACGGCGGCCCCTTCGGTCAGCATCTGTTCGGCAGCCTCGATCGCTTCGGCCAGACCGCCGTCCCCGCCAAGCGCCTTTACCCGGTCGATGAATTTCTTGATTTCCGACCCCGACAGCGCGCCCTGAAAGCCGTCAACCGGTTGACCCTGCCAGAAGGCAAAAACAGTCGGGATCGACTGGATGCGCAACTGGCCAGCGATCATCTGGTTCTCATCGACATTGACCTTGACCATGCGGACTTTGCCGCCTTCGGCGTTGACCGCTGCCTCAAGTGCGGGGCCAAGGGTCTTGCATGGACCACACCAAGGCGCCCAGAAATCGACGATGACCGGAACCTCGCGGCTGGCCTCGATCACGTCGGCCAGGAAGCCGGCTTCGTTGCTGTCCTTGATAATGTCGCTTTTCGGTGCGGCAGTCGTTTCGCCCAGACTGAACATCCGATCCCCCATCTGGCTGGAACTTTGCCCCTTATATGCGCGTGGGTTGCGCAAAGGCCAAGGGGGAAGGGGCATTTACCCGTGCAGTTTATGGCCTTAGCCTGGCGATAAGCAGGCCGTGGAGGATGAAATGCCGTTTTTATTGACCTTTGGTGACAGCAATACCCATGGCTCCCCACCGATAGTCGAACGGGGTGCATATCATCGCTTTGGCGCTGATGTGCGATGGCCGCAACTGTGCTTGCGGGCCTTGGGGTCAGGCTGGGAACTGGCGGAAGAAGGTTTGCCGGGGCGCACCGCGCAATTCCACGACCCGGTGATGGGCGACCATATGAACGGGCAGGATGGCCTTAAAACCGCCTTGCAAAGCCACGGTCCGGTCGATGTGCTGACGATCATGCTGGGGACCAATGACGTGAAGGCCCGCTTTTCCGCGACGCCCGAGTCCGTGACGGCCGGTGTGGCCGGATTGGTGGACATCGCTCTCAGCCTTGAAATGCAGGCGCGTCATGGTGGTTTCAAGGTGCTTTTGATCTGTCCGCCCCCGGTTGAGGAGGTGGGCCCTATCGCAGGCGAATTTTTGGGTGCTGCCGAACGCAGCAGGGGTCTTGCGGTGCGCTATCAGGCTTTGGCAACGGCGCGCGGCATCGGTTTTTTGAACGCGGGCGACGTGATTGCCGTGAGTGCGCAGGACGGTATCCATTTCGAGGCAGACTCGCACCAGGCACTGGCCATGGCAGTGGCCGAAGCAATTCGCCGACTTTAGGTGTATTGGGCGGCGGGTGTCAGGTCCGCCCACCCGCACCGCATCGCCAGTTCTGCGGGGGGGGCACCGGTATCGACGGCGTCCCCCTCGCGCATACCGATGGATTTGCGCATGTTCCAGCGTTCACGCATCAGATGCAGGCCCGAGCGGCTGATCTTGGTGACGGGTGTTTGAAGCGGCAGGAATTGTGGCCATTTCGCTTGCATCCAGCGATAGCTTTCGGTGAAGTCTGGCCCAAGTGCGTCATGAAAGCGGTCGTTGTGGATGCAGGGCAAGCCAATGGCATAGGCACTGCCGCCGGCAGCGCGTGCCTGACAGACAATATCTGTGCCATACATGTGCCAGCCCGGTTGTGTTTCATCAAACCGCAACCGCGACGACCGCCGCAAGATGATCAGCATTTCGTCAAAACTGACCACGGGTTCCGGCTGCAAAGGCACCCGCCCGATGATCTGTCCCAAGGATGAGGTCCAGACCGGGCCGAATTGACGGTAGTCTGCGGCAACGCCGTAAGCCCCGGCCAGGACCCATTTCGGATCTCGCGCCGTCAATTCGCCAAGCCGCGCGGCCAGAACTGTCTCCCACCCCTTGGGCAAATAGACGTCATGATGGGCAAAGATCACGATATCAGTATTGGTGGCGTCCAAAGCCCGGTTGTAGGCGATTGTTGCCTTAAGAGCCCCCCGTTCGATATGCAAACCAGCACCAGCCTGAACCATGGGCGAGGCCGCAAGGTTGGCCGACAGGATGTGATCAGAGTTGCTGGCACAGACAAGGGTAAACGGGGCGGACATCAGGGGTTGCCCTTGCTGGCAAAGAGATCGGTCAGTTTTTCGGCTTCGTGGTCGATCGCGTGCCGTAGGAAAACGCGATGACGGGCGGCGCGCCCCATTTGTAACAATCGGTCAACGGGGGTCAATGCCATCGCACGTATGGCCTGCGCCAATGCATCTGCGTCACCAGCCGGCACCAGCCATCCGGTATCGGGCGTGACCAGTTCGGGTATGCCGGCTATGGCGGTTGCGATCACGGGGCGACCCGCGGCCATGGCTTCCATGATGACCATGGGAAGGCCCTCGGCAAACGAAGGCACGATCAAGGCTTGCGATGCCGCCAAAGCGTCACGAACGCCGGTTTCGTCAAGCCAGCCGGTCAGCACCACGCGCCTGGCAAGCCCATGCCGGGCAAGGGCCGCTTCAATTTGGGGGCGCAACTCGCCATCGCCTACCAATGTCAACCGAAGGTCGGGCAGATCCTGCGCAATCAGCGCCACAGCGTCGATCAACAAGGTGAAACCCTTTTGTTCCGACAATCGCCCTATGGCCACAAGGTGCGGGCCACCCTGCGGAAGCGGGGCAGGTTCCGGAAAGCGCCACGGTTCGATCCCGCAATGCACAACATGCAGCTTTGACCAGCCATCAACAGCCGCCCATCGGCACAATTGGCTCCGGCCAAAGCTGGAGACGGCCACCGTGAATCGGGCATGATCAGCCTTTGTCCCCAGACACAACGCGCGCGGCGCGTCGAATTCTTCGGGGCCGTGAACGGTGAAGGAATAACCGGGCCCCCCCATCAGCGACGCCAGCATGGCAACCGTCGCCGAATTGGTCCCGAAATGGGCGTGAAGATGCGGCAGCCGCTGATCATGGCACCGCCGTGCCAGATGTGCGGCTTCCAGCAGATAAATCAGATGGCGCAGCGGTCCGCCTGTTCCGGGTGGCCCGTCCAATCCCCGCAGACCACAAGACATGGCGAGGGCAAGCGCGCGCATCGTCCCCTTCGGATGTTTGGCCATCCAGCCAAACGCCGAAACGGCAAGCCGCCCCATACCCATCTCAAGGATATGTTCCGTTCGCGCATCTTCTGCGATGTCGCCAGAGTCCACCAAACTTGCCCGTTCTGACCGCATGGCAAAGCGGCTCACCTTCCAGCCCAAGCGTTCAAGGGCCTGAATCTCGCGCCGGATAAACGTGTGCGAGGCACGAGGATAGGTGTTGACCAGATAAGCGATCTTCAACGGCGGCTCCGCATATCGACGGCGCGCCAAACGGCGGTGCTTTGCAGGATCAGCAATGCCAACCAATGATGCAAGGTCTTTGCAAGCCGGGCGCCTTGGAATTGGCACGACGACTCGACGCGCCGGTTCCCGGTCACGACTGCGACGTCCGCCCGGATCGCTTGCGTTCGCGGCGGGTCACGTAGGGTATGGCCACAATCGGCCGCAGGTTCAACTCGCGCTC
>JBKBOF010000047.1:0-18801 GCA_046294955.1 Paracoccaceae bacterium
GCATGCGCTGGTTGCCGGTTACATCCACCGGCCCAAAGCGCAGGCGCGGGCCGGGTTCCAACGTAACCCTTGCTGACAGTGTCTGGGTCGGGTGATCAGCCACCACATCCTGACCTGTGACACGCGCCTTGGCATGACCCTGCGCGCGCCAGCCATCCACACCGGCGGTTACGGCGGTACGCACCACCCCGCTTTCGGCGAATTGTCCCGCAGCAAAGCCGTCGGGCAATTTCGTGCCGGCAGCCAGCGGCGCAATGCTTGACTTGCCAAAGCGGAATTGCGGGCCGGGATCAACCCTGACCTCGATCCGGCGGACGCGTGCGGGAGCGTCCAGCGGTGCAATCGACGCGGCCTCGCGCCCGTCAAGCAAAACCGAAATCACCGGCGCATAGTGACCCTGCGCGTACAGCGCACCGACAAGTCTTCCATATTCCGCCCGCGCAGCCGCCAGCACCTGATCCGGAGTATCCTGTCCATTCTCAAGCGCCAGAAGTGCAGATGCCGCCCGCACTTTGCCGCCAAGATCCTTGGCCGCGCCGATGATCTGAAAATCGACGCGATCAAGCGCATGACTGGTTTGGCCGAGAATTAGGGCGCTGCACAGACACGCCACAAAGGGCAGCCTGAACCGGGCATGTCTGCTCTTTTGCACATGGACCTCACTGACGATTGTGTCGAGTATCGCAACAGCCCGCAGAATGCGCAATCAACGGCGAGGCGAGGCGCTGCCAAACACAACAAATTGTGTGACTTTTGTCGGGTTTTCTGATCTCGGATGGCTTGAAGTTGTCCCGTGACAATTTTCAGCAAAAAAACGCTACTGGGCAGCAATGTCGCGATTGGACGCAAGCAATCCTTCGCTTACGGCCGACAAGGCCAAGGCCGCCGCCCCGTGTGCCCAAAGCAGATCACCCCATGCGTGGATCTCGATCGGTGGGCGCGGTCGTCCGGTGTTGATCGCAAGATTGTCCATCTCGGCCAAAGTCTCGGCTGCATAAAGATAGTCGTAGCGCATCCGTTCACCGGAAAGAATAATCAACGCGGGATCGAACAGGTTCACGACATTGGACAGACCAACCGCAAGGTAACGTCCTGCGCGCCGAAAAATTGACCGCGCAGTTGCGTTGCCCGCTTTGGCGTGATCGTACAGGCTTTCAAGCAGGACGGCGATGCTCTGCCCTTCCTTGTGGCCCCAGTTCAGGGCCGTTGTCGCCTCTCGCGCAAGGGCGTAGTCGGCGACATAAGCCTCCAGGCACCCACGCTGTCCGCAACGGCACAAGGCACCGTCAAGCTGTACCTTTGTGTGCCCAAGTTCCAACCCGAGCCGCTGAGACCCGCGATAGATCCGGTGGTTCATCACGAAGCCCATACCGACACCATGCTCGATCGTGACCACGGCAAAATCTGACAGCCCGCGACCTGCACCGAACCAAAGCTCGGCCAAAGCAACCAGATTGGCGTCATTGTCCACCCACACCGATAGTCCAAGCCGGTTCGCAACCAATGACGCAAGCGCGACATTCCGATCATTCAAGACCGACGTCCACAACACCATGCCGTCGGCACTGTCAACAAATCCGGGAACCCCGATCCCGATGGCCGACAGGTCACTCCGGCCGATCGACGCTTTGGCACAGACCCGGTCCAAAAGCGTTTCGATGGCGTCCAGCAACTCCGATACGGTCATCGGGCCGGGGCGGCGGGGAATGGCATCATCCGCGATCAGGTTGCCTGCAAAATCGACAATCACGGCCGTATGCTCACGATCCGAAATTTTCATGCCCGCAACACGGTGTGCAGCTGCGCGCACACCCAAGGAAACCGCAGGCCGGCCGCGCACGCTTTCACCTTCCCGCGGGGCTGCCAATTCTTCGATCAATCCCGATTCGATCAGTTCCGATGTGATCTTCGTAACAGAGGCAGGACTGATTCCCAGATCCTTCGCCACCTGCACCCGTGGAATCAGGCCCGCTGCACGTACACATTCGAACACCTGCTGACGCATTGGGCGGAGCGTATCTGACAATGGCGGTATCAGCGGACCCACGCCCTTGCGGCCTTCGACCGCTTCACCCGCCATGTATTGCGTCAGCATTTCTTTTTCGCCCTAATCAATTATCGCTACAGCAACACAGACACCGCCTAAAAATTGCCGCAAAGCAGCGTAAACCGGTGCATTTCTTACTCGCCCTTAGATTTCATCACAATTTTTATTTTGACAACTGAATTTAATAGAGGCAATTTTTGCCAGTATCGACGAATCTGTCGAACCAGCCATACGCTGGCTGCATCCATAGGGAGGATACATATGCGTAACGCAATCGTGCTCGCCGTGATCGCGGCGGCAGGTTTTTCGTCCGCCGCACTGGCAGAGGGCAAAAAAATCGGAGTGTCTTGGGGCAGCTTTCAGGAAGAGCGCTGGAAGGTTGACGAAGCAGCCGTAAAGGCAGCACTGGAAGCCGCTGGCAATGAATACGTTTCGGCCGATGCCGAGTCGTCGTCAGCCAAGCAACTGACCGACATTGAAGCACTGATCGCGCAGGGTGTTGACGCGCTGATCATCAATGCCTGGGACAAGGACGCCATCGCGCCGGCAATCGAAAAGGCTGCGAACGAAGGCATCCCGGTTGTGGGCTACGACCGTCTGATCGAAGACGACCGTACCTTCTATCTGACGTTCGACAACGTTGGCGTCGGCCGGATCATTGCTGAAACCGTGTTTGCAGAGGTGCCGAAGGGCAACTATGCCATCGTCAAGGGCGACCCGGGCGACCCGAACGCCGGGTTCCTGCTGCAAGGCATGATGTCGGTCATTCAGGGCGCTGTTGATTCGGGCGACATCAAGATCGTTGGCGAAGCGTTCTCGGATGGCTGGAAGCCGGAAAATGCGCAAAAAAACATGGAGCAAATCCTGACTGCCAACAACAACGCCGTTGATGCGGTTCTAAGCCAGAATGACGGCATGGCCGGTGGTGTTGTGGCCGCACTTGGCGCGCAAGGACTGACCGTTCCGGTCGGTGGCCAGGATGGCGACCATGCTGCAATCAACCGCGTGGCGCGCGGCACCCAGACCGTTTCGGTCTGGAAAGATGCGCGTCAACTGGGCAAGGCCGCTGGCGAAATCGCTTCGGCTTTGGCCGAGGGCGCTGCGCTTGACTCGATCGAAGGCGCTACCAAGTTCTCTGGTGGCGAAAAGGGTATCGAGATGAACGCCATCCTGCTCGCCCCAACCCCGCTCACCCGCGCCAACCTGAACAGCGCAATCGACGCAGGACACATCGCCAAGGCGGCGGCTTGCGAAGGCGCAATCGCCGGCGTTGTCGGCTGCGAATAACGTCTGATTGGCGCGGTGACCTGTGCGGTTGCCGCGCCTGTTTCTTCTGGTTCCATCATCTTGACGACATTCGGGGTCAGCACTTTGATCCACAGGCGGGGCCCGGCCTGCCCCCTTTTACGATATGTCGCACGATGCCCCTGTGCCCCACTCAGCGTTGGACGATGCAATGTCAAAGACACCTCCTACCGCTCCGCCATCCTCGCCCAGCCACAGTGCCGTTGACGACAACCCAATCAAACGCTTTCTGGCCGCGACCGAGATTGACACCCGGCTGTTGGGCATGCTGGCCGCCCTGTTGCTGATCTGGGGTGGCTTTCACATGTATGGCGCTGTGGTGAACGGAAATGGCGCCTTTCTGACCCCGCGCAACCTATGGAACCTGTCGGTGCAAACGTCCAGCATCGGGATCATGGCGACAGGGATGGTACTGGTCATCATCACGCGCAACATCGACTTGTCGGTAGGATCGCTGATTGGTGTGACTGGAATGACCATGGGGATAATGCAGGTGGATGTGCTGCCGCCGATCCTGGGGCTGGGGCATTGGTCGATCTGGATCATCACCTGCGCAGTCGGCATCATCCTCGGAACGCTTATTGGCGCATTTCACGGCTGGCTGATCGCCTATCGCGGGATACCCTCGTTCATCGTGACGCTGGGCGGGCTGATGGTTTGGCGCGGGATGGCGTTTATCGCCAACGGCGGCAAGACGATTTCACCGGTGGACAGTACATTTGCGCTGCTGGGTGGTGGGCCGGGCGGCAATGTCGGCGCAACGGGCAGCTGGATTGTCGGGCTGCTGGCCTGTGCGGGCGTGGTCTGGCTGCTGATCAACGGGCGCAAACAGCGGGTGAAACACGAATTCCCTCTGCGCCCGATGTGGGCCGAAGTTACGCTGGGGGTGATTGGCTGTGGCGCGATCATCGGCGCGGTGCTGCTGATGAACGCTTATCCGCTGCCACGCGGGATCTTGCGCCAGATGAACCTGCCCGATGATGCCTTTGTGTCGCACGGTTTTGCCATTCCGGTGCTGATCATGCTGGCTGTCGGCATCCTTATGACCATTCTGATGACCCGCACCCGGTTTGGCCGCTATGTCTTTGCCATTGGCGGCAACCCGGAGGCGGCGGCGCTCGCGGGTATCAACACCCGCTGGATGACGATGAAGATCTTTGCGCTGATGGGCGCGCTGACCGGGATTGCGGCGGTGATTGCCTCGGCCCGCCTGAACTCTGCCACCAACGCGCTTGGCACGCTGGACGAGCTGTATGTGATCGCAGCGGCCGTGATCGGCGGCACGTCTCTGGCAGGTGGGGTTGGCACAATCTACGGGGCCATCCTTGGGGCACTGGTGATGCAGTCGCTGCAATCAGGAATGGTGCTGATCGGCTTTGACGCCGCGATCCAGCGGATTGTGGTGGGCATGGTTCTGGTGCTCGCCGTCTATCTTGACAACCTTTACCGCGCCCGCACGAAGTGAGGAGGCAGACATGACCACGCACAAAGGAACACCACTGGTCGAGATGCGCGACATCTCGATTTCCTTCGGGGGGATCAAGGCTGTCGATCATGTCAGCATCGATTTGCATCCGGGCGAGGTTGTCGGCCTGCTGGGCCACAATGGCGCCGGCAAATCCACACTGATCAAGTGCTTGTCTGGCGCCTATGAAAAGGATGCCGGCGATATCTACATCAACGGCGAGAAGGTCGAGATCCACAATCCGCGTGACGCGCGGCACTACAACATCGAGACGATTTATCAGACTCTCGCCTTGGCAGACAATCTGGATGCAGCATCGAACCTGTTTCTGGGGCGTGAGCTGGTGACGGCGGCGGGCTTTGTCGATGATGCGCAGATGGAGGCGGAAACCCGCAAGATCATGGCGCGGCTGAACCCGAACTTTCGCAAGTTCAACGTGCCGGTGTCGGCCCTGTCGGGTGGGCAACGCCAGTCAGTCGCCATTGCGCGGGCGGTGTATTTCAACGCCAAGATCCTGATCATGGACGAACCGACAGCAGCACTTGGCCCGCAAGAGACACAAATGGTGGCCGAGCTTATTCAGGAGCTGAAGCGGCAGGGTCTGGGGATTTTCCTGATCGAGCATGACATTCATGCGGTGATGGACCTGTGCGACCGCGCCGTGGTGATGAAGAACGGCCAGCGGGTCGGCACGGTGAACGTTGGTGACGTCACCGACGACGACATACTGGGCATGATCATCATGGGCAAGAAACCGGCAAAGGCCTACTGATGTATATTGGGCTGGATCTTGGCACTTCAGGGCTGAAAGGCATTCTGATGACCGAGGCGCAGGAGGTGGTGGCAGAATCAACTGCCCCCCTGACAGTGCAGCGCCCCCACGAAAGCTGGAGCGAACAGGCGCCAAATGATTGGATTGCCGCCGCCGAAACCGTGATGGACGCGCTGTCAGCGCATGACTTGGGGGCGGTCCAAGGGATCGGGCTATCGGGTCAGATGCACGGTGCCACGCTCTTGGACGCATCCGATCAGGTGTTGCGCCCCTGTATTCTGTGGAACGACACGCGCAGCCATGACGAGGCATCCGAACTGGACGGCGACCCGATGTTTCGCCGCATTACAGGGAATATTGCCTTTCCCGGTTTCACCGCGCCAAAGCTTATGTGGGTCCAGCGCCACGAGCATGCAATCTGGGACAAAGTGGCAAAGGTGCTTTTGCCAAAGGATTACCTGAGGCTTTGGCTATCCGGCGACCATGTCAGCGACATGTCGGATGCGGCGGGCACAGGCTGGCTTGAAACACATGCGCGCGATTGGTCAGAGGATCTTTTGACCGCAACCGGATTGAACCGGTCCCATATGCCATCACTTGTGGAAGGGTCGGCAGTATCGGGAACCTTGCGGGCAGATCTTGCGACCCGGTGGGGGCTTCCAAAGGGCGTCGTGATTGCTGGCGGAGGCGGAGACAACGCCGCATCCGGTGTTGGCGTCGGTGTGGTCCGCGCCGGCGAAGCCTTTGTCAGCCTGGGAACCTCGGGCGTTTTGTTTGCCGCCAACGATGGCTACAATCCTGCGCCCGAAACGGCGGTGCATACATTTTGCCACGCCTTGCCAAATACATGGCACCAGATGGGGGTCATTCTGGCCTGCACCGATGCTCTGAACTGGTTTGCACGCCTGACGGGCAGCGATGCCGCACGTCTGACGGCGAACCTTGGCCCCTTGCGCGCGCCCGGAAAGACGCTGTTCTTGCCCTATCTTGGCGGCGAGCGAACTCCGCTGAACAGTGCCTCTGTTCGTGGTGCATTCATCGGGTTGGAACATGCAACAGACCTCGACGCGGCCACACGCGCCATTCTGGAGGGGATCACCTTCGCCTTCCGCGATTGCCGCGATGCACTGGCTGGCACCGGAACAAAACTTGATCGGCTGCTGGCCGTTGGCGGAGGATCGCGTTCGGACTATTGGCTGCGCGCCATCGCAACGGCCTTGGACTGTCCGGTTCAGGTGCCGGTCGCCGGCGACTTTGGCGGGGCCTTCGGCGCCGCACGTTTGGCGCTTATGGCGGCCACCGGGGCCGGGGCCGAGATTGCAACCCTGCCGAAAATCGCAAAGGTGATCGACCCCGATCCAACTTTGAAAGATGCCTTCGACGCGGGCCACGCCCGCCACCTTACTGCACAAACTGCCATCAAGGGCCTGACATGAGCGACTTTTTCAAGGACATCCCCGCAATCACTTATCAGGGGCCAGCGGCCAAAAGTGAATTCGCTTTTCGCCACTACAACCCGGATGAAATTCTTATGGGCAAGCGGATGGAAGACCATCTGCGGTTTGCCGTCGCCTATTGGCACAGCTTTGCTTGGCCGGGTGGCGACCCATTCGGCGGGCAAACCTTGGCACGTCCCTGGTTCGGCGACACCATGGACCTGGCGAAGCTGAAGGCCGATGTCGCGTTCGAGATGTTTGATATCCTGGGCACGCCGTATTTCTGCTTTCATGATACGGACGTGCGCCCGGAAGGAGCGACTTTTGCCGAGTCAAAGCGCAATCTTGACGAGATGGTCGAGTACATCGGGCACAAGCAGGAAAGCCACAAGGCTAAGCTGTTGTGGGGTACCTCCAACCTTTTCTCGCACCGGCGGTGGATGTCTGGTGCCGCCACCAACCCCGATCCGGATGTTTACGCCTATGCCGCCGCGACGGTGAAGGCGAACATAGATGCCACGATGAAATTGGGCGGCCAGAACTATGTGCTCTGGGGGGGACGTGAGGGATATGAAACCCTGCTCAACACCGACCTTGCGGCCGAGCGCGCACATGCCGGTCGGTTCCTTCAACAGGTTGTCGAATACAAATACAAAATCGGCTTCAAGGGATCGATCTTGATCGAACCAAAGCCTCAGGAACCCAGCAAGCACCAATACGACTATGATGTCGCCACGGTTTACGGCTTTCTGAAAGACTTCGGGCTTGAAAAAGAGGTCAAGACCAACATCGAACAGGGCCACGCCATCCTAGCCGGCCATTCCTTTGAACACGAGATTGCCTTGGCCGCATCCTTGGGGATCTTCGGGTCGATCGACATGAATCGCAACGACTATCAATCCGGGTGGGATACCGACCAGTTCCCCAACAACCATGCCGAAAAGGCAGTGGCATTCTATGAAATCCTGCGCGCCGGGGGCTACACGACCGGAGGGACGAACTTTGACGCCAAAATCCGGCGTCAGTCGCTGGACCCCGAGGATCTGATTCTTGCACATGTGGGTGGGATGGACACCTGCGCTCGTGCGCTGAAATGCGCGGCGGCCATGCTGGAATCTGACGAATTGGAAGCGAACCGCCGACGTCGTTATGCTGGATGGGATACGCCTGCGGCAAAAGCGATGCTGACCGGAGGACTGGACGACGCCGCTGCCCGCGTCACCTCCGAGGGGCTGGAGCCTCAGCCGCAATCCGGACGCCAAGAACGGCTCGAAAACATCTGGAACAAGTATATCTGACTGCCGGGCACAAGGACTTGGGGCGTTCGAGGCTTGGCTGGCGACAGCATGGCATCCCCCTGCACGTTCCAAGTCGATCCCGTCAGCCTGCGGTGCAGTGTCAGAACATCCGTTTGCGGATGGATGACTCACCACCGCCGTAGAACCCGACCAGGAATTTCGGCGTGGCCGGGCAGAACTGCACGGCGAGGGCCGAGTCCAAAGCTACTGTCGTTTGTTGGTGTGATCTTCAGAAAGTTCAGCATTCACGGCACCGCCCAAAAGAACAGCCCAGACGCCCAGATATAGCCACATCATCAAGGCGATCACGGCGCCGATCGAGCCGTAGATGCGGTTATAGCTGTCAAAATTCGCGAGGTAGGCAGAAAACGCATAGCTGACGCCCGACCATGTCAATGTAGCGACGACAACCCCCACACTGACCCAAGGCCGGCGTGTTTTGTTCGGCAGGTTGGGACCAAAGTGATACAGGATCGACAGGCATGTAAGCACCAGCAAGGACATGGCAAACCATGGTAGAGCGCCAAGGAACCTTTCCTCGACCGGGCCAAGATCAATGAAGCTGAGGATGATCGGTGCCAGAACCACGGTCCCCAGCCCCGCCACAATGGTAAAGATCAGGGCAAGGGTCAGCATGATATCGACCGCCCACCCCCAGACCCAGCCGCGTGAGGTGGCTCGGTTCACCACATCCAAGCCCGAGATCAACGCCGACACACCGGCGCGGGCGGAATAAAGCGCAATCATCACGGAAACAAAGGTCGCCCACCCCAAAGTGGCGCGCGGGGTTGCCAAAAGCCCCATCACCTGATCATGCACCAGTTTAGCCGCATCCGCTGGCAAGAACTGCTCGCCAACCTCGAGGTAGTCCGCGATCACCGCTGGATCGGCGACAAGGCTCCAGATCGCGACCGAGGCTGCCAAACTCGGGAAGGCTGCAAACATCGCATAGAATGCGACTCCCGCTGCAATCAGGCCAAAATGGCCTTCGGCCACCCTGCCCCAGACCGACCACAGAAAGTCTCTGACCACAATCAAGCGCTTTATCATCGGGTCATCTATGCGGGTTCTGCCACGTTGCGCAACTTGCACATTGCAAATCACAGTGGGATGGTAGCGCCAACAGGAGGCATGCCAATGACCTATACCCCACATCCGGATCGCTATTCGCGCATGATCTATCGCCGCTGCGGTGCATCTGGGCTCAGGCTTCCGGCCATCAGCCTTGGACTATGGCACAATTTTGGGCAGGACACGCCGCATCAGCTCAAACGCGCCATCTGCCAGACTGCATTCGATAACGGCATAACCCATTTCGATCTTGCCAACAACTATGGCCCACCCCCGGGCAGTGCAGAAGAGGCGTTTGGCGAAATTCTCGCGACGGATTTCAAGGGATTCAGGGATGAGTTGATCATCAGCTCCAAGGCCGGATACTTGATGTGGAACGGACCCTACGGCGAATGGGGCAGCCGGAAATCCCTCATCGCCTCTTGTGATCAAAGCCTGAAGCGGTTGGGTCTGGACTATGTCGATATCTTCTATTCGCACCGGTTCGACCCCGAGACACCGCTTGAAGAAACCATGATGGCGCTGGATCATATCGTTCGGTCCGGTCGGGCGCTGTATGTCGGCATCTCCAGTTATTCCAGCGCCAAGACCCGGCAAGCCGCCGCAATTCTGAAGGACCTTGGGACGCCCTGCGTGATCCACCAACCCAGCTACAACATCCTGAACCGGTGGGTTGAAAAAGACGGGTTGCGCGAAACACTGGCAGAACTTGGGATAGGCTCCATTGCGTTCACGCCGCTTGCGCAAGGTATTTTGACACAGAAATACCTCGGCGGCATCCCAGAGGGAAGCCGGGCCAGTCAGGGCAAGAGCCTTAGCCCCGGAACAATTACCCCGCGCGCAATCGAAAGTGTGCGGGCACTGGATTCCATCGCACAGGCGCGCGGACAAACTCTGGCGCAGATGGCCTTGGCGTGGGTTTTGCGGGACGGAAAAATCACCACCGCCTTGATAGGTGCATCCAGACCCGAGCAAGTGACCGACTGCGTCGGCGCAATAGGCAATCTGGACTTTACCTCCAACGAGTTGACTGCGATCGACACCGTTGCATCGGAGGAAGACATCAATCTGTGGGCGCGTTCTTCGGCCGAGTGACGATAGAAATTCCTAAAACGCTACTCTTTAAGCCCCCGTTCACCGGACTTCTGTAAACCGGTAGGTGGGTGTGAAACATGGGTGTGTGATGGCAGGGCAATCGAATGCCGCGCCAGTCATCATCAAGCGTAAGAAAATCGTCGTTGGCGGGGGCCACCACGGGGGGGCGTGGAAGGTTGCCTATGCTGATTTCGTGACGGCCATGATGGCCTTCTTCATGCTGATGTGGCTGCTGAACGCGACGACGGAAAAACAACGCAAAGGGATTGCGGATTACTTCAGTCCAACCATCCCGATCAATCGTGTCTCTGGCGGTGGCGATGGGGCTTTTGGCGGTGATTCGGTGATGTCCGAGCATACCCTTGCGCAGAACGGCACCGGGGCCTCAGCCTCCAAACCAACCGCTGATCGTCAGTCACGCGGCGATTCTGACAGCGATGCAGTGGCCCGGAAGGCCGAAGAGGAACGGCTCGCCGATATCGAAAAGATGCTGCTGGCCCGCAGTGGTGAAAGCATGACAATGGAGCGGTTGTTGCGCCATGTCGTGACCCGTGTAACCGACGAAGGGCTTGTGATCGAATTATTCGATCTTGCCCAGGCGCCCTTGTTCGATGTCGATTCAGCTAAACCGACCCAAACTTTGCGCGACCTGTCAGAGGTGCTGGCGGATGTCCTTCTGGCAACGCGCAATAACCTTGCCGTAGGAGGCTATGTTCGCAGCTACCCCTTGATGATGAAGGAAAACCCTGTTTGGCCCTTGTCAGCGGATCGCGCGCAGGCCGGGCGTTTCTTGTTGCGCGAAATGGGGGTTCCGGACAACCGCTTTTCACGCGTAACCGGCTTTGCGGACCGCAAACCACTGACCCCTGATCCAACGGTGCTGCGCAACAACCGTCTGGAGGTGGTGCTGCTGCGATCAGACCGCTAGGCCATTCGATCAATTTGGAAACATTAGTCGGCTGTTAATCGTCGTGATGCAGGGTTGTGCCACATAGAGACATCGACCTGTAGAAAGGCGGCATTGATGACCATTTCTTCCTCGCTGAACGCGGGTGTTGCCGGGCTGAACGCGAACGCGACACGGCTTGCGACCATCTCGGACAACATCGCTAATTCTTCGACCTTCGGCTACAAACGCGCATCTGCAGAATTCGAAAGCATGGTGATCACCGGCTCGCGTGGGTCCGGCACCTATTCCGCAGGGGGAGTCCGTGCATCGACACAACGTTTGATCGAAGAACGCGGTGCCATCGTCGGAACGTCCAACGCGCTTGATCTTGCGGTGTCAGGACGCGGCATGTTGCCGGTCATTCCGTCGGTACGGCTGGGCCAGGGCGGACTCGGCGAACAGCCGATGATGATGACGTCGACCGGCGCCTTTAGGACGGATGCCGCAGGCGTATTGCGAACAGAGTCTGGTCTTGTTCTCTTGGGTTGGCCAGCAAATGCCGACGGCGAAATTCCAACCTACCCTCGCGATACAATCTCTGGCTTGCAGCCCGTCGTGATCAACGCCAATCAGACAGCAGGCGACCCGACCACAACGATGGGGCTAGGGGTTAACCTGCCCGCGACCGAAACCGAGGCTGGCGCTCCGGGGGGGGCGCTGCCGTTGTCGATCGAATATTTCGGCAATTTGGGCACGTCCGAAACACTGGACGTGACATTTACGCCCGTCGTTCCCGCCATAGGATCGTCAAACACCTGGACTATGGTCATTCGCGACAGCGCCTCTGCCGGCGCGACTGTTGGCGAATACACACTTACCTTTGACGACACACGCGGATCGGGTGGCACACTCGCATCGGTCACCACCGTCTCTGGCGGGGCCTATGATGCGACCGACGGCACGCTTGCGCTGACTGTGGCGGGTGGGCCGCTGACGGTAACAATCGGGCGCGCTGGCGACCCGAATGGGCTGACCCAATTGTCCGACAGCTTTGCCCCGACAGCCATAACCAAGAACGGCTCGCCTGTCGGTAGCCTGACGGCGGTTGAGGTCGATGAAAACGGGTATATCATCGCAACATACGACACCGGCTTCATTCGCCGTATCTATCAGATCCCCTTGGTGGATGTCCCCAATGTCAACGGCCTGACCGCCCTCAACAACCAGACGTTCCAGGTTTCACCACAGTCGGGATCCTTCTTCTTGTGGAACGCAGGGGAAGGCCCCACTGGCAGCGTTGTTGGCTATGCGCGTGAGGGATCCACAACCGATGTTGCAGCCGAACTGACCGCCCTTATCACCACACAGAGAGCCTACTCGTCAAATGCGAAGGTCATCCAGACTGTGGATGAAATGCTGCAGGAAACCACAAACATCAAACGCTAGGTCATGACAGATGAGCATCTCGTCCGCACTGTCCACCGCTCTGACCGGCCTGACCGCATCTTCGCGCATGGCCGAGATCACTGCGTCAAACGTCTCGAATGCCTTGACCGAAGGTTATGCACGGCGTGAACTTCAGCTATCTGCACGCGTTGTGGGGCAAACGGGCGTCGGCGTCGCGATCATGGGTGTCAAGCGCCATATCAATCAATCCCTTTTGCAAGACTTGCGCCTGTCAACGGCGGGACAAGGTTATCGTGCGACGACTTCTGGCTTTTTTACGCAGATCGAAAAAGCCTTGGGGTCACCGGATCAGGCTGGCTCGCTTTCATCGCGGATCGCCGTTCTTGAACGCACGCTGATCGAAGCCGCAGCCAGACCGGAGTCTGACTCTAGGTTGGCGGCAGTGGTCGACTCCGCAAGCAATCTCACACAGACACTTTCTGGCCTTTCCAAAACAATCCAGTCGGAACGGCAGTCGGCGGATGCACGAATCGCGGCGGATGTGCGGGTGGTGAATGATGCGCTTGAAGGCGTGGCAGACCTGAACATTCGGATCAGGTCCTACAAATCGGCCGGACGGGACACCTCGGCCCTGATGGATCAGCGACAGCATTTGATAGACACAATTTCAGATATTGTTCCGGTCAAGGAAGCCGTCAGAGACTTCGATCAGGTTGCACTTTACACGACAGGGGGGACCATACTCCTTGACGGAAGGCCTGCGAGATTGAGTTTTGCAGCGACCAGCCTGATCACGCCTGACATGACCATCGACTCGGCGGCACTATCAGGGCTGACGATCAATGGCAGCTCCGTCACGACGCAACCGAACGGCGGTCGCATTGGCGAAGGGAGATTGTCAGCGCATTTCAACGTGCGCGACCATTTCGCGCCAACAGCTCAGGCAAGAATCGACGCACTGGCCCGCGATCTTATCGAGCGTGTCGCGACGTCCTCCGTCGACCCGACACTCATGCCCGGCGATGCCGGTATGTTCACTGACAGTGGAACTGCGTTTGACCCGCTGGACGAGGTCGGGTTGGCGGCTCGCATCAAAGTAAATGCAAGTGTGATCCCCGATCTGGGTGGTGCGCTTTGGCGTCTGCGAGATGGCCTCGGCGCAGCCGCTATGGGTCCGGGTGGCTACGCCGATCACCTGTCCGCATTGGCAACTGCGCTGAGCGACCGGCGCGTGCAAACCGCTCCAGGCCTGTCGTCCGGGTCACGCAGCCTTGCTGAATTTGCGTCAGATATTGTGTCCTTTCAATCATCAAACAGATTGGGCGCTGAGGCAGAGGCCGCATTCGCAACAGCCCGAAGTGACGGGCTTCGATCTGAATTGATGAGGGATGGCGTTGATACGGACCAAGAAATGCAAAATCTTCTGCTGATCGAACAGGCCTACGCTGCGAACGCAAAGGTCATTCAGTCGGTGGACGAGATGATCAATATCCTTTTGGGAATGTAAGATGGCGATGGTATCTTTTGGCGATCTTGCGCAATCCTTCCTTTTGAAATCAAACGCCGCACGCCTGAAAGGCGAAGCAGGTCGTGTGTCTCAGGAACTGAGTTCAGGCCGGGTTTCAGACGTCGGTGCCGCTGTCTCCGGAGATTTTTCACAACTCTCGGCACTGTCGCGGTCGCGCACCGTCCTAGAGGGTTATCAGGCCACAGCCCGCGCGGCAGAGACAAGTGCTGCCGCAGTACAGGCGACGCTTTCGTCCATCTCGGAGAGTGTCCAGATCTTGATCTCGCCATTGCTTGCAACGTCGCAGCTCGGGTCGGCTGACCAAATCGCCTTGACGGCTACCGAGGCGCGAGCACGCCTCGACGATGTCTTGTCGGGACTCAACACGTCGATAGGGGGGCGCGCGCTGTTTGCAGGAATCGATGTAAAAGGCCCAGCGGTCAGTGATGCAGAAACCATCCTCTCTGCGCTGCGCACCGAAATGGTTGGCATAGGTTCAGCACAAGATGCCGCAGACCGGATTTCCGACTGGTTTGACAGGATTGGAGGGTATGACGCCATTTCCTATCAGGGCGACAGGGCCTTTTCTGATGTTGCGGTTTCGACGACAGAGCGTGTCTGGCTGGGTACTACCGCAAATGATCCAGAGATCCGCGACGTTCTGAAGGGTCTTGCAAGTGCGGCGTTGATTTCTGAGCCCGGCCTTGGCCTGCAAGACTCCGAATTGAAGGCATATGCGCGCCTTTCTGCAGAAGCGATGATCGCGGGCAACGACTCCCTGACCAATCTTGCAGCCCGGATTGGCATCAGTCAAAGCAGAATAGATGCCGCGCAGAGCCGCAACGCGAGTGAACTTATGACCCTTGAAATGGCTCAGGCGGACATGGTTCAAAGCGATCCTTATCGCCTCGCCTCGGAACTGGAGGCGATACAGACCAATCTGGAAACAGTCTTTGCGATTACTGCGCGGCTATCTCGGCTGACACTGACGGATTTCCTGCGATGATCCGGGCGCTTGTTCTGCTCTTTAGCTTTCTGTTGGGTTCCGCGAGTCTGGCAGGCGAAATCCGGCTGAAAGACCTTGTGGAATTTGATGGCGTCCGAGGAAACGATCTGGTGGGTTACGGGTTGGTGGTCGGCCTGAACGGCACCGGCGATGGCATCCGAAATGCCCCCTTCACCGAAGAGATCATGTCCAATTTGCTAGAGAGGTTGGGCGTAAACGTAGCAGGCGAAGCCTATAGGCCCAAGAATGTGGCTGCTGTCTTTGTCACCGGCTCACTGCCGCCCTTTGCCCGCGCGGGCGGACGCATTGATGTGACCGTTTCGGCAATCGGGGATGCCAAAAGTCTGCTCGGGGGCACGTTGATCATGACCCCGATGAACGGTGCGGATGGTCAGATTTATGCAGTGTCACAGGGGACAATCATAGCAGGCGGTGTCGTGGCAGAAGGGGCTGCCGCGCGCGTGACCCAAGGGGTCCCGACCTCCGGCGTCATTCCTTCGGGCGCACGCGTCGAGCGCGAGATTGAATTTGACTTCACTACGCTACAGTCGATTCGCCTTGCCTTGCGCAGCGCGGACTTCACGACGGCTGCACGGATCGAAGCCATTCTCAACCGCGAATTCGGGCGGCGAGTGGCAACCATGCTGGACTCGGGAACAGTGGAATTGAATATATCCGCCGCAGGCATGCAATCGCCTGCGCATGTCATCGGACGCATAGAAAACCTTTCCATCACGCCCGAAACCCGCGCGCGCGTCGTGGTCGATCAACGCTCTGGAACAATAGTTATTGGTCAGGATGTGCGGATCAGCAGGGTCGCCGTAGCGCAGGGCAATCTGACACTCCGAATCGAAGAAACGCCTATCGTCGTCCAGCCGAACCCATTTGCAGAAGGTGAGACGATGGTTGTGCCTCGCACCAACGCCAACATAAATCAAGATCCGGGAACAGGGTTGGCTGAAGTCGCCGGTGGCACATCCTTGTCAGAGCTCATCGCCGGCTTGAATGCTTTGGGAGTGGCCCCCCATGACATGATCGACATCTTGAAAAGCATAAAGGCTGCGGGGGCTTTGCACGCCGAATTTGTGGTCAACTGACGACAGAAGCTTCGTTTTCACCAGCCCACGTCGGATGAAATCGTCCTATGGGGGAAAGGGTAAAAATCTCGCAGCCTGATGCCGTTACACCGACAGAGTGTTCAAATTGCGCGGAGAGTGACTTGTCGCGTGTGACCGCCGTCCAATCATCTGCCAACACCTTCGTCTCTGGGCGGCCAAGGTTGACCATGGGTTCAATGGTGAAAAACATACCCTCTTCAAGGACCGCACCCGAACCGGGGCGACCATAGTGCAACACGTTCGGTGGAGCATGAAACACCCGACCAAGCCCGTGTCCACAGAAGTCCCGCACCACTGACATTCGGTTCGCTTCCACATAGGTCTGGATCGCGTGGCCAATATCCCCGAACGTGTTGCCGGGTTTCACGGCCGCGATCCCGCGCAACAGACCTTCGTGGGTGACTTCGATAAGCCGCTCGGCCTTGCGGCCAAGATCACCTGCGACATACATCCGGCTTGTGTCGCCAAACCAGCCTTCGACAATCACAGTAACATCGATATTAAGGATGTCGCCATCCGCCAGCACTTTTGGTCCGGGGATTCCGTGACAGACGACGTGGTTCACAGAAATACAAGAAGCGTGTTTGTAACCCTTATACCCAATCGTTGCAGACGTCACACCGCGCCGAATAATGTCCTCGCGAATGAAATCATCAATCTCCGCTGTTGTCGCTCCGGGTTTAACCAAGCCTATGACCGCGTCCAAAATCTCGGCGGCGACCCGGCCAGCGACGCGCATCCCTTCGAAATCCACATCCTCATAGATCCGGATACCATCTTTTGTAACGCGGCCCCGCATATCCTGCATGTCGACTTTCCTTTGACTGTCACCTGAATATGAAACTCTGCGGGCATTGACCAGAGGGACAAGGAAATGCAAACGGCACTTTGAAAGCACCACGCCGCGACCTATACCCGCAGGGACACGTCAAATTGGGGGCTACAATGGCGAATCCTACAGCGGCAATGCTGGTGATCGGCGACGAAATCCTGTCCGGACGCACGCGCGACTCCAACATGCATTTCCTGGCTGGCGAGTTGACGCGCCATGGGATCCGCCTGAGAGAGGTCCGTGTCGTGGCCGACTGTCACGATTCCATTGTCGCGGCAGTCAACGCCCTGCGGGCTGGAAATGATCATGTTTTTACAAGTGGCGGAATCGGGCCAACGCATGACGACATCACCGCCGATGCAATGGCGGCGGCCTTCGGGGTTCCGATCAACCATCGCGCGGATGCGATCGCGCTGCTTCAGACGCACTACGACCGCGCAGGACTGGAGTTCAACGACTCGCGCAAACGCATGGCGCGCATTCCCGACGGGGCGCACTTGATCGAGAACCCGGTCAGCTCGGCACCCGGCTTCACCTTGGGGAATGTGCATGTGATGGCAGGGGTGCCAAAGATCTTTGAATCCATGGTTGCCAGCGTGTTGCCGACCCTTACGGGTGGCGACCCGTTGCTGAGCCAATCCCTGCGTGTCAACCGGGGGGAAGGCGAAGTCGCCCAAGCCTTTGGCGCCCTGGCGGCTGAATTCCCCGACCTGAGCATGGGCTCCTATCCGTTCATCCAAAACGGCGCACATGGCACAAATCTTGTCATCAGGGGCACGGATGCGGGGCAGATCGCCAACGCGATGACACGGCTGGCGGCGCTGTTTGGATGACGCCAGATGATCTTGCTGCCGTGATGGAACAGACTTGGCCTCCGGCGGAAACATACCGGGTCGGGCCTTGGTTGATCCGGAATGGGAAAGGCGGCGGAAAGCGTGTATCGGCGGCAACGGCCGCTGCGGACTGGACTGACGAAGCCATACCCGACGCAGAGGCCAGCATGCGCGCGCTTGGACAGCAGCCCTTGTTTCTGATCCGGCAAGGCGATGTTCTTTTGGATCAGGCGCTTCAATCCAGAGGCTACCGGATTGTTGATCCTGTCGTTGCCTATCGCGCAGGAAGTGCAACCTTGGCCACGCCGCCTGCACCAGCGATGTCGGCATTCCCCCATTGGCCGCCTCTCGCGATCTGCGCCGATCTTTGGGCAGACGGCGGCATTGGTCCGGAACGCCGGGCCGTGATGGATCGCGCCACCGGCCCGAAATGTGCCATCCTGTCGCGCAGCAATGACCATCCAACCGGGGTCGCCTTTGTTGCGATCCACGCCCGGACGGCGATGTTGCATGCTCTGGAGGTGCGCGCCCAGTGGCGTCGGCAGGGTTCCGCGCACAATATCCTGCGCGCGGCAGCCGGTTGGGCGCAAGAAAACGGGGCCGATACGTTGGTTTTGGTGGTGACACTGGCAAACACCGGGGCGCGGAACCTCTATGCTTCCATGGGGATGGAAGTTGTGGGACAATATCACTATCGGCAGAAATAAGCCCAAAGAGGCC
>JBKBOF010000047.1:18811-19059 GCA_046294955.1 Paracoccaceae bacterium
GTTGCACAAGCAGGGCTGGCACAGGCGATCACGCTTGACATGCCCGCGTCTGCGGCGATCGGTGTAGAACGATCCGAAAACCTGACGTCTTACCCTCTGCCGACTGGTCCATTCGCCGCGGGGCGGTTACCGACGCGCGTGGTCGAGGGCCGGATGCAAGTAACGCCGTGGCGTATTGATGCGGCCGGGATGTCGACATTGGAGATCCTTTCGCCGTTGCGTGCACAATTGCTCGGGCTGGGGTTCAA
>JBKBOF010000048.1:0-18929 GCA_046294955.1 Paracoccaceae bacterium
TATCAGATAGATTGGCAATGCCAACGGATAGTCCTCGGCCTTGACCGCAAGTGACGATGGTTCCAACGGAAACCCGCAACTGTCGGTCAAAGGCAAAATGCGCGTTCCGCGAACACTGGCGCGTACTGTCATGGCAATAGCCCAAGGATCGCGCCGCACGGCATCGGCCAAAATGGCGCTGTCGGCATGAACAACACTTGCCGCCACGTCCCGGCCCAATCGCGCCGCCAAAGCACGCTGCAATGCAGCATCCACATCCAAGCCGTGCAGAACCAGCGGCATGTCAGGTCCACCGATGTCAGACCAATTTTCCACCTCTCCCGCCAGCACGCGCGCCAGTTCGCGGGTGGAGATTTTGGGCAATGGATTGTCCGGTGCAACAATCGGCACCATTGCATCCATCGCCAACACGCGCGATCCAAGATCCGGCTCGGGGGCAGCGGACAGGATCAATTCAGCCCGACCGGCCATCAGATCGGACCTGGCCCGATCCGGCGACACCGCATGAAAACTGATCTCAGCCAAGGGCCTGTCACTTTTCGGGTCTGACACGGTCGCAGAAAAACCCGCTCCGTCAACCTCGCTATAGGACAGTCCGCGTGCATCCGCAAAGGCGCGCAGCAAGGGTGGCAAGATTGACTCTCCAACACCGGTCAGACCCAACACACGCAATTGTGCCTTCGGCGCCGACAGATCCGGACACGCTGGACCATCGCAAATCACCCCAGCTGAATCCACAGTCAACAGTCCATAGGTACTTTCGATCCGATAGAATTCGCCATCATAGCCCTGCAAGAAACCAGATATTTCCAACCCGCCTCCGCGCGCGGTCAGAGTAACGTCCTGTGCCCTTGCTGTTGCAGGGACAAAAAGCGCGGCGAAAATCGCCGCACGCCAGATATCTGCCGCCATGACCCTTTTTGCTGCCCCGCTACTGTGCAGCGGCGAGTGTCATGTCCTGAAGAAGGTTTTTCAATACCAGAATGTCGCCCACTGCATCGCAATCCGGCATCGCAACAGTCACTTCGGTCACAACCACCCGACCATTCTTCGCATGAATGGTTTCACCCAAAAGCTCGCGTCCGCAGGCCGTCTCTGTCACTGCGGCTTCCAAAACGACATCTGCGGTGGTTTCGGGGCCGAAAGTGTAGATTTCAGAAAGTAACGGCAAATCCGTTGAGGTATCGCCCAGAACTGTCATGACCCCGGTCATTCCAGGTTTTCCCGTGAACGCCGCCGAGATATGGCCCGGCTGATCGTAGCCAGCGCCATTTTCGAACGCGTGCAACTGGAATGCATCCGCATCCTGCCACTGCACGGCAAAGCGTTCGATCCCGTCGAAGTCGGTCATGGTCAGTGTTTCTGTTACCTTGTCACCCATTGCAAAAGCGGCTTGCACCTCTGCAACTGCGGTGAAGGCCGGTAGCGACAGGAACAAGGCGCCGCTGGATGACGTGCGGCCCGTGACGGCAAGTCCCTCATGCCGCAGTACTACCCTCTGATCCGCATGGCACGGAGCAAGCAAGCTGACACCAATCATGGCGCCGGACTGCGCAACAAGATCAAGATTTATTGGGCAGTCTGACCCGCCATCGTCATTAAACGCATCTTTTGTTGGGATGATCGGCGCTGAGTCGGAAATCGTGGCGGCAGCTACAAGCGTTTCGGCTGCGGTTTCCTGCTCCACCACCGCGTCCGTGGCCGCCTCTGCGGGAAGGACCGGCTGCTGTACTTGGGGCACTCGAGGCTCAATTTCCTCCGGTCCGGCAGCAACGGTCATCACCGATGATACCACCACTGTCTTGGCATCTGAACCTGCGCGATCCGCAGCTTGCTGCTGCACGAAATGCCCAGCGCCAAGTGCAACGGCACCCGTTGTTACCATCAGCGTCAATTTGCGTTGCAGCAACATGGCAGCCTCCCCAATCGGTCACTAAGATCGATAGGGACGGAACCCGGCCAGTAGGTGGCGGAAATATGGAATATTTCCGTCCGTTGTGGCGAAAATGGGGCGGCCAAAGCCACCCCTCGCCGGTCAGATGATACGCCCGTGGCAGTGCTTGAACTTTTCACCCGATCCGCAGGGGCACAGATCGTTACGACTTGGATTGCCCCACGTCGTCGGGTCGGACTCTTCAAACCCGGCAAGCGGAACGCCCACAACAGCACCGGCTGCCGCAAGCTCTGGGATGGCTTCTGCCGGGGGCTCTGCCGCTCGCTGTTGGGCCAGAACCTGCGCCATCATGGCATCCTGTTCGGCTTGTGTCAGCGGACGGATCGCACCCAGCTTTTGCGTCACTTCGTGCCGCAAAGAGTTGAGCATTGATTCGAACAACGAAAAGCTTTCCGTCTTGTATTCGTTCAGCGGATCGCGCTGTGCATACCCCCTGAAGCCCACGACCGACCGCAGATGTTCCAACGTCAGCAAGTGTTCGCGCCATTTTCCATCGATGGTTTGCAACAGCACCTGCTTTTCGATCGACCGCATGGTTTCCGGGCCAAAAGCTTCGGTCTTATCGACCATGGCCTTCGCCGTCGCTTCTTCGAGGCGTTCTTTCATCACCTCTTGATCGACACCTTCTTCCGCTGCCCAATTCACCAGCGGCGGATCGACGTTCAGCTTTTCGCGCACAGCGTTCAGCATGCCGTCAATATCCCAAGCGTCGTGATACGCTTTCGGCGGGCAGTATTGATCCACCAGATCGTCGATCACCTGAACGCGCATATCCTCGGCGATTTCGGCAACGTCTTCGGCTTGCATGATCTCCAGCCGCTGGCTGAAGATCGCCTTGCGCTGGTCATTCATCACGTCGTCGAATTTCAGCAGTTGTTTGCGGATATCGAAGTTGCGGCCTTCGACCTTGGCCTGGGCGCGTTCTAGCGATTTGTTGACCCAAGGGTGAATGATTGCTTCACCTTCCTTCATGCCCAGCTTGGACAGAACGGCATCCAGCTTTTCCGACCCAAAAATGCGCATCAAATCGTCTTCTAGGCTGAGAAAGAAGGATGACCGGCCAGGGTCCCCCTGACGGCCAGACCGGCCGCGCAACTGGTTATCGATCCGGCGCGATTCATGGCGTTCGGTGCCCAAGACGAACAATCCACCCGCCGCCAGAACCTTGGCCTTTTCCTCGGCATGTTCGGCTTCGATCCGCGCACGGACCTCATCAGGGTTCAGATGCGGGTCTGCGGCGATGGCGGCCATGACCTGCATCTCGATATTGCCACCAAGCTGAATGTCGGTGCCGCGACCGGCCATGTTGGTGGCGATGGTCACAGCCCCGAAGCGGCCCGCATCTGCAACGATCTGTGCCTCCTGCTCGTGCTGGCGCGCGTTCAGAACATTGTGAGGTATCCCGGCGGCTTTCAGCAAGCCCGACAGGGATTCCGATTTTTCAATGCTGGTCGTGCCAACAAGAATCGGCTGACCCTTTTCATGCGCCTCCTTGATCGTCTTCACCACACCTTCGTACTTCTCGCGCGCCGTGCGATAGACTTGGTCGTGGTCATCTTTTCGGGCAACCGGCCGGTTAGTAGGCACTTCGACCACGCCCAACCGGTAGATTTCCATGAATTCCTCGGCTTCCGTCGTGGCAGTCCCGGTCATTCCCGCCAGCTTTTCATACAGGCGGAAATAGTTCTGGAACGTTACCGAAGCCAAGGTCACGTTTTCGGGCTGGATCTGCACGCCCTCTTTCGCCTCGATTGCCTGATGCAGGCCGTCCGACAGCCGGCGGCCCCGCATCATGCGCCCGGTGAATTCGTCAATCAGCATCACCTCGCCGTCGCGGACGATATACTGTTGATCCTTGGTGAACAGCTTGTGCGCCCGCAACGCCTGCGTGACGTGGTGAACAATGGTGGTGCTTTCGGGATCATAGAGGTTCTGGCCGTCAGGCAAAATTCCCGCCTCACGCACCAGACCTTCAATGAATTCGTTGCCCTCGTCGGTGTAAGTGACGTTGCGGGTCTTTTCATCCAGCTTGAAATGCGCATCAGTCAGTTGCGGGATCAGGGCATCCACCTTCAGATACAGTTCTGACCGGTCCTGCGACGGACCCGAAATGATCAGGGGCGTCCGGGCTTCGTCGATCAGGATCGAGTCGACTTCGTCCACGATGGCAAAGAAATGCCCGCGCTGAGACATGTCTTCGATGCTGCCCTTCATGTTGTCGCGCAGGTAGTCAAAGCCCAACTCGTTGTTGGTGGCATGGGTGATGTCGCACCGATAGGCGGCTTTCTTCTCGGCCTCTGGCTGATAGGGGTAAACAACGCCCGTGGTCATACCAAGTGCGCCATACACCTTGCTCATCCACTCGGCATCGCGCTTGGCAAGATAATCGTTCACGGTCACGATATGCACGCCCTTACCTGCAAGGGCGTTCAGATAAGCGGGAAGGGTCGCCATAAGCGTCTTGCCTTCGCCCGTCTTCATTTCGGCGATGTTGCCTTGGTGCAGGAAGATCCCACCCTTCAGCTGAACGTCGAAGGCCCGCAGGCCAAGGGCGCGTTTTGCAGCTTCACGACAGTTGGCAAAAGCTTCGGGAAGCAGTGCATCAAGGCTTTCGCCCGACTGTGCCCGCTGCGCCAGTGCTTTCGTCTTTTCTTTCAGTCCCTCGTCGGTCAGAGCGACGAACTCTGGCTCCAGCGCGTTGATCTTCGCGACAAGAGGACGAACCGATTTGACTTTACGATCATTTGGCGAACCAAAGACCTTGCGTGCAAGCGAACCCAGACCCAGCATGTGTTCTCCGTGGGTATTCCTGACAGGATCGTGTGAACCAAGGGCCTTGCCCGCCCCCATCGCCTTCCATAGAAAGCCCAAGAAGGCCGGCCGGCCCCGTCGCACGCGACCCCCGCGATTTAAGGGACAGGCCTGCCATAGTCAATGTTTGGCGGGGTCGCTGCCCGATCAGGAGGGTGTGAAAATGACGAAATGGACCGGGTTTTTGGCCAGTTGTGCTGCTATCGCTGCGCTGTCAGCCCCTGCGCTGGCGCAGGACACCACGGCAGACACGGTTGTGGCCACGGTAAACGGTACCGATATCACGCTGGGCCACATGATTGTGCTGCGCGAAAGCCTGCCTCAGCAATATCAGGCCCTGCCGGATGATGTGCTGTTCAAGGGCATTCTGGATCAGTTGATCCAACAGACCACACTGGAGCAATCCGTCACCGATGTCGCAAAGCGCGACCGTCTGGCTATGGAAAATGATCGCCGGGGCTATGTGTCGGGGGTTGCGTTGCAGGCTGTTATCGAAGGTGCCGTGACCGACACGGCCCTTCAGGCTGCCTACGACGCCAAATTCAAAGGCGTTGAACCCGCCACCGAATACAACGCGGCCCATATTCTGGTGGAAACCGAAGAAAAGGCCAACGATCTGAAAGCGCAGTTGGATGGCGGCGCCGATTTTGCGGAACTCGCCAGAGCGAATTCGACTGATGTGGGCTCGGGTGCCAACGGCGGAGATCTGGGGTGGTTCGGAACGGGCATGATGGTCAAACCCTTTGAAGACGCCGTGATCTCGGCAGAGGTGGGCAAAGTGACGGTCCCGGTGAAGTCTGATTTCGGGTTTCATCTGATTCTCGTCAAGGAAACCCGGTTCAAAGCAGCACCGACCTTGGACGAATCCCGCGACGAGCTTGCTGCCGAGATCGAGCGTATGGCTGTCGAGGCCCATATCAAGGCCCTGACCGAAGCGGCCGACATCGCGCGTCCCGGCGAAGGGCTTGACCCGGCCCTGCTGCGTGATGCAACGCTTCTGGACAAGTAGTGCTCAGGGGGAAGCCATGGCAAAGACCGATTGGAAGGCCGAAGCAAAGACACTGAAAAAGCGGCTGAAAAAGCTGAAGTCCCAAGTCACTGAAGCCGTCTCGGACGTGGCCACCGAGGTCAAGGAAGAGGTGGCAGAGGCGGTCGAGAAAATTGGTGCAAAGCTGGCCTCAGCAAAAGCGGTGTCTCCGCTGGCGCCGAAAGGCGGCTTCCCCGCACTTCCCGCGATCAAAGGTGTCGCATTTTCGGCGGCCGAAGCCGGGATCAAATACAAGAACCGCAAGGATGTGATGCTGATCCATCTGGCACCCGGAACGGCGGTCGCAGGCGTTTTCACCCGGTCATCAACCCGCTCAAGCTGCGTCCGCGATTGCCAGGAAAAGCTGGCCACCAAGGTGCCAGCTGGTGCGGGTGCGGCCATCATCGTGAATTCGGGCAATTCCAATGCCTTCACCGGCAAGTTCGGTGACGAAGCGGTAGCAGCCGTCACGGGCGGCGTAGCCGATGTCTTGGGTGTTCCGGCAAGCCGGGTGTATTCATCCTCGACCGGGGTCATTGGCGAACCCTTGCCCTATGCCAAGATCACAGACGCTATCCCCGCTTTGGTCGCCGATCTTCGCGAGGATGCCATCGCGATGGCTGCCGAGGCGATGATGACGACGGACACCTTTCCAAAAGGGGCTACAGCCACCGTCCAAGGTGATGGTGGCATGATCCACATTGCTGGAATTGCCAAGGGCTCGGGCATGATTGCGCCCGACATGGCGACGATGCTAGTTTACATCTTCACCGATGCAAAGATCGCACCCGCTGCTCTGCAACGCATGCTGTCGCGCAATGTCGATGCGACGTTCAACTCTATCACCGTGGACAGCGACACCTCGACGTCGGACACGCTCCTGCTGGCGGCCACGGGACAGAGCAACGCGGCAGATGTAAAAGGCCCTGTGGCACGGGCCTTTGAAAAGGCGCTGCATGGGGTGATGCATGATCTGGCACTCCAAGTCATTCGGGATGGCGAAGGTGCCACCAAACTGGTTGAAGTGCGCGTCACCGGCGCCACCAACGAAACTGACGCTGCAAAAGTTGCGTTCGCGATCGCCAACTCTCCGTTGGTGAAGACTGCCTTGGCCGGGCAGGATCCGAACTGGGGACGTATTGTAGCCGCCATCGGAAAATCCGGGGCCGAGGCAGATCGCGACCGGCTGACCATTCATTTCGGCGACGTGCTTGTGGCCAAGGATGGTTGGCGCAACCCTGATTATCAGGAAGACGACGGCGCCGCGCACTTCCGCCAAGATGAAATCTTGATCCGCGTTGATCTCGGTCTTGGCAAAGCAACCCGCACGGTCTGGACCTGCGATCTGACAAATCGGTACATTGAGATCAACGCGGACTACCGGTCTTGAAAATAGTACTTGTTTCGGCCGTGGCCCTGATCGACGTCGATGGACGCGTGCTTCTGGCGCAACGGCCTGAAGGCAAGTCACTTGCGGGTTTGTGGGAGTTTCCCGGCGGCAAGGTCGAGCTGGGTGAATCCCCCGAAGCGGCCCTGATCCGCGAATTGAAAGAGGAACTAGGGATTGACACCTGGAAAAGCTGTCTCGCGCCACTGACGTTTGCCAGCCACAGCTATGGTGACTTTCACCTTTTGATGCCGCTGTTTGCGTGTCGGAAATGGGAAGGGATCGTTCATGGTCAAGAAGGCCAGAAATTGGCTTGGGTCAAACCCGATCACCTGCGAAATTACCCCATGCCTCCAGCAGATCTGCCCTTGATTCCCATTTTGCGTGACTGGCTATAGCGTCATCTTTGCATAAATTTCCAAATTATGGAGTTTTGCACAATTTAGCAATGGTCTTTCATAAATTCTACGTTAACTGTTTGTGACGCAAAGCTGCTGGGGGGTAGGCTAATGCTTCGAACGATAGCTGTAGGAAGCTGTGTTTCCATTCAGGGTCTGTTGGTCAGAACCTTGTCTGATGGAAAACTGGTAATCAAAGTAGATGAGAAATTGTTTGTAGGCTATCCGGTGACGGCCAAGCGCGCTGCTTGAACGTATCGGTTTCAGCCATGAAAAAAGCCGGGTTTCCCCGGCTTTTTTTATCAGATACTCAATCGCGTCACGCCAAGGAGCGTTGCACTTCTTCACGCTCGAAGATTTCGATGACATCTCCGGGTCGAATGTCTTCATAGCGTTCGAACGCCATGCCACATTCCTGACCCGAAATAACTTCCTTCACTTCGTCCTTGAAACGTTTCAGGGTCTTCAGTGTGCCCTCGTGGATGACAACGCTGTCACGCAGCAGGCGAACGCCAGCCGACCGGCGCGCCACACCCTCGGTCACAAGGCACCCGGCAACCATGCCGACACCCGTGACTTTGAAGACTTCCTTGATCTGCGCATAGCCAATGAAGGTTTCGCGCACTTCCGCTTTCAACAAGCCTGAGGCAGCCGCTTTGATGTCATCCACAAGATCGTAGATGATCGAGTAATAGCGGATCTCGACACCCTTCTGGTTGGCAGACTGACGAGCCGACGCATTGGCCCGCACGTTGAACCCGATGATCGGGGCACCGGATGCTTCGGCAAGACCGACATCCGTATCGGTGATCGCGCCAACACCGTAATGAAGTACGCGAACGCGCACCTCGTCGTTGCCGACTTTTTCAAGCGCTTGCACAATCGCCTCGGCCGACCCTTGCACATCCGCTTTCACCACAACCGGTAGCTCCGCCACAGACTGGTCAGCCTTGGCCTTGGCCATAAGCTGTTCCAAAGTCGTTGCAGCCCCGGCAGCGGCCCGCTTGTCCTTAGCCGCTTTTTCACGATAATCTGCGATTTCTCGCGCCTGTGCTTCGGTTTCCACCACGTTGAGCGTATCGCCTGCAGAAGGCGTTCCCGAAAGGCCAAGCACTTCGACCGGAACCGACGGACCTGCTTCCAGAACCGTTTCGCCCTGATCGTTGACCAACGCACGCACCTTGCCCCACTGCTCGCCCACGACAAAGATATCGCCTTTGCGTAGGGTACCGTTCTGAACAAGAACCGTGGCAACCGGGCCTCGACCGACATCAAGCTTGGCTTCGATCACAGCACCAGAAGCAGCCCGCTTGGGGTTGGCCCTAAGTTCCAGAATTTCGGCCTGAAGCGCGATCGCTTCCAGCAGATTGTCCAGACCCATGCCTGTCAGGGCCGAAACCTCGACATCCTGAACATCGCCGGACATTGCTTCAACAACCACTTCGTGCTGCAACAGATCCGTTCGCACCTTGGTGGCATTCGCGCCGTGCTTATCCATTTTGTTGATGGCAACAATCATGGGCACCTTGGCGGCCTTCGCGTGGCGGATCGCCTCAATCGTCTGCGGCATCACAGCATCATCTGCCGCCACCACCAAGATGACGATATCGGTCACACTCGCACCCCGGGCCCGCATGCTGGTAAACGCGGCGTGGCCGGGGGTATCAAGGAATGACACCAGCGCGCCACTGGGCGTCTTGACCTGATAGGCACCGATATGTTGGGTGATGCCTCCGGCTTCGCCCGACACCACATTCGCTTTGCGGATCGCATCCAGAAGCGACGTCTTGCCATGGTCAACGTGGCCCATGATCGTGACAATCGCAGGGCGCGGCTGCAGATCTTCATCGCGGTCTTTGACCGAGTCGATCACATGTTCCACATCCGAATCAGATACGCGCACTGCTTTGTGACCGAATTCTTCAATAACCACTTCCGCAGTATCGGCGTCGATAGCTTGGTTCATCGTGACCATCATGCCCATTTTCATGAGCGCTTTCACAACATCCGCCGCACGTTCCGCCATACGGTTCGCCAGTTCCGAAACCACAATCGTTTCGGGCAACTGCACGTCACGCACCTGCTTTTCTGGCTTGCTGCCAAAGCCCATGGCCTTTTGGCGTGCTTTTTCCTGCTTGCGCTTCATCGCGGCAAGGCTGCGGGTCCGGCCACCTTCGCCATCAAGTGCAGCTGACAGCGTCAGCTTGCCACCGCGACGGCTGTCGTCCCCTTTGGCCTTGGCGCTGCGCTCGCGTTCTTCGCGCTCGCGGTCAGTCTTGCGCTGCGGAGCGGGGGCAAGCGGAGCTTTGGCCGCAACACCCCGAGGTCCGGTCGAATCCTGATTCCGATTTGTTGGCGCGTCGGCCGGTGCTGGCGTGGCAGGCCCGGACTTCACGTCAGCGGGCTTTTCTGCCGAACGCGGGCGCGTTCCCAGCACGTCAGCCTTGCGCGCCGCAGCAGAAGCCACGCGGGCGTCAGCTTCGGCGCGGGCAGCGCGGGCTTCTTCCTCGGCCTTCAGGCGCAAGGTCTCCAGCCGTTCGCGCTCTTCACGCTCTTTTGCGTCAATTTCTTCGCGACGCCGCTGACGGTCCTCTTCACGCTGACGCTCTTCCTCGGCGCGGCGTACGTTGTCTGATGCTTCGCGGGCCTTGGCGGCGCGCAAAGCGGTCAGGCGACGCTCCATTTCCGCGTCCGAAATACCCGCTGGGCGCTTGGCCGGATCGCCAAGCGATGGTGACCCGCCACCCGTACCAGGTGTCCCGGCTGTGCCCGGCTTTGTGGGAACGACCACGCGCTTGCGCTTCGTTTCAACCACGACGCTTTTCGTCCGCCCATGACTGAAGCTTTGCTTCACCTGGCCAGAACGAGGTGCGCCACCCAAACCGAGGGGTTTTTTGCCGTCTGTATCGCTCATGCGTCCTTCGTATCCTTCCCGGCGATCATGTCGCCGACCTGCTTGTCCTCTGCCCCACGCAGCCCGACAAGCCTTGCCGCTTCCTCTACAACACGGTTGTTGAGTCCACCAGCCGCAAGCGCGGCGTGTATGGCACGTTCGCGGCCGAATGCCAAACCCAATTCCCTGGCAGAAAGGCAGGAAATCAGGGATTCAGGTCCAAATGGGGGGCGAAGCTTTTCTTTTCCCCGTTCAGAACCGTCGCTTGCCTGAATCAGGGTCCGTGCTTGGCCCTTGATCAGCCAGTCCTTGACCTTTTCGTAGCCACACAGCGCATCGCCGGCTTTGCGTGCCAAAGATATAAGGTCAATCAACCGTTGTACCAATAAACGTTCAACCATTTCCGACAAGTCATCCGGCACTGCGACCGGCTGACGGGCGGCGCGGGAGAACAGGTTCTTCTTTGCCGCCTTGGTCAACGCCTCGCGATTTGCCGACACATAAATCCCGCGTCCCGGAAGCCGGGCCAGAATATCGGGAACAATCATGCCATCGGGACCCAGCACAAAGCGGACAAGTTCCGCCTTCGGCTGGCTTTCCCCGGAAACGATGCACTTGCGTTCCGGTTCGTCGCGCGATTTTTCCCGTCCACCACGCGTCATGCGCGTTGCTCCGAGGCCTGCGATCAGGCCTCGGCCTCCTCGGTTTCGGTATCATCCTCTGACGGGTGCAGCTCTGTTGGGTCCACCCAGCCCAGCATTACGCGCGCGGTCATGACCAAAGTTTGCGCCTCCTCGAGACTTACATCAAACTGTTCGAGAATACCCTCGTCCTTCTTGCGCTGCCCATTTTCCGTGGTCCATCCGCCAGCCAATTCCCAATCAGCGCAGGTGGCAAAATCTTCCAGGGTCTTGATGCCATCCTTGGCCAAAGCTTCCAGCATTTGCGGGGTCAGGCCTTCAAAGTTGATCAGACTGTCCTCGACCCCCATGCTGCGCGCATTCTCCAGCGCCTTGCGGGCCTGTTCTTCCAGATAGTCGCGGGCACGGGCCTGCAATTCGGCTGCGGTGCCTTCATCAAAACCGTCGATGGACAACAACTCATCGACCTCGACATAGGCCACCTCTTCCAGATTGGTGAACCCTTCCGAAACCAGAAGCTGCGCCATCATCTCGTCCACGTCCAGCGTATCCATGAACAGCTTGGTGCGCTCGGCGAATTCAGCCTGACGACGAGCCGATTCTTCGGCTTCGGTCATGATGTCGATGTCCAGACCCGTCAACTGGCTGGCCAGACGCACGTTCTGTCCACGACGGCCAATGGCCAGCGACAGTTGTTCGTCCGGCACCACGACTTCGATCTTGCCGATTTCCTCGTCGATCACGACCTTCGAAACTTCGGCAGGTTGCAATGCGTTCACAAGGAACGTCGCCTGATCCTGATTCCAAGGAATGATATCAATCTTTTCACCTTGAAGCTCATTCACGACGGCCTGAACCCGGCTGCCGCGCATACCGACGCAGGCACCCACGGGATCAATCGAATTGTCATAGCTGATGACGGCGATCTTGGCCCGGCTGCCCGGATCGCGCGCTACGGCCTTGATCTCGATGATACCATCGTAAATTTCCGGCACTTCCATCTTGAACAATTCCGCCATGAACTGCGGATCGGTGCGCGACAGGAAAACCTGCGGGCCACGGGCCTCGCGGCGGACATCCTTGATAAAGCAACGGATCCGGTCGCCGATACGATACGCTTCGCGGCCGATTTTTTCGTTGCGGCGCAGGATGCCTTCACCCCGACCCACATCGACAATGACATTGCCGTACTCTTCGCGCTTGACGACGCCGTTAATGATGGTGCCCTTGCGGTCCTTGAATTCGTCATACTGACGATCGCGCTCAGCCTCGCGCACGCGCTGCAGCAGCACTTGTTTGCCCGATTGCGCCGCGATCCGGCCGAGATCAACCGGAGGTACTTCGTCAATGACTTCATCCCCGATCTGTGGATCCGGAAGGTAGCTCTTGGCCTGCTTGACGGTCAGTTGGGAATGGTGGTTCTCAACCAATTCATCCTCAACCACTGTCCGCACACGGGCAAAAGTGGCACGGCCGGTCTTGCGGTCAATCTTCACACGGATATCGAGTTCGCTGCCGTAACGCGACTTGGCGGCACGGGCGAGCGTCTCTTCCATCGCCTGAATCACCAGATCCGGGTCGATCATCTTTTCACGCGCGACCGCTTCGGCGGTTTGGAGCAGTTCAAGCTGGTTGGCTGAAGTAATCGCCATCGGTCAACTCCCGGTCTTAGTGTTTGGTTTCTGTGACGGGATCTTCATCCTCGCCTTCGGATTGCTCAATGTCGTCAAACTGCGATTCGTCAAAATTGCCGCTTGCCTTTTTCTGGCGCAGCATTTCGGCGATCAGGTCATCCGTCAGGATCAGCTTGGCATCGGACAGCCAGTCGAACCGCAGACCGATCGTCACCTCTTCGCCCGCCTCTTCGATCAGAATCAGAATTTCCTCATCCTCGACCCCGGCCAGCGCACCTTTGAACCTGCGGCGACCATCAATCAGTTCTGTGGTCTCGATCCGGGCTTCCCAACCCTTCCACATCTCGAAATCCTTGAGCCGAGTCAGCGGGCGGTCGATGCCGGGGGACGATACCTCAAGCACGTAGTTTTCTTCTACCGGATCTTCGACATCGAGGACGGCCGAAACTGCCGTCGAGATCGTGGCGCAGTCTTCGACAATGATCCCGCCATCCGGCCGATCGGCCATGATCTGCAGGATGCGCGTCTTGCCGCCCATCAGGCGCACGCGCACAAGTTCAAATCCCAGCCCCTCGATCACGGGGCCGATGATGCCGGCAAGGCGACGGTCGATGGCAGTTTTGGCGATAAGATCGGTCATGGATTCCAAAAACGAAAAACGGGCCCAGCGGCCCGTGAAACTTCTTCCGGTAGCTCCGAGTTTGGACCCCGACGCCGTGGTTGATGCTTAGCTAGACCTAAACGCCGCAAGTTGCAAGGGCGAACGCCACCCAATCCAACCCTGGAAATGCAAAAGGGCCCGCCAAAGCGGGCCCCATCGCACTTGGTAACACTTAGTGGCTACCAGAGTTGTTGTTCGCAATCGCAGCCAGCAGGGCGATGCCAACGACACCAGCGATCACTGCGCCCGAACCCATGCTCGACACAGGGGCCGCGCCGGGGATCACAGCGATGACGTTGTCTTCTTCTTCAATCACAACCGGACCACCGGCCGACGCGACAGACGCAGATGCAACAACAGCCAAGGCGGCCACAAAGGCAGAAATACGATACATTTGAACTCTCCGTTCGATTTGGTCTAATGCATTGGATACCATATTACGCATGGTTGTAAAAGCATTTACCTCCGGCGTCAGCGGCGAACGTCTTCAATGGTCAGGAACCCTACTCCGGGACTGATCCATTGCGTTGACTTGCGCATTTGCCGGTCATCCGAAATCCAGTAGCGGTTCTGAAACCGCGCTGCATCCGACAAGCAGTCCTCGGTGACATGAGTAGTGTTGTATTTTATCTGTACTATATCAATGACTTGCACTCCATGATTCTGGAATGTGCAGGTAAAGTGCGTGCGCACCGGTTTGTCTTCGCCATCCAGCAGGGTGTGTACCCGCTTGTGGATTTGTCCATTTCCTACATCGCGCGAAACCACTGGAACGGAGGCTGCCATCAAATCTGCCCCAAATCCCCGTGTTGCAACAATCACACCATTCCGCATAGAAACGGTAATGTCATCTACAGTTGACCAAGTCTCAACCCCACCACTCGTTTGGATTTCGGCAATCAGGGCTTGCTTACCCGACGCCTCGGCGGACAAAAGCATGACAGGCGTGACCACTTCGGCCAGCCGGGCGCGGGTCATGCGTTCAACCGACGTCGAGGTTCCCTTGAACCGAGCCGTGGTGGAAGCCGCAAGTGCGCGGGCGACTTCGGTATTCGACGATTTGTTCACGTCGTTTCCGCAGCCGGCTAGGACAACCATGCCGACAATACCTGCGTAAATGAGGGATTTCACTTCCAGAACCGCCCCCATTGTTCGGTTAGGCCATTGGCACTGTACCCGCGCACGCTTTCATAAAGCCGTCCGTCTATATCAAGTTTCTGTCCACCATCGCGACCAAACGGGCGCAAAACAGCCTCTTGGCTTTTCGTGCTCGGTTTTCCCAAAAGCGAGGCGAACGGAATTTCGACAGTGATTCCCTTGTCGAAAGATCCACTGCCAAACTCTTCGGACGATACATTGGTCTTGGTCACAAAGGCACCGACCCGCCAGCCATTGTCGAATTCGCGCTTGACCGACAACGTCGCACCTACATCTCCGGCAAGGTATCGGCCCACATCAACTTGGACATGGAAGTTATTGTCGAATTTGTAATAGCCGGAAACATGGCCGGTCAGAACACGATACCCGTCACGCGCGCCGCATGCTTTGGTCGCAAGGTCAGGCGTGCAACCGTCGGTTTCATACATGGAAACCGGCAGCGTGAAACCAAAACCCTGATTGGGCGCGCGCTGTGCGACATAGTTCATCTCGGCACCAATGGCCCAGCGGCTGGTCGTCGGCATCCACAGCACTTCGGTCGAAATGCCGCCATACATGCGTTCCAGATAGCCAAGCGAAACGCGGCCGTAAACCTCGGGGGCAAGCTTGCGGTAGTAGCTTAAAGCCAACGTCTCTATCGCCGGATCGCCATCCCTGTCATAGAAATAGCCAGCAGATCGAACCGGATGCAATCCATTTCGATCCGGCAACGGCGGGCGGTCACCCAGATTGGTGAAGGCAAACTTTGACACCGCACCCGACAGTACAAGTCCAGGGGCCATTTCATATCGGCCGTTCAGTTCAAGCCCGACGCCCGCCTTGAATGGTGCGTTCTGATCGAAGACACGAACCCGCACAGTCGGGCCCAAAGACCAGAAAAACTTCGGATAAGCCTCATCATCCCGGTTTCCTTCAGCCGCGCCGACCGGCGCTTTGCTGATCTGCGCACGCGACAACATCTTTTCACTGGCCGCTGTATCGAACTCCAGCGATTCAAGATCGGACCTGCGCAGCACGACTTGCGACACCGCCATACCGTTCACCATCGGAACGATCACAAAACGCTCAACCGACGCAGGAACAACCACTGTCATCGCGCGCGCGGTGCGTCCGATGGCCTGCGCCTCGGCATCAATTGTCAGATTTCGGATCTGGACATGCGCCGTGGTGCCTTCAAAGCGCAAAGACTCCACCTGAACACCATCCTTGGCAAGGCGTTTCGTCAGGCGCGCGCGCAACGCAGCTTCCGACCCGGACTGGCCGACCCAGGTGGTCGACCACGCCTCGGGATCGGCGCCGCGCACTGGTCGCGGCTTGATGGGATCGGGCGCCGATGTCACCATCCCGCCCCCAGGCCGCGCCTTCGGATTCATGTAGACATGCGCAGCTACCCCGACTTCACTGCCATACATATAATAGGCCCCAAGGCGCAGGGATTCGCTGCGTTGGTATTCAAGTCCAAAGTTCAGCGGGCTGCGCCGGTCGAACGTGCCGCGGGTTTTTGCTTCTTCTTGATAATTGTCAGACGAATACTCGGCCTTGGCGGTCCATTGGTCGTTGATTTGCCATTCCACTCCGGCGAAGGGCGCGGCAGGCCCCCGGAACCATTGCCCGAAATTGAATTTGCCACCCATCCCGATATCAATCGGCGGCCTGTCACCAAACGGGCTGCCAATCGCGCCATAGCTGCCAAGCCGGCCCCAACCAAGTCCGGCAGACAGCTTGATGTCAGGCGTGACGTGCTTGGTCGCCACGATGTATTCACCGGCGATCACCCCGGTGCCGACGAAATCCTGCAACCCGACCGCAAGTGCCGGAAGATAGCGATCTTCGTCAAGGATCTGATATCGCAGGTCAAACGACCTGTCGTAGTAGGTAACAAACTGATTGATCCCACCGCAGTCAGGCGGGCAAAAACGCTGGTTCCAGTCACGAATTCCCAAGAAACGAAAACTTCCGGACAACCGGGGAGAGATCTGGAAGCTGAGAGTCGTCCGGCTGATGGGACCGAAATGGCTTGACGTTGTGGTCAGCATCCCATCCGGCTGCATCTCGGCCGAGGGCATATCCATCAGGCCAGTTGCGCCATAAAAGTTCAGTGTAGGGCGCGTCTCGGAATGGGCCGACAATGCGCCCATGACGCCAGTTGACAGCAACAACGCGAGTGCAGTTGACAGTTTAAGCCTGATCATCCGACTGCAGTCCTCTGTGCCTTGGTTCTCTGCCTTGGTTGCAAGCAGCATAGGCAACCCGCAGCACACCACAATGCCTATGCACGTTTTATTGGGAACATGCTGCAAACTTGCACGGTTACGATCCAGTCCGGGCGATCCGGTTCGCAGATGACTCCGAGTTTCCAAAGCCTTCGACGCAGGACTCGATCACGTTCCGCGCGGCACCGGCATTTCCGAAAGCAACCGCATTGCACAACTCACGAAGCGCAACGGACATTTCAGTGCTGCTCAGCCCTCTTTCCTGAACCCGCAGAATTTTTTCGTGCGGCGTTGTGAGCATGCCGGGCTTGATCAACAACTCTTCATGAAGCTTTTCGCCTGGACGCAGCCCGATGACAACAACTTCGATATCGCCATTCGGTGACTCTGGCGACCGCACGGTGTACCCAGCAGCCTTGATCATCCGCTCAGCCAGATCACGAATACGGATCGGCGGGCCCATGTCCAAGACGAACAGGTCGCCTTCATGTGCGCCCCGCGACATCGACAGACCGCCTGCAATCAACACAAGGCTGGCGGCCTCAGAGATAGTCATGAAATAGCGGGTGACATCCTCATGCGTCAGTGTGACAGGACCGCCTTTTTTGATCTGGTCGCGGAACAACGGCACGACAGACCCCGAACTTCCCAATACATTGCCAAAGCGGACAATCGAAAAATCTGTGGTGGTGGATCTGCGCGCCATGTCCTGAACGACAAATTCCGCCATGCGCTTTGATGCACCCATCACATTGGTCGGCCGCACGGCTTTGTCCGTCGAGATCAGGATGAAGCGCTTGACCCCCACCTCTAACGCAGCCTCGGCCAAGGTGCGCGTTCCAAGCACATTGTTGACCAACCCGGCAATCGGGTTTGCCTCGACCAATGGCACATGTTTGTAGGCGGCCGCGTGAAACACCACGTCCACGCGATGATCTGCCATCACAGCCCGCACCTGACGCGCTTCGGTCACCGTTCCCAGTACCGGCAAGAATACAATTCCGCTGACATCGTCCCGTTCGGCCATTTCGCGTTCGATGTTGTACAGCGCGATTTCACTGACATCGAACAGGACGATCTTGCTGGGCTTGTATCGGATAAGTTGACGACACAACTCCGACCCGACCGACCCACCTGCCCCGGTCACTAGAATAGACTTGCCGCCATAGGCATCACTGGCTTCGGGCCGCAGGTCATTGATCGGATCCCGCCCTAGGATGACGCCAGGTGCGACAGGGGCCAGAGTATCAAGGATGACTTCTGCACCAACCAGTTGCGCAAAGGATGGCAAGGCGTGGACGTCCAGGCCGCGCGAAACAAGATCCCGCACGATGGCAGCTTGTCTTGGCGCGGGTGCAGATGGAATGGCCAGAAGAACCCGCTCGACGTCGTAGCGCGTCACGATCTTTTCAAGTTGGTGCGCGGGATAGACCTTATGGCCCAAAAGGGTCAGTCCATGAACAGCCGGACTGTCGTCTACAAAGGCTACGACGTGAATGCTTTCATGTGACTGCAGCGCCGAGGCAAGCATTGTTCCAGTGCTGCCCGCGCCGTAAATCACCACATTTCGCCGAACTTGACCTTGTCGAAGCACCGACAGCAGGAGATTTAGCATCACAAATCGCGCAACCACCATCGAAAGCACAAAGAGCAGCACAAACAGAGGCATGCCCGCCGCCGGCAGCGCAAAACCTACCAGGCTTTTTGCCAGCCAAAGGCCGAAGGCTGCAAAAAGGGCTAGAATGCCCGTCTTGAACGCCGCAACAGCCTCGTATGACTTCAGTTTGATCCGGGGTATGCCCAAGGCCAGCGATCCGATGCCAGCAAACACCGCGACGGCAAGAAAGGCATACGGTCCTTCGGCAACCAATCTGGTCGAAGGCTGAGGTGAAGACAGGAAATGGTAGGTCGCCACAAGCGACAATGGCGCAAGGGCGACATCAACCGTCAGCAGAATGGCCTGCTTTTGAAGCCGGGACAGTCGCCCAACAAACCACAACACCAAATGGGATAGTCTTTTTGTCAAAACTGCCCAACCAAACTAAATATTTTACACCGCGTTGACCGCGCGTTTGTCACCAATGCGTCTGAAAATATACTCTACGGACCCGACGATCAATCTTCACGCCTTTTTCTTTTGTGTAGCGAAACT
>JBKBOF010000049.1:0-18281 GCA_046294955.1 Paracoccaceae bacterium
GAACTTGGTTTTGTTGGACGTTATGGACAGAAGCGGCGCGGACGCAGGAGCCTACGTATAGGCCAGGTTCATACCAAGGTGATGCCCGACGTTTTTGAAGAGATTGCCAACAAGCCAAGCGCTGGAGGGTGCAGCAAAGCATCATTATCAAAGAAGCATGGACGCTATATAGGAAAAAATCCGGTATATAAAATTATCCGGTGTCTTTTCTGTTCTGCATCCACTTGCGGCAGAACCCAAGGAAAGCGGCTTCGGGATTTCGCGGCGTTTCAGGCAGCCAGCTTCGCCACTCGCGCTCCAGAAAATGTACGTCAGCGCCAGGGGCGAGCATTCGCGCTGTCTCATAGACATCCGCGTCGAGTTGCGGTGCCGCCCCTTGCGGCAGCAACATCTTAACACCTTGGCGGTTTGTGAAGGCAATCATGTCGCCTTGTTCCTCGAACGTAATCGAGTAGTCCGGCATGTGATCGTGCTCGCAGTCCTCACGCACGATATTCAGGACCAGTCGCCGAAACTCCCGTAGCGTAGAGTTTGACCCACACTTCTTCTGAAGCAGCGCCAGACTAACCCGCCATTCCTTCTGTGCGCCGCAGTGCTTGCGGGCAATCTCATAAATACGGCGTTCGAGAGGTTTCCGCAGCCGAAAATAATCCCGGTGCAGCGTCAGAACTTCCTTGGACCTGATAGCGTTGAACACCCAGTCTGAAAGCTTGATCTCCACTTCCTGCATGCGCCCGTCACGGGTTTCCCGCACGACTTCAGCGCTTTCGATCAGGCCGAAAGTTCGGAAAACTTCCTTTCCGCCAGTGACGATATTCGTGCTGATCCTTGTACCGGCAAGCCGCTCCAGTGCCGCCTTCAACTGGCCGTAGCCAGAACCTGCCGTATTCCGGTTTGTGGCGACAAGCATATCAAACGCGCGAAACCGGACGATCTGCGAGACCTCCTTGCCTTCGTTCAAAGCTGTCATGAGCTGACTGATGCAATAGATCAGCACATCCCGGTCATGAACCGTTGCCAGCCCATCGACGGAAGGTTTAATCGCGATCTTGATCCCGTTATGCTCGTACTCCCTGACCCGCGTGTCGGGCTTGGTAGAAAGCGAAAAGATCGGATGTTCCATAGACGCCATATCGGCCTTCGGGACAGCATCGAAGATGTCACAGACGAAGAAATCGCCCTGAGGATACCGATCAGGGAGAAGAGGGGAGCGGTTTATCAGATTTTCGTCAGACACATTCAAGCCCTTCGTACTTTCACACACAGTAACAAACTGTAGAGGGAAAATCCAAACTCTTTCGTACTTTCACACACGATAGCGCCCTTTCGTACTTTTACACACGTTCTTTCGTACTTTTACACACGTTCTTTCGTACTTTTACACACATCCCACTAGAAATTGTCTTTTCAAATCATATGGTTACAGATCATTTTTTCTGCTTAACACCATATTTAACACATACTTAACACCCAAGGCTGTGGATAACTTTGCAATGCACACTTCCTAGATCAAGTTGCATAGAACACGCAGGCCTTTTTCCGCTCTCGAGGCCACGCAACTGATCACCATCGCCAACGGCCACCTATGCAGACCTGCCGCTGCAAGCCCTTCTGATGGCCGTCTGACGGCGCAAACCAAAGACCAAGGTCTATGTGCATTCTGATCAAGGATCACAGTTCACTGGCTATGAATGGCAGGAGTTCCTCGAACAGCACAATCGGGTCCCCAGCATGAGCCGCCGCGGAAACTGCTGGGATAACGCTGTTGTGGAAAGCTTATTCAACCTGCTCAAACGCGAACGCATCCGCCGCAGGAAATACAAAACCCGCGAAGGGGCCCGCCAAGACGTGTTCGATTACATCGAGTTCTTCTACAACCCTTAGCGCAAACACGCTAGGAACGGCATTCTGTCACCGATCGCCTTCGAACAGCAGCAGAAACTGAAGCTGCAAGGCGTCTAGCAAACTAGGGGCTATTCACCCGGGACGTCCTCCATCCTGGGCCTTGAGCCGGGTCTGGTGATGGTTGGTGGGGTGGGCAATCATCTCTTGCGCATCACCGCAGGCCGAGCCTAGGCGGTTTCGGTTACCGCGGTGCAACACTGGACCACCAATTATCCAGAAAACAATTGCGACTGTCACGAAAATGACTCGATGTGTAAGGACTTAGAAATCTCGAACGTGTGTGGCTGGCTCAGATTATTTCATCCCCAAGGATTACACAGGTTACAATGACGCGTATTTTCATTACCGGCACCGCTGGCTTCATCGGCTTCCATTTGGCGAAGCTGCTACTGGCCGAGGGATACGTTGTCGCTGGCTATGATGGAATGACCGATTACTACGATGTCCGCCTGAAGCAGCGCCGTCATGCCATGCTGCGCCAGAACCCGGGCTTTGACGCAACCGAGGCGATGCTCGAAGATCACGAAAGCCTGAATCGGGCCGTCACCGATTTTGCCCCCGAGGTGATCGTCCACCTCGCCGCGCAGGCCGGGGTGCGCTATTCGATCGAGAACCCGCGCGCCTATGTCGACGCCAATATCATTGGTACGTTAAACGTTATGGAGGCGGCGCGCCTGAGCAGGGTGCGACATCTGCTGATGGCGTCGACGAGTTCGGTCTATGGCGCGAATGATGAGATGCCATTTGATGAACGCCAGAAGGCTGATACCCAGCTAACGATCTATGCCGCGACCAAGAAGGCGAACGAATCCATGGGCCACGCTTGGGCCCATGTACACGGTCTGCCGATCACGATGTTCCGCTTCTTTACCGTCTACGGGCCTTGGGGGCGGCCGGACATGGCGCTGTTCAAGTTCACCAAAGGCATTCTGGAAGGGCGGCCAATCGACATCTACAACCATGGCGACATGTGGCGCGATTTCACCTATGTCGAGGACCTAGTGCGCGCCATCCGCCTGCTGGTCGATGCCGTGCCAGGCGGTGCGGAAACCGCGGTTGAGGGCGACAGCCTTTCACCGGTTGCCCCGTTCCGGGTGGTCAACATCGGCAATTCCGACAAGGTGCGACTGCTCGATTTTATCGAGGCGATCGAGTCCGAAATCGGCATCCCCGCGATCCGCAACTACATGGACATGCAGACTGGCGACGTCCCTGCAACTTGGGCCGATGCTTCGTTGCTGCAAGGGCTAACTGGGTACCGTCCAAAGACCGACTTCCGAGACGGCGTGGCGCGCTTCGTAGAATGGTATAGGGAGTATTACCAATGCTGAGGGATCAGATGAGCGAACTGTCCCCTCTCGCCATAATCGGTCTAGGCTACGTCGGCCTGCCTTTAGCGGTCGAGTTCGCGCGGCACCGCCAGGTGATCGGCTTCGATATCAATCCAGCCCGACTTGACGATCTGAGGCGTGGCCATGATACGACGCGTGAGGTGCCTCTGGCTGATTTGGCCGCGGCGCGGCACCTGACGCTTACTTCCGACCCAGCCGACCTACGCGCAGCCACCATCTTCATCGTCACCGTCCCCACCCCCATCGACGCCCACAAGCGTCCCGATTTGACGCCCCTGATCAAGGCATCGGAAACCGTGGGCCGTGCGCTGAAATCCGGCGATCTGGTGATCTACGAATCCACCGTTTATCCGGGCTGCACCGAAGAGGATTGCGTGCCGGTTCTGGAGCGCGTCTCAGGTCTGCGGTTCAACGTGGATTTTACCTGCGGTTACAGCCCCGAGCGGATCAACCCGGGCGATCACCAGCGCCGCCTGACCACCATCACCAAGGTCACTTCAGGCTCCACACCCGAAGCGGCCGAGCAGGTCGATGCACTCTATGCTTCGATCATCACCGCTGGAACCTACCGTGCCGAAAGCATGCGCGTGGCTGAGGCCGCCAAGGTGATCGAGAACACCCAGCGAGACCTGAACATCGCGCTCGTGAACGAACTGGCGATCATCTTCAACAAGATGGGTATCGACACGCAAGCCGTGCTGGCAGCGGCCGGGACCAAATGGAACTTCCTTCCCTTCCGTCCCGGGCTGGTGGGCGGGCACTGTATCGGGGTCGATCCCTATTACCTGACCCACAAGGCCGAGGCTCTGGGACACCATCCGCAGGTGATCCTTGCGGGTCGACGGATTAACGACGGGATGGGTGCTTATGTGGCGCGGCAACTCGTTAAGGCAATGATTCACATGGGGATCGCGATCAGGGGCGCCCGCGTGCTGGTTCTGGGACTGACCTTCAAGGAAAATTGCCCGGATCTGCGCAATACCCGGGTGATCGATGTCATATCGGAACTCCGGGATTACAGAGTGATGATCGATGTCCACGACCCTTGGGCGGATGCAGCCGAAGCGCGGCATGAATACGGGCTCGACCTGGTTACCGACCCACCCCCAGGCGCCTATGACGCCGTAGTCTTGGCGGTTGCCCACGACCAGTATCGCGATATGGGCGCTGCGGCCCTGCGCGCTTTGGGGCGTGAAAAGCATGTGTTGTATGATCTGAAAGGGATGTTCTTAGCTAAAGAGACACATATCCGGCTATGATTCGCGTGTAAGCGATGGGGTGGATGCATGCCGATGGGTATGCAGGCTTCGAGGATCTCTATCGGTCCGGCACCATCCGCGAGGTCGCCTGCATGGCCCATGTGCGGCGCAAGTTCGTGGATATCCACCGATCGCAGGGCTCCCCCATCGAAGAAGAGGCCATCGGCCGGATCGCGCAACTCTACGCCGTCGAGAAGGACGCCAGAGGGTCGCCACCTGATCAACGTGCCGAACTGCGCCGCGCGCACGCCGCACCGGCCTTCGATGATCTCGAGGCATGGCTCGCCATACAAATCACCACGATCTCGAGTAAATGCCCGCTCGCCGGAGCTATTCGATACGCCCTGACCCGGATGGAACGCCTGCGCCCCTACCTCGACAACGGCATCCTGGAATTGGACAACAACGGCGCCGAACGCGGAATGCGCGCCGTCGCCCTCGGGCGAAAGAACTACCTCTTCGTCGGCTCCGAGGCAGGCGGCAAAGCCGCCGCCATCGCCTACACCCTGATCGAGACCGCTAAGCTCAATGCCGTCGACCCCCACGCATGGCTCGCCGATACCCTCGCCCGCATCCCAGATTACAAGATCAACAAGGTCGACGACCTGCTGCCGTGGCGCTGGAACGGATAGCGGTCAGGCCGGACGGTGGTCTTGTCGCGGTTTGGTTCCGCTCCTTTGATAGCGTAATGTGCAGCATGCTTGGAAGCACAGGCCACCGTCACAACGCCAGCGACGTGACATGGTGCGCTTGGCTCATATCCGCGACCAGCATCGCCTGAGCCTGGGCAGCTACGGTCGACCTCGCATGACGGAGGAGTTGAATGAGTTGGGTCTGCAGGTTGGCCAACGCCGTGTGGGGCGGCTGATGCGCCAGAACGGCATCCAGGTTGTGCGGACACGGAAGTTCAAGGCCACCACCGACAGCGACCACATCTTCAACATCGCGCCGAATCTCTTGCAGCAAGACTTCAAGGCGAGCGGGCCGAACCAGAAGTGGGCGGGCGACATCACCTACGTCTGGACGCGGGAGGGTTGGGTTTATCTTGCCGTGATCATTGACCTTTTCTCTAGGCGCGTCGTCGGATGGGCCACCAGCAACCGCATGAAGCAGGATCTTGCCTTGCGGGCGCTGAACATGGCCATCGCGATCCGAAGGCCACCACAAGGGTGCATTCATCACACGGATCGCGGGTCGCAATACTGCGCTCACGACTATCAGAAGCTGCTGCGCAAGCACGGGTTCAAGGTGTCGATGAGTGGGAAAGGCAACTGTTACGACAATTCCGCCGTCGAAAGCTTCTTCAAGTCGCTCAAGGCCGAATTGGTCTGGCGTCGCAACTGGCAAACCCGCCGTGAGGTCGAAGTCGCCCTCTTCGAATACATCAACGGCTTCTACAACCCGCGCCGCAAACACTCAGCCCTCGGCTGGAAATCACCCGTGGCCTTCAAACAGAGGGCCGCCTAAAATGAGCACCTGACCGGAACAGAACCGGGACAGGTCCAGACCTCCGTTCACAGGCGTGGGGATCTAGCCCAACTTTGCAGCCTTCCGGAGAGAGGTGAAATTACCCGTCTATCAGCCGAGATTACCGAAGCCGAAGTCAGGAGGTGGAATGGATTCAAAAACCCGTAAGTCCAGGGGCGTTTCCCGCCGAGGCGCTGGTTGGACCCTGCGGCGCAACGTGCCAAAGCGCTATGCAGAAATCGAAACACGAACCGAAATCTGGATGGCACTTTCAGCCCGTTCGGAAGCAGCGGCGCGCAAAGAAGCGGAAGGCCACTGGCGCCGTCTTCTCAGTGAGTGGGACAGCCGACTAAAGGATCAACCCGTACCGTTCGAATGGTCTCGCCGGAAAGTGGGTGCGCATGCCCGCAAGCTTGGCTTTTCCTACGTATCGGCCGGAAACGTTGCAAAACTTCCAACCGATGAGTTCAAACGCCGTGTTGATTTCGTCATGGCCAGTGAAGCAAATGGTCTCGACATGATGACCACAGCAATCGCGATTTTGGGAGGACTAAAATCACCCCAGAGATTGTCCGATGTCCTTGCCGCATTCTATGAGTCTAAGCGCACTGCACACCGCGACATGAGTCCTGCCCAGATCAGACAACTGCAAAACAGCTACAACCTCCCTATTCGTCGACTGATCGACCACTTTGGCGATGTCGACATCACCCAGATCAGCGAACAGGACTTTGCAGACGTGGTCTACAGGATATGGCCAATTGAGGGCCATTCAGGCATCCAATGCCGCACGGTGAACGGACGCCTTTACCGGCTGCGGGATATTTTCCGGACTGCCGCGTTCTTTCATGGAACCAAGCTTCCGTTCGACGTCCAGACCTTTATCACGCGTGAAAGTCCCGGCTTGGGGCGGCCCTACTTTTCAACCGAGTGGATCCAAGATCGAATCCTCGCCTCAGGCAGCTTGTCGGGGTTGGATACAGCACACCGCTGCATCATGTTGGCGCTGATCGACACAGGCATGCGGGTGACGGAAGCAGCCAATCTGATGCCAGACGAAATCCTCCTCGATGGTCCCATTCCGTATCTGCATCTGAAAGGTCAGTTCCGGCCGCTCAAGACCAAGAACGCTTATCGCATGATCCCATTGACCATAATCAGCTTAGAGGCGTTTCAGGCGCACCGGAAGGGGTTTCCCGGCCTGCGCGACGATGCGGGTCTCTCCGGTCGGCTCAACAGGTTTCTCACCAAGGCAGGTTTGAGGGAAACGCCGCGGCACACCCTTCACAGCTTTCGCCATGCTTTCTCTATGAGGCTTGCCTTGGCTGGTGTTCATGAATCGGTGATTGCTGAACTGATGGGACACAAAAGCCCACGTGGTTACGCACGTGGATTATCCTTGGAACGTCTCCATAAAGAGGCGACAAAAGCGAAGGTTTGAGAAAATTAATATCTCTGTGTAAAGCTATTAATTTGTGCCAATACATTGAAAAAAATTTATAATAGTGGACATTTTGCTACGTTTTTGTGCTACGTCTTTCCTCCACATATCTTGAAAAACGCTGACCGCCGTCACGAGCACGGTAGCGAGTCCGAGGCCGTTCATCACCCATGGCTCCACAGGTCAGTCTGGCGCACTGAGAAGAGTTGCTGCCAGGCTAGGATGACGCGGATTTGCGGCCTTAGGGCCTGACGAACCGTTCCGACAATTCGGCGTATCAGGAGCCTCAAGTTTCGCGAAGCTCTCTTAATGTTTTCCGGTAATTTTGTTTATCCGATTATATTTTTGTAGAGCTCCCACGCCTCTTCGATGATCACCCCCTGCTGCACTCCGCGGCGGCGGGCTTCGTTGGCGATTTCCTCGGCGACGAGCGGCATGACCTTCGCATGGACCTGCCCGGTCCGGGGGCTCGGCTTCCGACCGCGGCGTTTCTCAGTGGAACGCGGCACAAACCCGAGTTCGTCGCCGGCACGGTCTGTCTTTTCCAAAGTCTGCTGGCTAGTATCCTTCGCGCGCGACTTCAGACGCCCGAGGTCTACAGCGAACGGCTTTTTGTCCGACATGATGTTACTCCCCGGTCAATCTCTGATAGATCGCTTGTGCGAAAGCGCGCGCGTTCTCAATAGCAGCGTCCATGTTTCCTTGAGGCGGCATTGACCGAAGATCTCCGCCGAACTCGAAGAGGGCTGAGAACGCAGCACGTTCCATGAGGGGTGGGTAGATCAAATCAACCCCCTGCCCTTCCAAGGATTCAGCGATACCGGAGTGCTGCTTCGACTTGATCGCCTTTGTCATAGTGAAAACCACCGCATGCGGGATTTTTCGATCCAGCGCCTCTTCCTCTTCAGTGATTAGTGCCAACGCGCGCACCCCAATTGTTGCGTCGAGCGTTGTTGCGCGCATTGGGGTAACCACGAGATCGGCTTGGCTGATCGCTCGAGAGACCAAGCGCGACGCCACGCCTTCGAGGTCAACGACAACGATCCGGCCGTCCTGGTCATGTTGCTTGATCATCCGGACGATTTCGGACTCTCCCACCCCACCAAGAACAGTAATCTTGTCTGGAAGAGGCGCTCTTCCTGCCCACAGACTTAAGGAGCCGTTTGGGTCGCAGTCGAAAAGGACTACTTCCGCGCCTGCGTGGGCCAGCTCAGTCCCCAAGATAATTGCAGTGGTGGATTTTCCACTGCCGCCTTTGGGTGATGCTACGACGATTGTCGGCATGATGACCTCCAGTTACACCAAAGATACCAGATAATTTGAGAAATCCTATAACAAAAAAGATCCAGTAATATTAAATACCGGATATTTATAATTATCGGATAAATTTTTTGATCGGATTTTGTCTTCGTTCTGCCATGACTTGAATGTTGCAACCTGCTGGGTTGGGGGTAGGGGTCTCACTCTACCTGTATCTAGGATACTGTCCTAGAGTGTGGTGTGCCTGACGCTGTTCCACCGCTCTCATTCGGAGCTTTCGGGCGGAAGATAGGGCAGGGCGTACCACCAATCCCGCCCGTTCTGCGGGCCGCAGTCAGACCTTCTAGCGCCTTGCTCGAGGATGCACTGCTTCATCCATCCAGCTCTACTACCCCCATTTTAAGAAGCGCATCGCGTCCTGCAACGACGCCAGCCTTAACTCAGGACGACCTTAGCAGGCCGCTGAAATAGTCCAGTCTCGACAGCGGTTTGAGAACATGATTCACCTTTGGCACGATTGCGGCGAGGGGTAGATGCGCGGGACGGATGAGACGAGCGGGTCGCTGTTCAGCTATGTTGATGTGGAGGAGCGCATCCCTGTGCGTCATCCGCTGCGCAAGATCCGGCAGGTTGTGAATGATGCGCTCGCCAGCCTCGATGCGGAGTTCGAGGCGCTTTACATCGATTTTGGTCGCCCCTCGATCCCGCCAGAGCGCCTGATCCGGGCAGGCCTTCTGCAAATTCTGTTCTCGGTCCGGTCCGAGCGGCAGTTGATGGAGCAGATGGATTACAACCTGATGTTCCGCTGGTTTGTCGGCCTCGGGATTGACGATCCGGTATGGGTGCCGACCGTATTCACGAAGAACCGCGACCGGCTGCTGACCACGGAGATGTCGCGCAAGGTGATGGCTGCCATCTTGGCCCACCGCGAGGTTGCGCCGCTTTTGTCGGATGAGCACTTTTCGGTCGATGGCACGCTGGTGAAGGCCTGGGCGTCGATGAAGAGTTTCCAGCCGAAGGAAGATGCCACGCCGCCTGAAGATGAAGGGCCGGGCGATCCTTCCGCCTCGAACACCACCTCGGAAACCCAGCCCACACAAACCCAAGCCGAGACAGCTCCGATGCCCCGCAACACCAAACCCCACCGCAATGCCGAGGTCGATTTCAAGGGCGAGAAGCGTTCCAATGCCACCCATGCGTCCACGACTGACCCTGATGCACGGCTCTACAAGAAATCCCCCGGCACCGGGGCGATGCTGTGCTTCATCGGCCATGCGCTGATGGAAAACCGCAACGGCCTGATCGTGCAAGGCGACCTGACCCAGGCCGACGGCCATGCCGAACGCAAGGCTGCATTGGACATGGTTCATCGCCATTCCCCTGGATCAACTCGGCGGCTGACGCTGGCTGCCGACAAGGGGTATGACGCAGGCGGGTTCGTGTCCGACCTGCGCAAAGCCTGTGTCACGCCGCATGTCGCACAGAAAGCGAGATATTCAGCAATCGATGCCCGAACCACCCGGCATGAGGGTTACGCCCTGTCCCAGAAGCACCGAAAGAAGATCGAAGAGGCGTTCGGCTGGGCGAAAACAGTCGGCGGCATGGCACAAACCATGTATCGCGGCGTCGAGCGCGTCCGGTCGCGGTTCATCATTACAATGATCGCGGCGACATCCATCGAGATGGCCTGTCCATTGCTCTCGAAAGATGCTGCGTTCGATGGACTCTCAGGTTTTTCGAACTGGAAAGGTAGGATCTGGAGCTGATTGGGTGAAAGCAGACCTAACCTGCAGCGGCGGCACACCAATCATGCCATGCATGGTGTCGTGCAATTGGATCACCTTGCGGCAATTCTGATGCCTGGACGAAAAACATATGTTTGTCGCGATGCCTTTCGCGACTGGTGAAAGGGCAGAACGTCTGGTACTTCCTTTCTGCGATAAACCTATATAAATCAATTTCTGAAAACATTGACTTCAGCTGAGTTTTTCGTGACATGAAGGAGCGTTACCATGGGACTGATTGGCTATGCCCGTATTTCCACCATTGAGGGCGCGCAGGTTTTTGATCGCCAACTCGATGCCCTCACTGCGGCCGGGTGTGAGCGGGTGTTCGAAGATCGAGCTTCTGGAGCCAAGACCGAACGCCCGGGTCTCGCGGCATGTCTAGACTTCCTGCGCAAAGGGGATGTCCTTGTCGTGCTCGACCTTGACCGCCTAGGCCGCCTCGCAGGCGATTTGATCTCCATGATCGATCAGCTGGAGGCACGCGGTATTGCCTTCCGCGCGTTGAACGCACCAATGGACACAACAACGCCCACCGGCCGTGCTTTCTTGCAAATCCAAGCTGCCTTTGCAGAGATGGAACGAAACATCATCCGGCAGAGGGTAAACGAAGGACTGGCGGCTGCGCGCGCCCGAGGGCGCAAGGGCGGCCGACCGAGGATCATGACTTCAGACAAGCTACGCTACGCAACACATCTTATGGCCGACAGCACGCGATCCATCCCGGACATATGCAAGGAACTGGGCGGGATCCGGCCATCAACCTTGTACCACTATGTTCACGCGGATGGGTCACTGAAGGCCTCAGGCCGTGATTTGCTGGAAAAGACGGGTGAAGGGAAAGCCTCCGCCTGACCGTTGAACTAAGATGAGGTTCACCATGCCGGACGACAGTGCCCAACTTGAATTTTTTCCAATATGCCTACACCTACAGTGGATTGACCCCGCAGGATCACCTCATGTTCGATATGTGTTCTCAACGCGAAGTCTTTCCAACCCATTTGCTCTTGCGGCGTATTGACCCTGCATGCAACATGAGCTTCTACTATCGGACAATGATTCTCAGTGATCTTTTCGGCCAAGCCAGTCTTGTGCGGGAATGGGGTCGGATCGGATCGGGCGGTCAGACGATGGTTGAAACACATCCTGACGAAGGTCAGGCTATAAACGCACTAATGAAACTTGCGCGTGCCAAACAGCAAAAAGGGAATGTCCTTTAAGCTTGGTCGACGATGAGTGTTACAGCTCCCGTCACCATGCTCAAAGTGCCCGTCGGGACGGATCAAACCTCCAAGCAATCCCTGCAAGTCGACCAATTGCTCAACGTCTAACACCACACATCATTCCAATCAGGCGTACCAACTTTCCCGCGAAATACCTCATGTCTTCCCGGTAGCGCGATCGGGCTAGGGCGAGCTGGACTGCACAAACCATCACCACCCGGACCGGTATCCGATTGAGTGACACAGAAAACCTTGCAAGGAGCTATGCCTGATTTTGGGTGACGCGGCCTGATCAAGCGGCGCTGATTTTGGCGGGATTGCTGTTGGCGACCCCGTCTGTAAATTTGACGCCTTCGATGACGCGTGGCAACTGATTTGCCCCGTTGAGGCGGCGCCATGTCTTCGAGGCTGCCTGCACGAGGGTGAAGACCATCAGCTTCACGGTTTTCTGCGACAGGGCGCCCTTGGTGCGCACGGTCCGATGGCGGACGGTGGCGAAGACGCTTTCGACCGGGTTGGGCGCGTGCAGGTGCTCCTCCTGCCAGCCCGTGGTGAGCCGCGCGATCGCGCCGGGCGACAGGTTCGGCGCGTCCGCACCAAGGATGGCAGACAGCGCCTCCTGAAAATCGCCGGTGGAGATGCCGCGCAGGTAGAGCGCCGGCAGCAAGGCATCAAGGCTTTTGGACCGACGCGCCCATTTGGGCAGGATGTTGGAGGTGAAGCGGACCTTCGTTTCGGCGGGCACATCCGTCGCCCGGTCGCGCACTTTCTGTCGCCGGACATCAATCGGGCCAATCCCGGTCTGGATCACCCGTTCCGGCCCAGTGCCGTGCCGAACCACGCGCTGGCGGCCATCGGCAAGCCGGTCTTCGGAAAACTGCGCGACAAAGCCGTCGGCTTCCGCCTTCAAAGCCGCCATCAGCATGCGGCGCGCCCCATCGCGGGCGATCTCGGTCAGCGGATCAATGATCGAACCAGGCTGGCGGAAGGGGATGATCGTGGTATCGTCTGTCATAGGCGTATCGCTCCTCTGGAGGTTCTGGCAGGCTTCGAACACCCGCCACGATACGCCGCCTTCTCAAATCCCATCACCCAGATTCATTCATAGCTCCCTTGCAGCTCGCCTGGCTTTTCCACCCGACAGCGCTGCTTAAGGTACCAGTTTGCCGTTTTCAGCGTCTCAGCGCCCTAAAAGCCGGTAGCCCACCAACCCAACATATTCATTCAGTGCCGTGCGCATACGCATCAGGTTGGCGTCGAGGTCGCACCGCAGCCCGCGCACCAGCGGGCGGGAGCGGAAATCGACAGGCCATGGATGCACATCGGGCCAGCCAGCGGCGCGAAAGCTCTGCAGAGCGCGGGGCATGTGAAAGGCCGAGGTGACCAAAACCCAAGTCTCGTCCTGAGCCGGAGTGACCAAGGCGCGCGTGGCACGCGCATTTTCAGATGTGGTGCGCGAGGCCCCTTCCAGAACTGGCCCAGAGACGCCTTGCTCGGACCAGAACCACCCCGCCACCTCGGCACCCGACGCCCCACCCCCTAAGGCGTCGCGCAGCGCCCCGCTGCCACCGGTGAAGACCAGCCGTGCCCCGGGATGGGCGCGTGCCAACCGTAGTCCCTCGGTCAGGCGTTCGGCCCCCTCGTTTAGTTGGACTTGGCCGTGGTGCGCGCTGCGTTCAGCATCCTCGCCCCCGCCCAGAACGACGATCCCATCGATCCGGGGCAGGGCGGGGGCAACCGGATGGTGGGACTCCAGTGGTGCCAGCATCAGATCGCCCAGTGGCAGGAACCCAACGGCAAGCATGACTGTCAGCGTCACGGCCCCGGCCCACCGGGCTGCGCGCAGCCAACTGCGCTCAAGGGCTAGCACCGTAAGTCCTAGCCCAGCCGCAAGCCACATGTCGGGCCGGATCAGCAGCCCCACCAGTTTGCCAAGGACAAAGACTGTGGTGTCCATCGCAGCCCTCTCAGCGGTTGGCGGTGGCGCGCGCCCGGTCGATGGCGTCCAGATAGGCCGCGACGACATGCGTCTGATCGTAGTCGGTCGCCATCTTGGCCCGCCCTGCCGTACCCATTGCGGCGCGCGCCGTGGGCGTCAGCGCCAGCATCCTGAGGCAGGCCTTGGCGAGATCCGCCCCGTCGCGGGGACGGCAGAGGATTCCGGTGCGCCCGTCATCGACCACCTGACGGCAGCCAGGCACGTCGGTCGCGATCAGGGGCCGGGCCATCGCCGCCCCTTCGATTAGTGTGCGCGGCGCCCCCTCGCGGTAGGATGGCAGGACAATGATCTGTGCGGCCGTGATGGCTTGGCGTACGTCGTCCGTTGTGCCCAAGTGTTCGATAACTCCCGCCTGCACCCAAGCGGCAACTGTGCTGGCATCGATGGCACTTCGGTTCGCCGAGTCGGCGGCGCCCAGCAGTTGAAAGCGCGCTTCGGGGTGGACGGCCCGCACCCGGCGTGCTGCATCAACAAATTCGACCACTCCCTTGTCGCGCAGAAGTCGCGCAATCATCAAAAAGACGGGCGGTCCATCAGGCCATGGGGCAGGGGCGAAGCGCGCAAGGTCAATCCCTGAACCAGGCAGTAGGCGTGCCTGTTCCGCACGCACCAGACGGCGCGCAAGGAACAGGTCACGGTCCTCGAAGTTCTGGAAAAAAACGGTGTCGAGGCCCCGAAAGGCGGTGCGATAGAGCCCCTCGGCCAGCCGCTGCAACGCCCCCCCGGACAGAAAGGCCGTACCCAACCCCGAGACGTTGGGGATGAACGGGATGCCCCGCCGCCGCGCTGCAAGAGCACCGAAGATGTTGTTCTTGATCGTCCAGGACAGGATCACATCGGGCGCCAGCGCCCCAAAATGCCGGTGGAAGCGCCACGCCAGAGCCGCATCGCGTGCCGGATTGAGGCCCCGCACATCCATCGCCAGATCTAAATGCCGCGCACCTGCCGCGGTCAGCATGGCCTCGGCCCCGTCGGCTGGAGCCAGCACCGTTACAATATCCCCCTGCGACATCAGCGCTTCCAGCACCGGCCGGCGGAAGTTCCAGACGTTCCATGTGGCGTTGACGGTGAGGAGGGCGTGCATCGCGTTGTTTACAGCCCCTTGGCAAGTCGATCGAAGGTGGCGAGCCGGTCGATCAGTCCTTGCATCTCTTCCACTGGGACCATATTGGGTCCATCTGAAGGGGCGCGATCAGGATCTTCGTGGGTCTCGATGAACAGTGCCGCGACCCCCACTGCACAGGCGGCGCGGGCGAGCACGGGCACAAATTCGCGCTGACCGCCCGAGGCACCACCGAGCCCGCCTGGCTGCTGCACCGAATGGGTGGCATCGAACACCACCGGCCAGCCGGTGGCGGCCATCTGCGACAGCGCACGGAAATCGGTGACTAGTGTGTTGTAGCCGAATGAAGTGCCGCGCTCGCACAATAGAATCCGGTCGTTGCCAGTGCTGGCGATCTTGGCTGCGACATGAGCCATGTCCCAAGGTGCCAGAAATTGGCCCTTCTTCACATTTATTGTGACGCTGGTTTCGCCGGCGGCCAGCAGAAGGTCGGTCTGACGGCACAGAAACGCAGGGATTTGAAGTACATCGACCGCCTGCGCCGCGATGGCGCAATGCCAAGGTTCGTGCACGTCGGTCAGGACGGGTACCCCGAACTCTGCGCGGATGTCGGACAGGATCTGGAGACCCGTCTCCATCCCCAACCCGCGCTGGCCAGACAAGCTGGTACGGTTGGCCTTGTCATAGCTGGCCTTGAAGATGAGTGGCGTAGCGGTTGGGTCGCAGGCTTCCAGTAGTCGGGTGCAAAGCATCCGAGCATGCGAGAGACTTTCCATCTGACACGGCCCCGAGATTAGCACGAAAGGGTTGGTTCCTCCCACCCGCGCTCTCCCGATGGTGACGACGCGGGCGGTCATGCAACACCCGCGCGTAGGCAGTCGTGCAGGCGGATCAACCCCTCAGGCTTCCCATTGTCGGTGACGACGAACACAGCTCCAATCTTGTGGTCATTCATCAAAGCGACCGCCTCGGCCGCATAGGCGTCAGGCTGGATTGTGACAGGACTTCGGGTCGCCACCTGACCAGCAGTACGCGTCATCAATCCCTCCATGTTGCGGCGAAGGTCACCGTCAGAAATGACGCCGACCAGACTCCCGGCGGCATCGGTTACGCCGGTGATCCCGAAACCGCTTTCGGTCATGGTCAAGAGCGCATGTGGCATGGGGCTGTCCAGACCAACCAGTGGTATAGCTGCTGCATCGTGCATCAACTGACGCACCGTTGCCAGCCGCGCGCCTAGTTTGCCTCCGGGATGAAAGCTTCGAAACTGGTCGGGACGAAAGGCACGTGCTTCCATCACAGCAATGGCCAGCGCGTCGCCTAGTCCCAGCGTAAGCGTGGTGGAGGTGGTGGGTGCCATACCCAACGCGCAGGCTTCTTCATGAGGGGGTAGTAGCAGGCGCAGGCTGGCGGCGCGCATCAGCGTGCTGTCGGCAATCTTCGAGATGCCGATGACCGGGACCGAGAAGCGCAGGCAGTAGTCCAGCAGATCACCCAGTTCCGGCGTTTCCCCCGAGTTCGAGATCACAAGCACGAGGTCCTGCGGGGTGATCATGCCCAGATCGCCGTGGCTGGCCTCGGCTGGGTGGACAAAGAAGGCTGGTGTTCCGGTTGAGGCAAACGTGGACGCGATCTTGCGCGCAATGTGGCCGGATTTGCCCATTCCCGACAGGATCATCCGGCCGCGCGTAGCTAGGATCAACTCAACCGCGCTCGCGAGCGACTCGGGTGGTCTCTCTGCCATATCTGCCAGCGCTTCGGCCTCGACACGCAGAACGCGTGACACTACTTCTTGGATTTTGTTAGGATGCATTTTATCGGTTGAGGTCAATGTTTCGCCTTCTGCTCTTGCGGGGGCAGCACCAAAATTTGCAAAGGTTTCAAACTACAGCACCTTCCATCCCATTTGCGCGATTTCCGCCCGTGACCGCCCGGTCAAAAGCCAGTCACGTTCAGATCTAACTGGAACGATCGCGTCACTATGCACCAGTCCCTCACCAGTTATGCGGTAGAATGCATAGCCCAGCGAATTTAGATACCCAACAATGGCAGGAATGTCAGGGGCGCGAGTGAGAAATTCACAGATTATGTCCGGGCGTGTGCTCTCCAGAAGGCCACGAGCGCCCTTCAGTACGCTCCATTCAAATCCCTCGACGTCGATCTTGATCACGACCTTGCCTTCGCGTGCGTCGATCATCAGGTCGATACTTTCCACTGGAACTTCAATTCCATCGGGCGAGTCGCTGTCGAGTGCTATTGAGGAGGGCAATACGCCTGCTTCCAACCTCACCGGCAGATGAATCGAGCCAGTAAATTCTGCAGCGCCCTTAAACATAACCTCCACGCGCTTGATCAGGTTGTTGTGGATCACGTTTTGCCACAACAGCAGGAAATTGTCGGGTACGATCTCGAAGGCATGACAGCGGACGCACGGGTTGCAGCGGGCGACCGCCATTGCGAAAAGCCCAGTGTAGCTGCCGATGTCAAGAAACATGTCAGCGTCTTTCGACAACGCGATGGCCAGTTCAAGCGCGTTGCGATCCGCTGCATCGGCAAGCTTCCCATCGTTCCACCAAATCTCCCGAGCGATGTTGCAGCGCGCAGGTGAAAGCATGTCGACGGTTGCGCCGCCGGGTAGTGCGATCTGCCCAACACCCCGCATCACAGGCAGACGTTGGCGCCACACGAACCCTTTGAAGTTGCGCAACACACCGACTACCGGCGCGTTGATCCATGGTTTCTCCAACAGCCAAATCGCAACACGCTTGAGCTGGGAGCGATGTATTGCTTTGCCATAATCAGTCATTCTAAGGCACTCCTGATCAAGTATCGGTTATTCACCTGTGCCGCACCAATGACTCAATAGAGTACATAAACCAGCGAATTTAGATACAACTGACGCAGCTTCATGTCCTAACGAAGACTCAGGGCCCGCAGGATCCGACAGCTCTGGCGGCGTAGCCGGATCCAAGTAGAATCCACATTTTGTCGGCGAACGGCGTTGGGCGCCGGGATCAATGCCTCTGGCAAGCCAAGCGCCTGTAGAGACGCGGGTAGCACATCTCCCACGCGTTTCATTTCGGCGTCGTAATCCACCACGGTTACTGACTCATGTCCGAAGCGGTCGCCGTAGGCTTTTAGCAGCGCAGGAAAGTCAGCCAGCCAGCTATCGGGTTCGACGTATAGTGCACTGGCTGGATCAGCAGATGGCTTACGCCCGGGTAGTTTGAGGATCTGGCGCCGATAGGCTGTCAGATAGTCGGCGGGTCGACGCAGTACGCAGACTATCTTTACCGGGTGTCTGCCGGCACCTAGTAGTGCGTGCAGCCGCTCGAGTTCGGCAGGTGAGCGCAGCAGCGACAGTCCTTCGGAAGTGAATATCGCGGCCGTCCTCCCGGCTCCGAGACTTGCATCAAGGCGGCACCGGACCGCCGTCTGGGTCCTTTGGCGCAAGGCATCCAGATCGCCGATCGGCAGCGTATGCAGAGCCAGCGAATCCCGGCTTGGATCAAGGGCAGAGAGATAAGG
>JBKBOF010000050.1:0-18185 GCA_046294955.1 Paracoccaceae bacterium
TATCAGGATCGCCCGCATGTAATGCGTGCGCGGACCGGTCGGGCCAACATCCTTCTCCAGAAGGGCGGGTAAAGGGCGCGGGGCAAGTTCACTGGCCGGTTGGCCCAGCAGGGCGCGGATCATCGGCAACAAGAACAGATGCGCACCAACCACCGACGACACCGGATTGCCCGGCAGGCCCAGCATCGCAGCCCGACCCATGCGGCCCGCCATCAGCGGCTTGCCGGGGCGCATCGCGACCTTCCAGAAGCTGCGCTCCATCCCAAGGCTGGTCGCCACCCGTGCAACCAGATCGTGGTCCCCCACCGAAGCGCCGCCGATGGTGATCACCAGATCCGCACCTTCGGCAAGGCCCAGAACCGTTGTCAGGGCGGGAACCGTGTCGTGCGCGATCGGCAAAAGCCGCACCTCGGCCCCGGCATCTTCGGCCAATGCCTTCAATGCAAAGGAATTCGAGGCGATAATCTGGTCCGGACCGGGGGTTTCTCCCGGCATCACCAATTCATCGCCAGTCGCAATGATTGCCACAACCGGGCGCCGGGTCACGCTGACTGTCGGGTGGTTCATCGACGCCAGAAGGGCCAGATCATTGGCCCGCAGGCGCCGGGGTGACAGGCTGTCGCCAGCGCGAAAATCCTGACCGGCCGGGCGGATATGGGTGGCCGTATCGGCCCCCGGTTTAACGGTGATGCTGTCACCGTCGCGGGCGACATCTTCTTGAATGATCACCCGGGACGCGCCAAGGGGCAGGGGCGCGCCGGTAAAGATCCGTACGGTCTGGCCGGGACCAAGTGTGTCGGACCATGCGTGCCCTGCCGCTGCCTCACCGACCACCGTAAAGCCATCGCCCGGCGCGGGGTCGCCCTGCACGGCATACCCATCCATCGCCGAGGCCGCAAATGGCGGCTGGTCGCGCGTGGCGCGGGCGGGTGCGGGCATATATCGACCGTTGGCCTGCGCCAAGGGCACGAGTTCGCACGGCAACGGGGCCACCAGAGCCAGACAGTGGGTCAGTGCCTCCGCGACCGATATCATTCTTGTGCCTCAAATCGACCCGACTTGCCGCCATCTTTGAGAACCAGCCGTATCCCTTCGATCCGCATGGATTTTTCGACGGCTTTCACCATGTCGTAGATGGTCAGGCAGGCAATGGACACGGCAGTCAACGCCTCCATCTCAACCCCGGTTTGCCCGCCGGTTTTCACGGTCGCCTCGACCACCACGCCGGGAAGCGCCGGGTCCGGGGTGAGGGTCAGCGCGACCTTTGTAATGGGCAGCGGGTGGCACAGCGGGATCAGGTCGGCGGTCTTTTTCGCGCCCATGATCCCGGCAAGGCGGGCCACGCCCAGCACATCGCCTTTCTTTGCCTGTCCCGAGGTGATCAGCGCCAGCGTTGCCGCTGTCATCACCACCGACCCGCGTGCCACCGCGATCCGGTCCGTCACGGCTTTGTCGGACACATCGACCATATGCGCATGGCCTTGACCGTCGAAATGGGTCAGTCCCGTGTCTGATGAGCCGGTCATATGCCACCCTGCGCGGTCAGAGGTCGGGCAAGCAGCGCACGCGTGGCGGCTGCCACATCGTCCTGCCGCATCAGGCTTTCGCCGATCAGGAAGCACCGCGCGCCATATTGCGCCAGATCCGCAAGATCATCCGATGTGTAAAGGCCGGATTCCGACACGATCAGACGGTCTTCGGGCACGCGGCGGGCAAGATCGCGGGTGGTGTCCAATGTTACCTCAAACGTGTGCAGATTGCGGTTGTTGATCCCGATCAGCGGCGATTTCAGTTGGGTTGCCCGCTCCAGTTCGGCGCGGTCATGCACTTCGATCAGCACATCCATGCCCCAATGCGTCGCGGCCGATTCCAGCTCTGCTGCCTGTACGTCAGACAACGACGCCATGATGATCAGGATGCAATCGGCGTGCAGCGCACGGGATTCGGCCACCTGATAGGGGTCATAGACGAAATCCTTTCGCAAGCATGGCAATGAGGTTGCCTGCGATGCCTGCACCAGAAAGTCATCTGCGCCCTGAAAGGATGGGCCATCGGTCAGGACCGACAGGCAGGTGGCACCGCCGTCTTCATAGGCCTTGGCCAAGGCGGGCGGGTCGAAATCGGCGCGGATCAGGCCCTTGGATGGGCTGGCCTTCTTGATCTCTGCAATCAGGCCATAGCCGGATCCGGCGGCCACCGACAGGGCTTTGACAAAGCCGCGTGGGGCGGGGGCCGCGCGCGCTGCGTCTTCGACTTCGGCCAAGGGACGGGCCTCTTTCCGGGCGGCTACCTCCTCCAGCTTGTAGGCTTTGATGCGGTCGAGGATCGTGCTCATCGTGACATTCCTTGGCGTTTTGCGGTCAGGCGTTGGTCAGACGGGCCAGCGCCGCGACTTTGGCCTTGGCAGCTCCGGTATCGATCGACTGGCGCGCCAGTGACACCCCTTCGGCCAAGGTGCTGACTTTGTCGGCAACCACAAGGGCTGCCGCTGCGTTCAGAAGCACCGCATCGCGATAGGCGCCCGTTTCCCCGTCCAGCAAAGCGCGGAAGGCAACCGCGTTTTCGGCAGGGGTGCCGCCGAGGATTTTCTCGAACGGATGGTAGGGCAGGCCCGCGTCTTCAGGGTGCAAGGTGAATTCGCGGATGCTGCCATGTTCGACCGCTGCAACCTTGCTGGGGGCCGCAATCGACAATTCGTCCGTGCCATCGCCGCCATGCACCAGCCACGCCTTGATCGTGCCAAGAGCCAAAAGGGTTTCCGCCATGGGGCGTATCAGGTCGTTCGAAAAGGCACCGGTAAGCTGACGCTTCACTCCGGCCGGATTGGTCAGCGGGCCAAGGATGTTGAAGATCGTCCGGGTGCCCAGTTCCTGCCGCACGGGCATGACGTGGCGGATGGCGGGGTGGTGCATCGGGGCCATCATGAATCCGATCCCGGCCTCATGCAGACATTTCTCGACGATCTCGGGCCCAACCATCACATTCAGACCCATTTCCGTCAGCGCATCGGCCGCGCCCGATTTCGACGACAGGTTACGGTTGCCGTGTTTGGCCACCACCACGCCCGCGCCCGCAACCACAAACGCGGTCGCGGTCGAGATGTTCAGCGTGCCCTTGCCATCACCTCCGGTGCCGACGATGTCCATGGCACCCTCGGGTGCGCGCACGGCGTTGCATTTGGCGCGCATGACGCTTGCGGCGGCGGCGTATTCATCGACCGTCTCTCCGCGCGTGCGCAGCGCCATCAGAAAGCCGCCCATCTGCGCGGGGGTGCCTTGTCCGTCGAACAGCGCCCCAAAGGCCGCCTCGGCCTCGGCCCGTGACAGCGGGCGCGTCGCTGCAAGGCCGATCAGAGGGCGCAGGATATCGCTCATGCCGTCACCTTCACGTGCGCTTCGTCCAGAAAATTGCGCAACAACTGGTGTCCGTGTTCGGATGCGATGGATTCGGGGTGGAATTGCACGCCTTCGATCAGCCGCGTCTTGTGGCGCAGGCCCATGATGGTGCCATCCTCCAGCCAAGCCGTCACCTCAAGGCAATCGGGCAGCGACTCGCGCTCGACGATCAGCGAATGATAGCGGGTGGCAAGGAAGGGCGAGGGCAGGCCGCGAAACACGCCTTTACCCGAATGGTGCATCACACCCATCTTGCCATGCACGATTTCATGGCACCGAACAACCTTGCCCCCGAACGCCTGACCGATGGTCTGATGGCCCAGACAGACGCCCAAAAGCGGTATCTCTGCCTCATAGGCCGCAGTGGTCAGGGGCAGGCAGATGCCCGCCGCGGCCGGATCGCAAGGGCCAGGCGACAGGATGATCGCCTCTGGCTTCATCGCCAAAACGTCCTGCACGTTCAGCGCATCGTTGCGTTTCACAACGACATCCGCGCCCAATTCGCCAAAGTAGTGGACGAGGTTGTATGTAAAGCTGTCGTAGTTGTCGATCAGAAGCAGCATCTTGCCTGGGCCTGTCGGATAGGGGATGAAGCCCACACCGGGCCAAGGTATAGATGGTCAGACCGGGGCAGGGGCGTCAAGACCGCTTGATCGTCGGGCATGAATGGGCACAATGTCCGGCAACAAAAAAAGGGGCAAGACAGTGCGCGGGTTTGTTCGGGGCATTCTATGGGGAAGCGTGGCGGCTGCCAGCGGTCTGGTCGCGGTGTCACAGATTGGTGGCCCTGTCGCCGTGCCGGTGTCCGATAGCACGGCCCGTGTGTCTGTCCCGGTGCAGGATGGCGTGCCAAAGGTCATTCCCGGCGCGCCCGATGTGCCTGACGCGATTTCGCCGACGGCCACAGGGATCGAAGCTGCCCCAGCCGAGGCGGCAGATCCTGCGCCGCAGATTGTTGTCGCCGATGTCCCTGAAACAGTCGCCGATGTCCCTGAAACACCCGAGGCCACGACCACCCCATCCGCCGCACCGATCCTGCCCGGTGTTGCCGATGCCCCCGCTGGCCCCAGTGGCCTTGCCGCCCCTGCCGAGCCACGGGCCGACAGTCCGGCCGCTGCCGTGCAGGCTCCGAGTGAGCCTCCCGTTGCGCCGCCCAGCACCGCACCTGCGGAAGAACGATCTTCGGCTGGGCAGGTCGACCCGCCTGTAGCACCCGCCCCGGGCACAGAGCGGCCGTCAGCCGCAGACCAGCCCGCTGCACCGGGCTTGCCTGTGACCGAGCTGGCACCGCAGCCAGCAGACCTGCCGCCAGCGCCGGTGCAGCAGGGGGAGGCGTTGCTGTTGCCATTGCCCGACCCGGAGCCTTCGGTCGCTGAGGTGGCTCCGTCCGCTGATCCGACGCCGGAGCCTGTAGCACCGCCAGGTCCGGACACCGGTATGGCAGGCGATGCGCGAGCAGCCAGCACGTTGCCACCCGCGCCAGAACCGGGCAATCAGACACCCGGTGTGGTCACAAACCGGCTGCCTCGTATTGGCGTCGATCCGATTCCGGCTGCCGAAGCGGGCGTTCCGTTGGTCACGGACCTTGCGCCCGATGACAGCCTGCCGCCGTTGCTTCGCTTTGCCCGGCTGTTTGACAATCCCGCGCAAAAACCACTGTTCGCAATATTGCTGCAAGATGACGGCCAAGCGGGGGTCAACCGCGCGGATCTGGCCGCGCTGGATCTGCCGTTGTCCATCGTGATCGACCCGTTGTCTGAAGGAGCTGCCGCGCGTGCCGAAGTCTGGCGCGCCGGGGGGCAAGAGGTGGTCATGGCGGCAACCGGCATACCCGCAGGCGCAAGCCCCGGAGATCTGGAGCAAAGCCTTCAGGTGCTGGCCTCGCGTTTGCCCGAGGCTGTGGCCGTGATTGATGCCGATGGCCGGGCGTTCCAGAACAACCTGCCCTTGGCCAGCCAGATTGTGCCGATCCTTGCCGGGCAGGGGCGTGGGCTTCTGACCCTTGATCAGGGATTGAACGCCGCCGATCAGCTGGCGCGTCGTGAAGGTGTCGGGTCGGCCATGATTTTCCGCCGTATCGACGCGGACGCCGAGGACAGCCCGGTGATCCGACGTTATCTGGATCGCGCGGCTTTCAAGGCGGCACAGGACGGGCGGGTTCTGGTGATCGGCGCATTGCGTCCCGAGACTGTGGCGGCGATTTTGGAATGGGCGGTGGAAGGTCGGGCGTCCATGGTGGCTTTGGCTCCGGTCAGCGCGCTGTTGACGAACTAGGGTTCCATTGGGCGCAGCCGTCCGAGCGTTGCACGCAAGATAAGCAAAGCGCACAGGCCAAAGGGTGCTGCGATGTCGATCCCGAACAACACACCCATGACGCTGCCCACGCCCAGCCCGTTCGCCGCTGCGGCCAACCAGCCGAACCAGCCCGCCCGGATCAGGATGCTGGACAAAGGGACCGCCAGCATCATGCCCGCAAAGCTGAGAAGGGGCGAAAGCGTCAAAGCCATCGCCGGGCCAAAGAGAGAGAGCCCGACAACGGGTGGCATTCGTCCGCCGAACAGGTGAAACAGCCCAAGCAGGATACCACCGACGGCAGAGGGCAGCAAAAGAGCCACAATCGAAGCCATCAGCAGATCACGCCACGGGGTGTCCAAGTGCGGTGCGGACCGCAGCAGACTCACGCCGCCGATCCACCCACCGTCAGGCCGCCGATCAACAGCGTTGGCTGCCCGACGCCAACCGGCACCCATTGTCCGGCCTTGCCGCAATTGCCGATTCCGGGGTCAAGCCGCAGGTCGTTGCCGATCGCGCGGATCTGTTTCAGGGCGGTTGCGCCATCACCGATCAACGTGGCACCCTTCACCGCAGCACCCACCTTGCCGTTCTGGACCCGGTAGGCTTCGGTGCAGGAGAACACGAATTTTCCGTTTGTGATATCGACCTGCCCACCTCCAAAACCGACGGCATAGATCCCATCCTTCAAACCGGCGAGAATATCTTTCGGCTCACTCTGCCCGCCCAGCATGTAGGTGTTGGTCATGCGCGGCATGGGAATGTGGGCGTGGCTTTCGCGCCGTCCGTTGCCTGTTGGGGCGACCCCCATCAGACGGGCATTCTGCCGGTCCTGCATGTAACCGACCAGGACACCGTCTTCGATCAGCACATTTCGGCCCGATGCGGTGCCTTCATCGTCGACGCTGATGCTGCCACGACGGTTGGGAATGGTGCCGTCGTCCAGAACCGTGACCCCGCGCGCCGCGATCTGCTGACCCATCAATCCCGCAAAGGCCGATGTCTTCTTTCGGTTGAAATCTCCTTCAAGCCCATGACCGATTGCCTCGTGCAAAAGGATGCCGGGCCAGCCGGGGCCAAGCACCACATCCATCACGCCGGCGGGGGCGGGCACGGCCTCCAGATTGACCAGCGCGATCCGCAGGGCTTCACGCACCATGGGTTGCCAATGATCTGTTTCCATCAGGGACTTCAGCCCGAAGCGCCCGCCGCCGCCCATGCCCCCCTGTTCGCGCCGTCCGTTGTGTTCGACGATCACTGACACGTTCAGGCGTGCCATTGGGCGGATGTCTCGCACGCGAAGACCTTCGGGGCGCAGGATTTCCACCTCTTGATAGGATGCCGCAATGGTGGCGGATACCTGAATGACGCGCGGGTCAAGGGCGCGCGCGAAGGCATCAATCTCGCGCAGCATGTCGATTTTTACCGCAAAAGTCGCGTCTGCCATCGGATCCGCATCGCCATACAGCTTGGTATTCGTGCCCTTCGGCGGGTCGGCAAGAATGCCACCGCCGTTTCCCACCGCCAGACGCGCGGTCTCCGCCGCGCGTTGCAGCGCGCTTTCGCTGATTTCGGTCGAATGGCCGTATCCGGCCACCTCTCCCGACACGGCACGCAAACCGAACCCTTCGGACGCATCATAGGATGCGGTCTTGATCCGCCCGTCATCCAGAACGATGGCCTCGGACCGGCGCCGCTCAAGAAAAAGCTCGCCATCTTCCGCGCCGGCGGTGGTCGCCCGCAGCACTGCCAGGGCCGTTGCCTCGTCCAGATGCGTCTCGAACGGGCGGAAAGGCTGATCGGTCATTAAGGCTGTCCTTGATCTGGGTCAAATGGCGCTGCTTTGTCGCAACGGTTTTGCTTGTGGCAGAGCCTCTAATATGGTTTCAACGTGGGTGGAAACAATGGGATTCTGCGAAGCGCCGCGACGATGCGACACAGGACAGGGTTCTGACAAGCGGCGCCCAAGCCGTAAGCATAACGGGAACAGAACATGCGTCTTTGGAATCAAATTGGTGGGGTGGCCGCCAGCGTTCTTGGTCTGATGGCAGGTCATGCGGCCGTCGCCCAAGGGCTTGAAATCGTAGGAAGCCCGCACAACATGGGCACGGGATTTCAGCCCGCTGCAACCGAACTTGCGCGCGATCTGCAAGGGCTTGACTGGATGATCCTTGTGATCATTACCGTCATCACCGTGTTTGTGACAGCCCTGCTGATCTGGGTGATCATCCGCTTCAACGAAAAGCGTAACGCAAAGCCTGCGACGTTCACCCATAATTCGCCGCTTGAAGTTGGCTGGACCGTGGTCCCGATCGTCATTCTGATTTTCATCGGTGCGTTTTCTTTGCCGGTGCTGTTCAAGCAACAGGAAATTCCTGTGGGCGACATCACCATCAAGGTGACGGGCTACCAGTGGTACTGGGGTTATGAATACGTGGATGACGGCGTCGCGTTCGAAAGCTATATGATCGGCGCTCCGGCGACGGGTGGGGACAATCGTTTGACGCCCGAAGTATCGACTCAACTGGCCGATGCCGGGTACAGCGACAGAGAGTTCCTTTTGGCAACAGATACCGCTGTTGTGGTTCCGGTTGGCAAGACCGTCGTGATGCAGGTCACCGGATCGGACGTCATTCACTCGTGGACCATCCCGGCCTTTGGGGTGAAGCAAGACGCGGTTCCGGGCCGTCTGGCGCAATTGTGGTTCAAAGCTGAGCGCGAAGGCATCTATTTTGGCCAATGTTCTGAACTGTGCGGCATCGCGCACGCCTACATGCCGATTACGGTCAAGGTCGTGTCCGAAGAGGTGTACGCCCAGTGGCTTGAAGCAGCAAAGGCGGGTGATGTGGTCTTGTCCGCTGCTGACGTGGAAGCGTATTCGGCTGTGAAAGTCGCTGCGAACAATTAAGCGCTGCCGCCCACATGGTCAGCAGGCGCATGAGTGGCCCCATTTGCGGGGCCATTTCGCAAAACCGAGGACGCCCGGAATGAGTGATGCCCAAGCCTATCAGGAAAGCGGAGAGGCGCAATTTGGCGACTACGTTGCGCTTTTGAAGCCACGCGTGATGTCGCTTGTTGTGTTTACGGCTTTGGTCGGTTTGCTTGTGGCGCCTGTCGGTGTGCATCCTGTCGTTGGTTTTTCCGCGATCCTCTTCATTGCGTTGGGGGCAGGGGCCTCGGGCGCTTTGAACATGTGGTGGGATGCCGATATCGATGCGGTGATGAAGCGCACCAAGTCGCGCCCGGTGCCTGCGGGCAAGGTGCAGGCTGGCGAAGCGTTGGGATTTGGGCTTGCGCTGTCGGGGATCGCAGTGGTGATGCTGGCCCTGTCTGCCAATCTGTTTGCCGCCGGATTGCTGGCGTTCACAATCTTTTTTTACGCGGTCGTGTATTCAATGTGGCTCAAGCGATCGACGCCGCAGAATATCGTGATCGGGGGGGCTGCCGGTGCTTTCCCGCCCATGATCGGATGGGCTGTGGCGACCGGTGGGGTATCAGTTGAATCGGCGCTGATGTTCGGGCTGATCTTCATGTGGACGCCACCGCATTTTTGGGCTTTGGCCTTGTTCATGAAAGAAGATTACCACACTGCGGGCGTTCCGATGCTGACCGTCACACATGGGCGGCGCGAAACCCGCCGCCAGATCCTGATCTATACAGTCTTGCTGGTTCCAGTGTCGATTTGGTCCGCCCTGACCACCATTGGTGGGCCACTCACTCTGGTGACCGCCATCGCGCTGAATGCCGTGTTTCTGAAGGGTGCATATGATATCTGGAAGCGTGAGGAAACGCAGGCGGAGGGTGACAAATACCTGGTAGAGAAGAGATTTTTCAAATTCTCGCTCGCCTATCTGTTCCTGCATTTTGCTGCTTTTCTGGTCGAAGCCTTACTGAAAATTTATGGACTAGGAGGCTGGGCATGAGCTTTCGACCCGACCACGAACTGCACCGCCGCCGCTTTTCTCGCAATTTGGGGCTTGGGCTCACGCTGCTTGCCTTCGTGGCGTTGGTTTTCGCGCTGACCGTCGTCAAGGTGACCCGAGGCGACCCGATGAAAGCGTTCGACCACACTGTGCGGCCAGAACTTGACCGGGCGGCCAAGCCATGAATGAAACCTCGAAAACCGCTGCGAAATTGGTGGGCGTTGCCGCCTTGATGGCATCTTTGTCCTTTGCTGCCGTGCCGTTTTACGACTGGTTCTGTCGGGTGACAGGCTTCGGTGGGACGACACAGGTGGCAACGGCGGCCCCCGACACGATTTTGGACCAGACCATGTTGATCCGGTTTGACGGATCGGTATCCGGAACCATGCCGTGGACGTTCAAGCCGGTGCAGCGCACCATGACGGTCCGCATCGGGGAAAACGCGCTTGCGTTTTACGAGGCGCATAATCCGACCGACCGGGTGATCGCAGGCACCGCCAGTTATAATGTGACCCCGGATTCCGCAGGTGGTTACTTTTCGAAAATTGCGTGCTTTTGCTTTACCGAACAGGTTTTGCAACCGGGCGAAACCGTTCAGATGCCCGTCAGCTTCTTCGTGGACCCAGCCATCGTGCAGGACCGCGAGGGCAAATTTGTGAAGCAGATCACGCTTTCCTACACCTTTTATGAAACGCCCTTGTCCGAAGATCAGGCCGCGCTTGCAGCAAAGCCTGTGGACATTGTAAACTGATAAAAAAGAACCGAGGGAACCCACCATGGCCCACGCCAAGAACCACGACTACCACATTCTTCCGCCGTCGATCTGGCCCTTCCTTGGGGCTCTTGCCGCCTTTGTCATGCTGTTCGGGGCTGTGCTCTGGATGCATGGATCCGGACCGTGGTTGGGGCTGGTCGGTTTTGTGGGCGTCTTGTATGTGATGTTCGCATGGTGGTCGGACGTGGTGCACGAAAGTCAGGCGGGGGACCATACCCCGGTGGTTCGCATCGGCCTGCGCTACGGCTTCATCATGTTCATCATGTCGGAAATCATGTTCTTTGCGGCGTGGTTCTGGTCGTTCTTCAAACATGCGCTGTATCCGATGGGGCCGCTGTCGCCGATTGTGGACGGCCAATGGCCGCCAGCCGGGATTGAAACGTTCGACCCTTGGCACTTGCCGTTGATCAACACGTTGATCCTGCTGTGTTCAGGGGCTGCCGCCACTTGGGCGCACCATGCACTTGTGCATGAAAACAACCGCCGGGATCTGGTCAACGGTCTGATCCTTGCCATCATTCTTGGTGTGTTTTTCACCTTGCTTCAGGCTTATGAATACAGCCACGCGGCCTTTGGCTTTGGCGGAAACATTTATGGGGCGAACTTCTTCATGGCGACCGGCTTCCACGGCTTCCATGTGGTGATTGGAACCATCTTCCTGACCGTTTGTCTGATCCGCGCATTGAAGGGTCACTTCACCCCTGAAAAACACATCGGGTTCGAGGCGGCGGCTTGGTATTGGCACTTTGTGGATGTGGTCTGGCTGTTCCTGTTTGCGTCGATCTACGTCTGGGGTCAGTAAGCTACGGGGCCAACCGGCCCCGGACCGGAACTCGGGGCGCGGGCCAGATGGTCCGCGCCTTTCGTTTGGAGTAAGACGATGACGCCCCGTATGATCATTCCCTTGCTGTTCGGCCTGATCGGGGCGGCTGTTCTGATCGGACTTGGGATCTGGCAACTGCAACGGTTGACCGAAAAGGAAGCTTATCTGGCCGATATTGACGCGCGGATCGTCGCTGTGGCCGTAGCTTTGCCTGTGGCGCCAGATCCGCAGGAGGACCGCTACCTTCCGGTAACCGCCAGTGGCCGTTTTACCGGAGAACGGCTGAACGTGCTGGTGAGCCGCAAACAGATCGGCGCAGGCGTCCGCGTGATCGAGGTGTTTGAAACCGACGCTCGCCGGGTGCTGGTGGACCGCGGCTTCGTTGCCGAAGATGACCGCCTGGCCGACTTTGGCGCGGATGCGACCGTGGTAACGGGCAATCTGCACTGGCCAGATGAGATTGACCGCTTTACCCCGGCCCCCGACGCCAAGACCGGCCTTTGGTTTGCCCGCGATGTGGCCGCCATGGCCCGCACATTGAACACCGAGCCGCTATTGGTCGTGGCACGCGATCCCACAGCACCGGGGATTGAGCCGATGCCGGTGGACAATTCCGGGATTCCGAATGATCACCTGGGCTATGCTATCCAATGGTTCGGGCTGGCGGCGGTATGGTTGGGGATGACAGCGTATCTTCTGTGGCGTATCAGGCGCAGGACGGTTTGAAGGCGTGAGTGCGATGAAATACATCTCTACCCGTGGGTCGGCCCCGGTTCTTGGTTTTGGCGAGGCGATGATGTCGGGCCTTGCGCGGGATGGCGGGCTCTATGTACCCGAAACCGTGCCGACGCTGACCCATGCCGACATCGCGGCTTTGGCTGGGCAGACCTATGAGGAGATCGCCTTCCGCGTGATGCGGCCGTTTCTGGGCGATACCTTTGGCGACGATGAGTTCCGCGGGCTGATCGTGGCCGCCTACAAGGGGTTCGGTCATGTGGCCCGCGCGCCCTTGGTGCAACTGGCTCCGAACCATTTCCTGCTGGAATTGTTCCACGGGCCGACGCTGGCGTTCAAGGATTTCGCCATGCAGTTGATTGGCCAGATGATGCAGACGGCGCTGGCCAAGTCAGGCGAGCGGATCACCATCGTCGGTGCAACCAGCGGGGACACCGGATCGGCTGCGATGGAGGCATTCCGCGGTCTTTTGAACGTCGATCTGTTCATCCTATACCCGCATGGCCGGGTGTCCGAGGTGCAGCGCCGCCAGATGACGACGCCGGTTGAGGCGAATGTACATGCTCTTGCGATGGACGGCGACTTTGACGACTGTCAGGCGCGTGTAAAGGACATGTTCAATGACTTGGCCTTTCGCGACGACGTGCGGCTGGCGGGCGTCAACAGCATCAACTGGGCACGGGTTCTGGCGCAGGTGGTTTACTATTTCTCATCAGCCGTGTCGTTGGGTGCGCCGCACCGGATGGTCAGTTTCACGGTGCCCACCGGCAATTTCGGCGATATTTTTGCGGGTTACATCGCGCGCCGCATGGGCTTGCCGATCGACAAGCTGGTGATTGCCACCAACCAGAATGATATCCTGCATCGTGCGCTGACCTCGGGTGCCTACAAGACCGATGGCGTCAAGCCGTCGATCAGCCCGTCGATGGACATTCAGGTGTCGTCCAATTTCGAACGCGCGTTGTTCGACGCCTATGGCCGCGACGGCCGCGCCGTGGCCCAGTTGATGGACGAGTTGAAAGCGGGTGGTTTCCGTATTTCGCAGGGTGCACTGGAAAGCTTGCGCGCCACATTCGCCTCTGGCCGGTGTTCCGAGGATGAAACCAGCGCCACCATCACCCGCGAATACGTGCGCACGGGTGAAATCCTGTGCCCTCATTCCGCCGTGGGTGTAAAGGTGGCGAACGACCATCTTGGGGCGACTCCGATGATCACTTTGGCCACAGCCCATCCGGCCAAGTTCCCCGATGCTGTGCTGGAGGCCATCGGGCAACGCCCGGAGCTGCCGCCGCGCATGGCCGATCTGTTTGACCGCCGCGAACGTCTGACCCGGGTGCCGAACGATCTTGGACGCCTGCAATCCCTGATCCGCGAAAGGATCGCATCTTGAGCCTGCAAATTTCGACCTTGCCGAACGGTCTGCGGATCGTCACCGAACACATGCCTGGGCTTCAATCGGCCTCGGTCGGGATCTGGGTTATGGCTGGTGGGCGGCATGAACGGCCCGAACAGAACGGTATCGCGCATTTTCTGGAACACATGGCGTTCAAGGGCACGTCTCGGCGCACTGCTTTGCAGATTGCCGAGGAAATCGAAGATGTCGGCGGTTATATCAACGCCTACACGTCCAAGGAAATGACCGCCTATTACGCCCGGTGCCTTGTGGCTGATGTGCCGCTGGCGCTTGATGTGATTTCCGACATCGTGCTCAACCCGGTGTTCGACCCGAAAGAGATCGAGACGGAACGCCATGTGATCTTGCAAGAAATCGGGCAGGCGCTGGATACGCCCGATGACATCATTTTCGACTGGTTGCAGGAAGTCAGCTATCCCGACCAGCCGTTTGGCCGCACCATCCTTGGCCCGGCTGAGCGGGTGCGCGGCTTTACCGCCGATGATCTGCGCGGCTTTGTCGGTCAGCATTATGCGCCCGATCAGATGATCCTGTCGGCATCCGGTGGCGTGGATCACGAAACCATCGTGCATCAGGCCCGCGAGATTTTCGGCAGCCTGACCGCACGCGGGGCAGGGTTGGTGGAACCGGCCGCTTTTGTTGGCGGCGAACGGCGCGAGGTGAAAAAGCTGGAGCAGGTGCATTTCGCCTTGTCACTCGAGGCTCCCGGCTATCGCCACCCCGATGTCTATGCCGCTCAGGTTTATGCCATGGCGATGGGGGGAGGAATGTCGTCCCGCCTGTTTCAGAAGATCCGCGAAGAACGCGGGTTGTGCTATTCGATCTTCGCCCAGTCGGGCGCATATGAAGACACCGGGTCGATTACGATCTACGCCGGCACGTCTAAGGAAGAAATCGCAGATCTGGCGCAACTCACCGTGGACGAGATGAAGCGGGCTGCGGAAGACATGACCGAGGCCGAGGTGGCGCGTGCGCGTGCGCAATTGAAAGCGGGCCTTCTGATGGGGTTGGAAAGTCCGTCTAACCGGGCCGAGCGCAATGCGCGTCTGCTGGCGGTTTGGGGGCGGGTGCCCGATGCGCACGAGGCTGTGGCCAAGATCGACAGCGTCAGCATGGCGGACGTGCGGCGCTTTGCCGGTGATCTGGCGCGGGCCAAAACGGCAATGGCCATTTATGGCCCGGTCGGCAAGGCACCCGGGCTGGAGGCGATCCGTGACAGGCTTGCCGCCTGATGCTGCCGTTCCGCCGTCGCCCCAAGCTGGAGACAGAACGTATGACTCTGCGGCTGCCCACGCATACCGATTGGCGGCCATGGGCGGACTTGCGTCGTGACAGCGCCGCCTATCTGACCCCGTGGGAGCCGGTGTGGTCGGCAGACCACCTGTCGCGCCGGGCGTTTACCAACCGGGTCTATTGGGCGCAGCGGTCCGAGGCGCAAGGGACCGCGCTGCCCTTTCTTCTGATCCGGCGTCAGGACCAGCAGCTTCTGGGGGCCATCACCTTGGACAACATCCGCCGTGGGCCCGCACAATGCGGCACCATCGGGTATTGGGTGGGCGAGCAGTTCGGGCGTCGCGGCTATATGCGTGAAGCGATTCTTGCCGTGGTGCATCACGCCTTTTCCGCGCTTGACCTCAGCAGGGTCGAGGCCGCTTGCTTGCCGGAAAATGCGGCGTCGCGCGGGGTTCTGGAAAAGACCGGATTCAAATACGAAGGGGTCGCGCAAAGTTATTTGCAGATCAACGGACGCTGGCGCAATCATGTACTTTTTGCAGCGCTGCGTGCCGACCGTCGTGGTCGCACCGATGCTGGCTGACGCGGTGACGAAAGCGTGATCCGCCCAGGTGGCTGACGGGACGGCAACGCGTGCTACCCTTTGGTCAACCCGGAGGTGCCCGATGCGACTGACGATCCTTCCCGCGCTGGTCCTTGCCATGCCTGCGATGGCGCAAGACCGTATTCCGTCACATTGCTTTGCCATTGCGCAAGGGGTGGCCACGGTGATGCGGGTAAGCTTTGGCGCGACGCTTGCGCAGGATCAGGTTCGCATCCACTACATCGGCCATTCCAGCTTTGCCATCAAGGCGGGGGATACGACGGCAGTGACGGATTACACCGGCTACACCGGCATGCGCGATTGGGTGCCGGATGTTGTCACTATGAACAATGCCCATTCCACCCATTGGACACCCGTGCCTGACCCTCGGATTCCGCATGTTCTGCAAGGCTGGGCTGATACGTCCGGGGCCGCACAACACGAGGTGGATCTGGGCACTGTGCTGGTGCGCAACGTGCCCACCGATGTGCGGTCGCGCTTTGGGGCCGAGGCGCGCAAGGACGGCAATTCGATCTTCATTTTCGAGGCAGGCGGCTTGTGTATCGGCCATCTCGGTCACCTGCATCACCCGCCCGACGATGCGCAATACGCCAGCATCGGGCGGCTTGATGTGGTGATGGTGCCGGTCGATGGCGGCTACACCATGGCGGTGGCGGAAATGGCAGACGTGGTCAAACGGCTGCGGTCGTCGGTTGTGATTCCGATGCACTGGTTTTCGGGGTCGTCCCTGTCGCTGTTTCTTGCCGATATGAACAGTGAGTTTCAGGTCGTGGAAACCGGGTTGTCGTCGCTTGATCTGTCCCTGAAAACGCTGCCGGGGCGCCCCACGATCATGGTGCTGGAACCCTCGACCATCGACTAGCGTGCGGGCATCGGCTAGGAACGCCCCGAAGGAGCTACGCCCATGCTGACCGATTGCACCCCCGCCTTTCTGGAAGGTCTGGCCGACGCCCATCCGGGTGTCCTGCGTGACGTGGCACCGCGCGATGTGGATGAACCCCGCGGTCGGTGGCGCGGGCTGGGGTCTTCGGTGGCCTGCCCGCGATCGACGGCCGAGGTGGCCGATGTGGTGCGTGCCTGTGGCGGGGCTGGGGTGGGCATTGTGCCGTTGGGGGGCGGAACCGGTCTGGTGGGCGGACAGTTGATGTCCGACGGACCCACGCCCTTGATCTTGTCGCTGGAACGGATGACGGCGCTGCGGGGGGCTTACCCTGCCGAAAATGTGCTGTTGGTCGAGGCCGGCATGGTGCTTGCCGACGTGCAGGCCGAGGCGGACAAGCTTGACCGGCTGTTTCCGCTTGCCCTCGCCTCGCAAGGATCGGCACGGATCGGGGGCAATCTTGCGTCAAACGCTGGCGGCCTGAACGTGCTGCGCTATGGCAACAGCCGCGATCTTTGTCTGGGGCTGGAGGCGGTATTGCCTGATGGCAGCATCCTGAACGGGTTGAAACGGTTGCGAAAGGACAACACCGGATACGATCTGCGCCATCTGCTAATCGGGTCCGAAGGCACGCTGGGCATCATTACGGCAGCCAGCCTGCGCCTGTTTCCCAAACCGGCAACGACCGTGGTGGCGCTTCTGGCTGTGCAATCGCCGCGCGCGGCGCTGGATCTGTTGGCCTTGGCTGAAGAACGCTTGGCGGGCATGATTTCCGCATTCGAGCTGATCCACCGGATGGGGTACGATTTTCTGGCGCAAACCCTGCCAGACGTGACCGTGCCATTTTCACCACTGCCTGAATGGTCAGTGTTGATCGAATTGGGCCTGCCGCGCGCCGTTGCTCCCGAAGAAACGATGGCAAGCCTTTATGCCGAGGCCGAAGATCGCGGCATGGTGCTGGATGGGGTGATCGCCGCGTCCGACGCGCAGGCGGCGGCACTGTGGCGGATCCGCGAAAGCATCCCCGAAGCCAATCGCCGGATCGGTGCCGTGTCCAGCCACGACATCAGCCTGCCGCTGTCGGCAATCCCCGACTTCATCCCGCGGGCGGGTGCGGCCCTGGCGGCCTTGGGCGAATGGAGGATCAACTGCTTTGGCCATCTGGGCGACGGAAACCTGCACTACAACGTGTTTCCAGTGTTGGGACGCAGCCGGAAAGACCATGAGAATCAGCGGGATGCGGTCAAAACCTGTGTTCATGACATCGTGCATGACATGGGCGGTTCGGTCAGTGCAGAACATGGTGTCGGGCGGTTGAAGGTGGCCGACCTGGAACGCTATGGTGATCCGGCCAAACTGTCGGCAATGCGGGCGATCAAGGCGGCACTCGACCCGCAAGGCATCATGAACCCCGGCGCGGTTCTGCGCAGGTAGCGGTTTGGGGCCGCAGGTCGCACCCACGCCGACCGGTGGTTGCGGGATATGCAAACGCGTCAGGAGGCGGGCTTTTCCAATTCACGCAACAGCTTTTGCCGAATCGCCTGCGGATAAGCGCTCACCCCGCGCGAGGTGATCACAAAGCCCCCCTTTGTGACGACCCAGTCCTGATAGAAACGAGTGATCGCGGTCGATTGGCCGACATCTTCGATCGCAATGGCATTGATGGCGACACCGGCAGCCGTGGCACGCGATCGGGCCGCACGGGCGGTGTTGCCCATGTTTTCCGGCCCGTCGCCCGAAATGTCTATGATACGCCGGTTGCAGTCGCCTGCGTCGGCGAACAGGCCAAGGGCCACGTCCAACGCCTCGCCCACGGCGGTATCCGACCCGGAAAAGGCGCGGGGGGCCTGACGGATCTGGTCGGCGGCACGGGTCAGATCGTCGGGGGTCAGCATGTGCGACCATGGCAGGACCACGCTTTGTTGGCCAAGGCTGGACCAGTGCAAGACCGTCAGGGCGATCTGTCCGCCAAGCATCGCCTCGGCAACAGCCGGATCGTGCAGGGCGGCGGCGGTGCCATCCGCCTGAGTCCGGTATTCCCCCGCGTCGATGGAGCCAGAGACATCGATGGCCAGCACCAGCGCCACCTCACACTCGTAGGCGGATTGGTT
>JBKBOF010000051.1:0-18046 GCA_046294955.1 Paracoccaceae bacterium
ATCGGGCGAACCCGGATCACCGCCAAAGTACACGCCGCCGTCGATGGACTTCAGCTCCACGTCCACGCCGAGTTCATTCCACCAGCCCTTGATCAGGGCCTGAAAGTCTTGCCGGACGGCATTGACCGAGGTTTGGTACAGGATTTTCAGCGGCTTGCCGTCTTTTTCGCGGATGCCGTTTGCACCCACGGTCCAGCCGGCTTCGTCCAGCAGGGCCTTGGCGCCGTCCATGTCCTGCGCGATGCAATCGGTGTTGGGCGAGGCATAGATTGCCGGAGCGGGCACCAGATTGCAGGTCGGGCGACCGGCATTGCCATAGCCGACTTCGACCAGCAGGCTGCGGTCGATGGCTTTCGACAGGGCTTGCCGAACGCGGATATCCGACAGGAACGGGTGCGGATGTTTCGCGGTGGACCGCTCGCCTTCGGGCAGGTCAGCCGAAGGATCGGTCATGTTCATCTCGATCCGCTCGACCAGGGTGCCGAAGGCAGACACGAACACGCCCTTGCCGCCCTTTTCCATCTGCGCTTGCAGTTCGGGATTGATCTGAGTGTTCCAGGCGTAATCGAATTCGCCGGTTTCCATCACGGCGCGTGCAGCACCTGCCGCGTCGCCGCCGCCCTTGACGGTCATGGTGGCAAAGGCAGGCTTGGCTGCGTCGCGATAGTTCGGGTTGGCGGCCAGTTCGACCACGTCATTCACCTTGAAGTCGCTGACCATGAATGGGCCGGTGCCGATCGGCTTGAAGTTCTGATCGGTGCAGGTCGGCGCTGCGGTGCCAAGGCAGTTGGCGAATTGCGCCTTTTGCAGGATCGGCGAGGTGGAGCCGACAAAAGCGGTAAACGGGTTTGGCTTGGGTGCGGTCCAGGTGATCTTGACGGTCAGATCGTCCAGCGCCTCGACCTTCTCGATGCCCTCATAGCGGGCGGCTTGCGAACAACCGCCTTCGGGATGAGTGCAATATTCATACGAAAATACCGCATCGGCCGACGTGACCGCTGTGCCATCCGACCAGACCAGACCGGGGGTGATTTTCCAGGTGATGGTGGTCAGATCTTCAGAGATGCCGCCGTTTTCGACCGACGGAATTTCGGTGACCAGACGCGGGATCACGTTGCCTTCGTTGTCAAAGCCGGCCAGCGGTTCCAGCACCAGGCTGCCCACTTCCACGTCCTTGGTGCCGGATGAAAGGTAGGCGTTCATGATCGACACGGCCTGCGAATACAGGACCTTGACGTTGCCATCGGCCCCGCGTTCCGCAAAAGCGGCGGGCGCAAAGGCCAGCGTTGCGGCGGCGCCCATCAGGGCGGTTTTCAGTTTCATAGGGTTGCTCCTTGTTGGTTGTGCTCTTTGGCCTCGGACGCGCCGGTTGATCCGGCGGCACTGGTATTGGCAAACAGATGGCACGCGACCATGCGGCCGGGTTCCACCTCGATCAGGTCGGGCTTCACTTGCCGACACAGTTCGAACACCTTCGGGCAGCGGGTGCAGAAATTGCAACCCTTGGGTGGATTGGAGGGGGACGGCACGTCGCCTTGCAAGATGATGCGCTGACGGATGCGCGCAAGCGTCGGGTCGGGCTCCGGCACCGCCGACAGCAGCGCCTCGGCATAGGGGTGCAGCGGGCGTGCGTAGAGCGCGTCGCGGGGGGAAAGCTCCGCGATCCGGCCCAGATACATCACCGCCACCCGGTCGGCGATATGGCGGACCATCGACAGATCGTGGCTGATGAAAAGATAGGTCAGCCCGAACTTTTCCTGCAAATCCTCAAGCAGGTTGACCACCTGCGCCTGAATTGACACATCCAACGCGGCAATCGGCTCGTCACAGACTATGAATCGAGGATTGAGCGCAAGTGCACGCGCGATGCCGATGCGCTGGCGCTGCCCGCCAGAGAATTCGTGTGGAAAGCGGTTGGCAAAGCGGCGATTCAGCCCAACGGCATCCATCAACTCGTAGATCCGGGCCAGCTTTTTGTCGCTGTCCCAGTCGGTGTGTTCATTCAGTGGCTCGCCGATGATATCTGCAAGTGCCATGCGTGGGTTGAGGCTGGCCTGTGGGTCTTGAAACACCATCTGCATCTGCGGCCGGGCCTTGCGCAATTCTTCGGTGCCAAGCGTGGCCACATCGGTGCCGTTGATCACCACATTGCCGCCAGTGATCTCGTACAGCCGCAGCAATGCGCGCCCGACCGTGGATTTGCCGCAGCCCGATTCCCCGACCAGCCCCAACGTTTCGCCCGGCATGATGTCAAAGCTGATGTCATCCACCGCCTTCACATCGCCGGTGTGGCGGCGCAGCAGGCCGGAATAGATCGGGAAATACATCTTCAGCCCCCGAACCTGCACCAGCGGCCGGATGGATTGGTGGCCTGAGTCAAGCATGGGCAGCCTCGTGTCCGCTGTCAGGAGTCCAATGGCACGCCACATCATGACCTTTGCCCACAGGGCGGCCATCAATCTCGCGACGCTCGGGGTTTTCAACCGCGCACCGCGCAAAGGCTTGCGGACAGCGGTCACGGAACGGGCAGGCGGTCGGCGCGCCGATCAGAATGGGCGGCTGACCTTCGATCACCTGCAAGCGGGCCTCGCGTTCGCCGGTCAAGGACGGGATCGTTTTCAGCAAAGCGCGGGTATAGGGGTGTTGCGGATTGGCGAACAATTCCTTTACCGGAGCCTGCTCGACCACCTGCCCACCATACATCACCATGACCCGGTCCGCGATGCCGGCGATCACGCCAAGGTCATGGGTGATCCAGACAATCGCCATGCCAAGCTTCTGGCGCAGGTCTTTCACCAGCTCCAGAATTTGCGCCTGAATGGTCACATCCAGTGCCGTGGTCGGTTCATCCGCGATCAGCACATCAGGGTCGCAGGCAAGGGCGATGGCGATCATCACCCGTTGCCGCATCCCACCGGAAAACTGGTGCGGATAGGACGTCAGCCGCGCCGCCGCATCGGGGATGCCGACCAGCGCCAAAAGCTCTGCCGCCCGCACCTGTGCCTGTTTCTTGGTCATCCCCATGTGGCGGATCAGCGGTTCCATGATCTGGTTGCCGACAGTGAACACCGGATTGAGGCTGGTCATCGGATCCTGGAACACGAAACCAACCTTGGCACCGCGCACATCACGCAGATCATCAGCACTCATCTTCAAAAGGTCGCGGTCGCCCAGCATGACAGTGCCAGCCCGCACATCGGCAGGCGGCGAAGGCAACAGCCCGATCAACGACATCATCGTGACTGACTTGCCAGAGCCGCTTTCCCCGACAACGCCCAGCAGTTCGCCAGGGTCCAGATGGAAGCTCACTGAATTTACAGCATGCACTTCGCCCCCACGGGTGCGAAACACAGTCTTCAACCCCCGGACATCAAGGACGGGTGTGGCCCCATCGGCCATATGTTAACCCCCAAGCGGCTCTTTTTCTTAGTTTTTCCGGAGTCGTGGTCAGGACCCGCCCCGGTGATTGGATGAAGTGTTAGATATTTTTCACGAACCCGCAAGCCGCTTGTTGTGGCTGACCCAGCGTCATGTGCTGTGGGCTTGACCTTGCCTGTTTTAGCGGCGCACCTTGCGCGAAAGCGACGAAGGATCAGGCCATGGCACAGCGACTTTCCCCCCGACAGATCCTTGACCGGCTGGTTGCTTTCCCGACCGTCAGCCGGGACACCAACCTTCCTCTGGTCGATTGGGTCGAAGCCTATCTGGCGGATCACGGCATCGCTGCACACCGCCAGTGGCACGCGGACCGCAGCAAGGCGGCCTTGTTCGCGCATGCCGGACCGATGGTGCCGGGCGGCGTGATCCTGTCGGGCCACACCGATGTGGTGCCGGTCGACGGGCAGGACTGGTCGTCGGACCCGTGGACGGTCACCGAACGCGACGGGCGGCTTTACGGGCGCGGCACCTGTGACATGAAGGGCTTCGACGCCTTGGCGATCTGGGCACTGGTCGAGGCACAGGCGCGCGGCCTGGCGCGACCCATGCAACTGGCGCTGTCCTACGACGAGGAAACCGGCTGCACCGGGGCGCCGCCGATGATTGCGGCCATGCAGGCCCCGCTGCCCACAGCGGCCCTTGCCATCATCGGCGAGCCGTCCGGCATGAAGGCGGTCAACGGCCACAAGGGCGGTGCCGGGTATCGGGTGCATGTGCGCGGCTTCGAGGTGCATTCGTCGCTGCTGCCGCAAGGTGTCAGCGCGATCATGGAGGCCGCGCGCCTGATCATGTGGGCCAATGACCGCAACGCCGAAAACCGGGCAAAGCCGGTGACGGCAATGGCGGCTTTGTTCGATCCGCCCTTCACAACGCTGCACACCGGCATGATTGCGGGCGGTACGGCGCACAACATCACGGCGGGCGATTGCCGTTATGTGATGGAATTCCGCGTCGTGCCGGGGGAATCACCGGAGGCGTGGTGTCAGGCGTTCGAGTCGGAAGTGGCGCGCCTGCGCCAGGCCATCCGGTCGGTACGGCCCGAGGCGGATGTGATCCTTGAGCGGTTCTTTGACGTGCCCCCCTTGGTGCCCGAACCGAACGGCGCGGCGGAAACGCTGGTGCGCCGCCTGACCGGAGACAACGCCACCCATGTGGTCAGCTACGGCACCGAGGCCGGGCAATTTCAGGCCGCCGGCTATTCCGCAGTGGTGTGCGGCCCCGGCGACATCGCGCAGGCGCATCAGGCCGACGAATATCTTGAACTCAGCGAATTTCACGCAGGCCAAGCCTTCATGGAAAAATTGCTTGCCGATCTGACCTGACCCGTCCCGTCCCTGCCGTCGCAATGCGGCGACCCGCAGAGACGATTGGTCACCCCGGCCCCGGCCCTCGTCTGAAGAACGATTTGACCAGAAGGTCAGAAATCTGCCCCAAACCCCTTGAAGGTGCCCGAAATCCGGCCCACCATCCGTAAAAGCGATCCGCAGGAGTCCAGGATGCCCGTCAAGAACCGTTTTGCTGAATTGCTGCCCGAAATCACCGAATGGCGCCGCGATTTTCATGCCCATCCCGAACTGTTGTTCGATGTGCACCGCACGGCCGGGCGTGTGGCGGACCTGTTGCGGGATTTTGGCTGCGACGAGGTGGTGACAGGCATCGGCCGCACCGGAGTCGTCGGTGTGATCCACGGCAAGACCGACACCGCAGGCCGTGTCATCGGGCTGCGTGCCGATATGGATGCGTTGCCAATCATCGAACAGACCGGCGTCGCCTACGCGTCGAAAGAGTCCGGCAAGATGCATGCCTGCGGCCATGACGGCCACACCGCCATGCTGTTGGGGGCGGCAAAATATCTGGCCGAGACCCGGAATTTCGACGGCAAGGCGGTGGTGATCTTTCAGCCTGCCGAAGAAGGCGGCGGCGGCGGGCGCGAAATGGTGGCTGATGGCATGATGGAGCGTTTCGGCGTGCAGGAAGTGTACGGCATGCACAACATGCCCGGCATCCCGCTTGGCACCTTCGCCATCCGCCCCGGCGCGATCATGGCGGCGGCAGACCAGTTCGACATTGTCGTGACCGGCAAAGGCGGGCACGCCGCGAAACCGCATGACTGCATCGACACCACTGTTGTGGCCGCGCATATCATTGTGGCGTTGCAAACCATTGCCTCGCGCAATGTCGATCCGATGAAACAGGTCGTGGTCAGTGTCTGCACCGTGCAAACCGATTCAACCGCCCACAACGTCATCCCGCAGGTGGTCAAACTGAAAGGCACGGTCCGCACCATGGACCGTCAGGTTCAGGATTTCGTCGAGACGCGCATCGCGCAGATCGTGGAAGGCACGGCCATGGCTTTGGGTGCACGCGCCGATGTGCAGTATAGCCGGGGCTATCCGGTGACCATCAATGCCGAAGACAACACCCGCCACGCGGTCGAGGTGGCGCGCGCCGTCTCGGGTCAGGTCGATGACAACACCGCGCCGCTGATGGGGGCCGAGGATTTCAGCTTCATGCTGAACGCGCGCCCCGGCGCCTATATTTTCCTTGGCAATGGTGACACCGCAATGGTGCATCACCCGGCTTACAATTTCGACGACAACGCCATTCCCTTCGGATCCAGTTGGTATGCTGGAATGGTCGAAGCCCGCATGCCCGCGGCCTGAACCACCTCCGCCTTCATCTGTTCAAAAATATCCTCGGGGGGTGAGGTGCGCAGCACCGAGGGGGGCAGACAGCCCCCCTTGCAGCCGCTCAGTCATAGCTCAGGCTGGTCGCCTTGCCGCGAAACACCGTGTAGGACAGAATCGTATAGCCAAGGATCATCGGCAGCACGAACAGTGCGCCGATCAGGATGATCGTCAGACTTTCCGGGCTCGATGCCGCCTCATAAATCGTCAGCCGCTCGGGCACGATGTAGGGATAAAAGCTGTAGGCCATGCCGAAAAATCCCAACACCATCAAGGTAGTGGCCCCGGCAAACGGAAACCACGCAAAGTGGTCGCCCTTGGTGGGCAAATGCCGCAGTGCGACCCACAACAGCACGATCAAGGCCACGGACATCAGGGGCAGCGGGGCGAGGGTCACGACCTCGGGAAAGCTGAACCAGCGCGCGAAGATCCGCGGGCTGACAAAGGGTGTCGCCAGCGACACGGCGCCAAGGCCAAGCGCCATGCCCCAGATGCCACGCCGCGCCCAGGCCACCGCCTTTTGCTGCAACGCGCCGTCGGTTTTCAGGATGACCCAGGCCGCCCCGATAAAGCTGTAGGCAACCGTCAGCGCGCCAGCCGTCAGCCCGGCAAAGGCCACATGGAACAGCGTCCAGTCCAGCCCCATCACATACATTCCCAACATGAACCCTTGCGCGGCCGAGGTCATCAGGCTGCCGGCAAAAAACGCCCGGTCCCATGATGGCTTCTGGACCAAGGGGGCTTTGGCGCGGAACTCGAAGGCCACACCGCGCAGGATCAGCCCGACCAGCATGATCGCCACCGGCAAATACAGCGCGGTCAGGATCGCCCCGTGCGCGGTGGGAAAGGCTACCAGCAAGATACCGATGGCCAGCACCAGCCAGGTTTCATTGGCATCCCAGAACGGCCCGATCGAGGCAACCATCCGATCGCGTTCATCCGCTGCCGCAAAGGGGAACAAAAGACCAACCCCCAGATCAAAGCCGTCAAGCACGACATACAGCAGGATCGACACCCCCATCAGGGCCGCAAAAATCACCGGCAAGGTTGTTGCATCAAGTGTCATGGTCACTACTCCGCCGGTACGGGAAGGGGGGAATCGCGCTTGGGGTTTTCGCGCGTTGGGCGTTTGCCTTCGGCCGCGCGTCGGGCAAGGTGAAAGATCACGCTGACATATGCCATCAGCAGGAACAGATAGACCGCCAGATACGCCATCAATGTCGCCAGAACCATCGGGGCGGGCACATCCCCCACGGCGGCCTGCGTGCTCAGGACCCCTGTCACCAGCCAGGGCTGGCGGCCGATTTCGGTGACATACCAACCCGCCAAGGTGGCGACCCAGCCTGAAAACGCCATGCCGGTGCTCGCGAACAGGAACGGCCGGGGCAGGGCATCCACCCCGCGACGCCAGATCAGAAAGACCCCAAGCCATGACACCGCCAGCATCGCCACGCCGGTGCCCACCATCACGCGAAAACCCCAGAACAGCGGTGCCACGGGCGGATGCAGGACCGTTCCATCCTCGGCGACAAAGTCATTCAGGCCCGGCACAACCCCAGACGCCGAATGGTGCAAGATCAGGCTTGCCCCGTTGGGCACCGCAAGTTCGGCATGGTTGGTGCGTGCGACCGCGTCTGGAATGGCGAACAGCAGCAGCGGCACGTTCGGCCCGGTGTCCCAGTTGCCCTCCATCGCTGCCACTTTGGCGGGCTGGTGCTCCAGCGTGTTCAGACCGTGCATGTCACCCATCAGGATTTGCAGCGGAATCAGAACCGCGCCCAGGATCAAGCCGAACCGCAGTTGCGTGGCCGTTGCCGCTTGCCGGTCCCCAATCAGGCGCCGGAAAGCCGCAATCCCTGCGATCAGGAAGGCCACAGTCAGGCCAGAGGCCAGCAGCATATGGCCCAGACGGTACGGCAGCGACGGGTTGAAGATAATGGCGAACCAGTCGGTGGCATGCACAACGCCGTCGCGCAGTTCATACCCCTGCGGTGTGTGCATCCAACTGTTCAGAACAAGGATCCAAAACGCGCTCATCGTGGTGCCAAAAGCGACCAGAAAGGTCGCAAGGATGTGCAACCACGGCGGCACCCGGCGCGCACCGAACAGCATGATCCCCAGAAACACCGCTTCAAGAAAAAAGGCCGTCATCACCTCATAGGCCAAGAGCGGCCCGGCCACATTACCGACGGTTTCCATGAAGCCGGGCCAGTTGGTGCCGAATTGAAACGACATCGTGATGCCCGACACCACGCCAAGCGCAAAGGACAAGGCAAAGACCTTGACCCAGAACATGTAGGCATCCATCCACTTGCCATCCCCGCTGCGGGCAAAGCGATAGCGAAAAAACAACAACACCCAACCCAAGGCAATGGTGATCGTCGGGAACAGGATGTGAAAGCTGATGTTGGCCGCGAACTGGATACGCGACAGTAAAAACGTTTCCATGATACACCTTTCCGTTGGCCCTAAATTTAGGGCTGCGGGTCGGATGTGAAGAATGGTGCGACCAGCGGTCACGCTGAATGTCGGCCGGGATCAGCCGCCGGTATGGCTCATGTGCCGGGTCATCTGGCCGTTGACGCCTTGGCGCGAATAGTCGAAATCATGGCCCTTGGGCTTGCGGCTGATGGCGGCGCGGATGGCAGATTCAAGCGCCGAATTGTTGGCGTTTGACCGCAGCGGCGTGCGCAGATCGGCCATGTCTTCTTGGCCAAGGCACATGTAAAGCTCGCCGGTGCAAGTCAGGCGCACACGGTTGCAGCTTTCGCAGAAATTATGGGTCAGTGGCGTGATGAACCCAATCTTTTGCCCCGTCTGTTCCAGACGGACATAGCGCGCAGGCCCACCCGAGCGTTCGGCCAGATCGGTCAGGATGAAACGCTCGGCGTAGCGGGCGCGCAGATCCTTCAGGCTCCAGTATTGATCCAGACGGTCCTCATTGCCCAGATCACCCATCGGCATGACCTCGATCCAGGTCAGGTCGTGGCCTTCGCGCGCGCACCAATCGGTGATGCTGAACTGCTCGTCCTCGTTGAAGCCTTTCAGCGCCACTGCGTTGATCTTGACCCGCAGACCCGCCGCCTTGGCCGCTTCGATCCCGTCAAGCACTTGTGGCAGGCGGCCCCATCGGGTGATGTCGGCAAACTTCTTCGCATCCAGCGTGTCGAGCGAGACGTTGATCCGACGCACACCACATGCAGCCAGTTCGGCCGCGTATTTGGCGAGCTGGCTGCCGTTGGTGGTCAGCGTCAATTCTTTCAGCGCCCCCGAGTCCAGGTGGCGGGTCATGGCGTGGAAAAACGTCATGATTCCCTTGCGCACCAAGGGCTCGCCCCCGGTGATCCGCAGTTTTTCAACCCCCATGCCGACAAACGTGGAACACATCCGGTCCAGTTCTTCCAGCGTCAGCAGGTCGGCCTTCGGAAGGAACGTCATGTTTTCGGCCATGCAATAGACACAGCGAAAATCACAGCGGTCTGTCACAGACACGCGCAAATAGGAAATTGCGCGTGCAAACGGGTCGATAAGGGGGGTGCTTTGCATCATAACCACAGGTTAAGATGCGATCGTCAGGCTGACAAGCAGTGATCGAGGCATTGCGGGTTGGGCGCTGCCATACTATCGTCTTGGTATGCGTATCATCATACCTTTGTTGCTTGCTTTGACCGCCACCTCCGGCTGTGCGGTGCTGGATCGCCTAAAGCCCGCCCCAAAACCACAGCCGGTTGTGTCTGCCCCCAAGGCAGATGCCCCGGTGGCTCCCGCGCCGGTTCTGGGTGTCGGGGCGACTGCGGCTGCGCTGGACACCACGACGACCGCCCAAAAACAGGCGGCGCTGGCCGCCCCCGCCGCCAGTGGCGAGCGCGCCTTGGGCAAGGTCGCCGTCAGTCTTGGCAGTCCGGCCGAACCGGGTATCTGGCTGCGCAGTGCCTTGGTCAAGGCCCCCGGAAAGGGGCGTGTTGTCACGGCCTCCGGTCAATCGGTGGCAGTTGATCTGATTCCGGGCGAAGGTGCGGCGCAACTGTCTCTCGCGGCCTATGTGGCCCTTGGCCTGTCGCTGACAGCTTTGCCCGAGGTCACCGTTTACGCCAATTGATCCTATTTCGGGATGGCCGAGATTGTACGGTCCGCTAATCTGAAGTGCGAAATTGCAGGGGGCAAAAATGCGGATTTTGGCAGGATTGATGTTGATCGCATTCGGTGTGGCTATCGGGTCGGGCGCCGGGGCGCAAATTGCCGATTGCGACAATGCCATGACCCAAAGTCAGATGAACGCCTGCGCGGCATTGGACTTCGAGATGGCGGATTCGGACCTGAACGCCGCCTATGGGATGGCGCGGGCGGCGATGCAGCGGCTGGACAGTCAACTGGGCGCAGATCTGCGCGGGGCAGAAACCACCTTGCGCGATGCCCAACGGGCCTGGATCACCTTTCGTGACGCCGCTTGCGCCGCCGAGGGCTTTCAGATGCGGGGCGGATCAGCCGAACCATTGTTGGTCTATGGCTGCATGTCGCGCCTGACCAGCCAACGTGCCAGGGATCTGTGGGATCTTGCAACCGGACAGGACGGGTAAGATCCGCCCCTAGTCTTTCAACGACGCCTCTGCCTCGGCCGCCAGAATATCGGCCAGCCGCCGGCGAAAGCGCGGGGCCTGCAATCGGGCGATGACGTTCTGGCAGATCATCTTTTCCAACTTGATGCGGCCCCCGGCCTCTGCCCGGGACAGCAGTGCGCGCAGATAGGGGCCAAAGGTGCGGCGGTTGCGCCACATCCGGGCAAAGCTGTGGCGGGTCAGGGTTCCGGCCATCGCGGCCTGCGTCAACGGGGCGATCATCTGCATGTGGGTAAACGCCCAGTCCAACCGCCCGCCCAGATGGGGGCAGCGCAGATGCGTGACATGTGGCCCGCGGAACAGGGCAGCGTGCATGGCGTCTTCCGCCACATCAGGGTCGAACAGGATATACACCCGGCCCGCCGCTTCGATCATGTCGGGCGCATAGCCGTAGCGGCTTTTGAAGTCGAGCCTGCGCGCCTTTGGGGCGCGTTTGTCCCATCCGGCAATGGCGGGCAGCAAGGTGGCGCGTGGCGACATTGCAACCACACATGCGCCGGGTGCGGCAACGGAAAACGCCGTTGCGGCATAGCCTTGCACGCCTGCACCCAAAAACAGGACCGAATCGAAATCCTCGAAAAAGGCGTCATCCACCAGCCGGTCGAAATAGCCATAGACGCGCGGATCGCGATACCAGGTGTCACCATCACAGATCAGGCACAGATGTGACCAGCCCTTTTCCTTGGCAATATCGTGACCCAAAGGCATATGACCGGGACGGGCGCAGATATCGTCGGCCTGCTCGAACGTCACCAGCAGAGTTGGGGCCTCATCGACAAAGAACGCCCAGTGCCGCGTGCCCAGAGGTTGGAAATAACCCGCTTCCTCGCCGATGTTGTCCATAAGTGCCAGCCAGTCGTCGCGCGTGCCCGTCGGGCCGGACGACGCCTCCGGGACCGCTTCTGCGGCTTCGGGCGGCGATAGGGTTTCCGACATGTCACACTCCGTTCAGAGCGCGGGTGAATAACCCGCAAATACCAAAATCAATATGCACACAGTGTCGGTCTTTGGCCGGACACAGGCAAGGTGTCTTGCCAAGACAGACTGTTTCCCGCTTATCAGATCAGTCGATAACGACGAATTAATTCCGCTGCTTCCGGTCCCAGCACACGGGCGGGGGGCGTCATCAGCAGGCGGCCAAACAGGGCGCGACATGGCTCTTGCGCCATCAGCGTGGCAAAGCGGGTGTGTCGCCACGCAACAGCCGCCTTGTGCAAGGTGCCCAGTGTGGGGTCGGCGTGCAGGTCTGTGCGCAAGGCCCGACTGTCGATGCGCAAAATCGACCGGTCTTCGTCGGACGCGAAATTGCGGTCACACCAGTAGGACATGTCGAAATCGCCGTCTCGATTGGCCCGGCCCCGGTCACATTTGACAACAAAGCTTTCGGCAGCACCCAAGGGGTAATGGTTCAGTTGCGCCAAGGCATAGGGGTCGCGACCGGGTTCGGAAAACAGCCTTGCGCCAAGCGTCGGGTCGTTCCAGCGCGGGTCGCCCTGGGGACCGCGCGGGCGATGGACGCCCAGCTTGCGAAAGGCCGCGCGGCGGAACAGGGTCTTGATCATCAGCGCCCGCCATGGCCAATGCAGCACACGCGGGGCGCAGCGGGTGAACTGTTCCGTCACGGGGCGGTCTTCGTAGCCGATCACCCCGCCATTGCCGAACATGCGCCATGTCAGGGCAAAGGCATCAACCCCGGCGGAGGCCGCGATCAGCGCAGACAGGCTGCCATCGCCTGCGTGAATGTTCACGAATTCGTCGACATCAAGCACCATGACCCAATCCGCATCCCTTACGGCCGGATGGCGATCGGCAGCTTTCAGGGCGGCCCATTGCGGACCTTCGTCCCATGGGCCGGGGTTGGGCAGATGGGTCAGCCATCCCATCTGCGCCAGACGGTCGAGCATCGCGTCGGTGCCATCATCGCAATCATTGGTGAAAACCAGAAAATCAGTGAAGCCCACGGCCCGGTGATGTGCCAGCCATTCCAGCAGGAACGCGCCTTCGTTGCGCAAGGTGGTGATGGCAAGCGCCCTCATGCCGGTTGCCCTTCGCTGATCTCGGCCCAAAGGGCTGCATGGGTTGGGCAGGCCTTCAGCGCGGCAATCCGGGCGCGGTGCCACGCCACGGATTTGCGATGCATGAAGGCAAGCTCGGAATCGGCCATCAGTCGGGTGGTCCAGTCGTGAACGGCGTCATCATAGCGCCGGATTGCATCGCAGGCCGTCTCGGCCAGATTGAACCGGTCCCAATAGGCGCGACCCATGTCTTGTCCTACATGATTGACCCGGCCCCGGTCACGCTTGACCAGAAAGCTTTCGGCGCTGCGCAAGGCATAATGGTTGACCTGCGCGACACTGTAATCCGTGGCCACGAACATCGGGTGGCGCTGCGGGCGATAGGGCCGCCCCCCCGGTTCTTCGCGGACCAGATCCCGCCCCAGATCGTCGCGGGCCACCGGGGCATGCACCCCGATCCGTCCAACAGGGGCGATCCCCCGCACCAGAGACTTGCAGTAGGCGAAATGCCGTCCGTCACCGCCCGCGCGACGAAACTGCTGCGTCACCGGGGCATCGTCATAGCGGCGCAGACCATCGGACCCGAAAATCCGCCATGGCACCGAGATCACTTCGGCCTCGGACGAAGCCGCAGCGGCAAGTGCCTGCACTGATCCGTCGCCCAGTCGTATGGTCAGGAATTCGTCGGCATCGCAGACCCAGAACCATTCGGCCTCGCGCACGATGGGGTATCGGGTTGCCTGCTTCAGCGCGGACCGCTGGATCGAGGTGGCTGCCCATGGCTTTGTCGGGTGGTGAACGGCAAGACCAAGCTCTTGCAGGCGCTGCGCCATCCGGCGGGTATGGTCAGCGCAATCATTGGTGCAGATCAGGATATGGTCAAAACCCAACGCCTTGTGGTGCGCCACCCATTCCAACAGGAATGCGCCTTCGTTTTTCATCGTGGTGATGACGGTAAAGCCGGTCAATGCTCTGCCTCTGCGCTGTGGTCCACGGTGAAAAAGAAGTCAGGGGACAGATCCTTTTCATGCAGATCCAACGGGATGACGCCGGGGCCTGCGGAAAACACCGCCGATCCGAAATGATGCTGCAAACGGCACAGCCGTTGCATCCGCGTGCCGGTCAGCTCGGCATAAAAGGTGCGGTAATTTTCGGTTTGCATCAGCTCTGCGATTTTTGCCCGGTGGCAGGCAACCGAATGGTCATGCGCGGCGCGGATCTCGGGATCTGCCATCAGCCGGTCGAATTCGGCGCGGCACGCCGGAATCATGCGCTGGATCGACCTGTCACGGTCAAAGTTGTGGTTCATGCGGAACCAGTAGTTCAGCCCCTGATCGCGATCGACGTGGTTCACGCGGCCGCGATCGCGTTTCACCAGAAAGCTTTCGGCACTGCGCACCGCATAATGGTTCAGTTGCACCCAGTCATAGCCGTAGGTTTCCAGCGTCGAGCGCCAGCCGTTGCGGAACACCTCTTTCGGCATCGGCTTGCCGGAGCCGTTCAGCCATTTCACCTGATCCCACAGGTCCGGCTTCAGCCCCTTGGGCCGATGAACGCCCAGCTTTTTGTAGATCTCGATGTTGCGAAACAGCGTCTTGAACCCCCAGGCCTGATGCGGTTTGCGGATCACTTGCGGAGCGCAGTCGGTGAATTGGTCCAGAAGGAACCGATCCTGATACCCAGCCACGTCGGAATTGCCGAACAGCCGCCATGTCAGGCTGATCATGTTGGCGTCGCCCATTGCGGCATAAAGCGCGCGCAAGCTGCCATCGCCGATTTTGACATTGATGAACTCGTCCACATCCATGCAGATGCCCCAGCCGCAATTTTGCATGACGGGTTCGGATTCCGCCGCCTGCAATGCCGCGTGCTGCGGCTTCAACTCTCCCCCCGGCACCCAGGGGTTGGTGCGGTGCTGGCACAGGCCCTTGGCTTGCAACAGATCCAGCATGGTGTCGGTGCCATCGGTGCAATCATTTGTATAGACGAGGAAATCATCCACCCCGATGGCACGGTGATAGGCGATCCATTCCAGAATGAACGGGCCCTCGTTCTTCATCGTGGTGACAATCGCCGTGCGTCCGGCCTCGGTCGCAGCTTGCGGTGCCGGGCGCGGGTTTGATCGCGGCGCGCGCACCGGTTTGTGGGCAAACAGACCTTCGCACAGTGCAACAAGGCCGGGGTCTTCGATCAGCGAGGTTTTGGGTGCCAACGCACCCGCCATCTGCCCCGGCACGCGGATCGCCATAGCGCGCAGAAAGGGCATCACCTCGGCCGGATCAGGTTTGGCATAGGCCACCCGCACCATCCGCCATGTATTTGCCAGACCGGCCTGCGCTGGTGCCACACCCCAGCGTGCAATGCCGCGACGGGCATCGAACTGGCGGCAGATGTGGTCGCCAAAGCACGGCTCGGCCTTGGCGCGCACCCGCCATGGATAGATGCGTCGCCCGACCAGCAAGATCACCCCGTGCTTAGCCGACACACATCGATCAAAGGCGTTGGTGGCATGAGGGGCAAGAATATCGCTGACGTCCAGTGTCAGCACCGCACGGGCCTGGTACAGAAACCGCCATTTCAGCGCCTCGAACAGAATCTGGTCAGCCAGTGCTGCGCGCCATGGATCGGCGTCGGGCACCTGCATCCGGTCCTTGCCGGGGGCATCCGGGGCAAAATAGGGATGGTTGGACGGCCCTTCGTCCGGCTTGCCCAAGGCAAGCGGGCAATCCAGCACCACCACGGTCAGCGCGGTAGCGGCCAGCGCCAGGCGCAAGGCGCTGGCAAAGGCCGCACCGTCCGTCAGGCGATTGACGATCAGCGCCGCGTGAAGCCCGTGGTGATTGGCGTGATAGATCAGTCCTTCGGCGACTTGCGCAGGCGACTCGTCGATGCGGAAGCCGAAGATGGTATTGAGCCCGGCAAACAATTCCGGTTCGGCGGCAACGGGGGCAAGATCCAGCACAGCACCGCAGGACAGGGCCAAAGGGCCGGGGCCGGAGGTCACGACCATGGTGCCGCCCGAAATCTCGCGCAATTCTTCCGGCAGGGCGCACCCCGCAGCGCCATCGGGCAGAAATGCACTGGGGGCCGTGCCCACACCAAAGAAGCTGCGCACGCGACCGTCAGGGGTCTGGATGCACTCCAGAAGGCGTGTCAGGCCATCGCGACCGATATCGCGCGCGGCCATCATCCGGTGATGCACCTCTGCCTTTCCTGCCCTTGGGCTGCCCGCCATGCCCCGACCGCCTTGTTGTGTCAGCGGTCTGATGCCGCCCATACCCAGTGGCATAGCATGATGGCGGTCGTGCGGCAAAGTATGGTGCCGCGCATTTTTGTGCATTCCCTTGGCAAAGCGCCCAAATTTCGCCAGACTGTTTCCCTAAGGCCAACAATAGATGGTCGCGTCAAGGGTATTGCAGGCATGGGCAGGGTCAGAGAGGTCGGCACGCTGTGGATCGGCGGCAGCCTGTCGTGGATGGAGCAACTTTGCCTGAAGTCCTTTGTGGACCGGGGCCAGCACATCACCCTGTTCTCTTATGAACCCATCCCCAACGTGCCCGCCGGTGTGATCCGCCGCGACGGGCGTGAGGTGCTCGATACCGACAACTTCCTGAAATACGAAAAGAAAGACAGCTACGCTTTGTTCGCCGATCTGTTCCGGCTGCATATGATTGCGCGCAATCCCGGCATGATCTGGGTCGATACCGATGTCTATTGCCTGCGCCCAATGACGTATGACGATGACCACGTTCTGGGCTTTGAGTTGCCGGGTGGGATGCGGGTGAACAACGCGGTTCTGGGGTTGCCGCCTGACGGGCCGCTGTTGCGCGCAATGCTGGATTACACGTCGGATCCGTTTGCCATACCGCCCTTTGTCAAGCGCAAGCTGCAAGACGACTATCGCGCGGCGGCCGCAGCGGGTAATCCGGTGCATGTCAGCCAGCAGCCTTGGGGCGCCTGGGGGCCGATGATGGTGACGCATTTCACCCATTCGCTTGGACTTGCAGGCATGGTGCAGCCCTTGGATGCCTTCTACCCGATCCCATTTCCCGACCGGCTGAAGTTCCTGCGTCCGGCGTCGGTGGCCGAAGGGATCATTACACCGCGCACCACGGCTTTGCACCTGTGGGCCTCGAACAAGCGCGAATTGGGTCTGCGCCACAACGGTATTCCGCCTGCGGGAAGTTATCTGGAAAACCTATTGAAACAGCACGATATTCCCGCCGAGGCCGCACCAATCAAAGGGCGGGGCAGACGGGTATTCGATGCAGGGCTGATCGACAGCCTCGACGCAATCGACCCGCAAAGTTTCGCCGATATCGGCGGCAATGCCCAGTCTTTGGCCCTTGCGGTCTGGGGCAAGTGGGACTGCGACATCCACCTGATCGACATCGATCACAAAGGCCGTTTTACGGATCCAGCTTCGCCCTGGGTCGCGCCCTACGTGGATTTCCTGACCGCCAACGGGGTGCCCGCGACGAAAATCCGCCGGATCGGGGCGGTGCGGGACTTGTGGCCCACAGACGTGATCGCAAACCTTTCAGGTTTTGGAGATGTCAGTAAAATCAAGCATCTGGAGGTGATTCTTCAGAAAATACTTCACGCTGACACCCGGATGCTGACCGATATCCGCAAAGGCTCTGGCGCGTATCCGCTTTTGAACGATTATGGCAGTTGCGAGACGCTGTCCCAGCGGGACGCGGATGGCGTCACCATCACCCGCGCGCTGTTCCGCGCCGGACCGCAGGCGGTGGCGAAGCGTCCGGAAGAGGGCAATTGGGCACAAATCGCCACCACACTGGCCGGTCAAGATGGGTTTTTTCGCGACAGCCCGGACCATTCCGTGCTGTTCATCCCGCGATCCGACACGCTTGTTGTGACCTTCGACAACCTCGACATCGCCATGGGCAAGCGTGAGGACAGGCGTCCGTGGGGCTTTGGCTTCATTGAAAAGCAGGGTTGGTCGATGCTGGGTGTGATGGCGAATGGCTGGACGTGGTATCGCGATCCGTGGGTCTGGCAGCAGTTCGACGATCTGCGCGATACGGGTTTTTTCAAGCGGTTCAAGCGGGTGGTGTTTTACGGCGCGTCGATGGGCGGATATGCGGCCTGCGCCTTTGTCGCCGCTTGCCCCGGTGCAGATGTGGTGGCGATCTCGCCGCAATCCACGCTCGACAAGGCTCTGGTCCCGTGGGAGACGCGCTATCACACCGCATGGGGGCGCGACTACTCCGGGCCGTATGGCGATGCCGCACAGGTCAGTGCGGCGGCAGGTCAAGTCTTTTTGCTG
>JBKBOF010000052.1:0-18002 GCA_046294955.1 Paracoccaceae bacterium
CCCGGAGGGCCGTCTGCCCTCCGGACCTCCCGAGGATATTTTTGAACAGATGAAGGAAGAAAGATGAAGGGTCGTGTTCTGTCAGTTGCGTCGGAATGTGTGCCTTTCATCAAGACCGGGGGGCTGGCCGATGTGGTTGGGGCCTTGCCTTCGGCGCTTGCGTCGGTCGGCTGGGAAATGCGGGTTTTGATCCCGGCCTATCGGGCCTTGCGCCCATTGCTGGCGCAATTGACCCAGGTAGGGCAGGAACCCGGACTGTTTGGCGGCACGGCGACGATCCATGCCGGCAGGGTAGAGGGGATTGATCTGCTGTTGCTGGACGCCCCCCATCTGTATGACCGGGATGGCGGCCCCTACAGCGGTCCCGGCGGGGATTGGTGGGACAACCCGCAGCGCTTTGCCGCGCTGTCTTGGGTTGCTGCCCGGATCGCGCGGGACGGTCTGGACGGGTGGATCCCTGATATCGTGCACGCGCATGACTGGCAGGCGGGATACGCCCCGGCCTATCTGGCCTATCAGGGTGCGGGCGCGGTGAAATCGGTCATGACCGTTCACAACATCGCTTTTCAGGGCTGGGCACCGGCCAGTCTGCTGGCCGAGTTGCGGCTGCCAGCCGAACAGTTCTATCCCGGCGGGCTGGAATATTACGGGGGTCTGTCAAGCCTCAAGGCAGGGTTGGTTACTGCGGACTGGATTACGACCGTATCGCCGACCTATGCTGACGAACTGATGCGACCCGAATTCGGCATGGGTCTGCAAGGGGTGATCGCGGCCCGGTCTGCCCGGGTGTCGGGCATCCTGAACGGGGTAGATACCGCCGTCTGGTCACCTGAAACAGAAGAGACGGCCTATTCGGCCAAGGCGCCCGCCGGAAAGGCGAAGGCCCGCGCCGCGCTGTGTACGGAATTCGCGCTTGATGTGCCGGGGCCTTTGGCGATTGTGGTCAGCCGGTTGACCGATCAGAAGGGCATCGATCTGTTGCCCGCCGTCATCCCCGATTTTGTGGTGGCCGGTGGCGGGCTGATCGTGCTTGGTTCAGGCGATCCGGCGCTGGAAGGGGCGGTGCGCTCTTTGGCTGCTGCCCATCCGGGGCGGGTGGCCGTGCACATTGGATATGACGAGGGGCTGAGCCACCGGCTGTTTGCGGGGGCGGATGCGGTGCTGGTGCCCTCGCGCTTTGAACCTTGCGGCCTGACCCAGATGTATGGCCTGCGCTACGGCACTTTGCCGGTGGTCGCGGCGACCGGGGGACTTGCCGATACGGTGATCGGGGTGTCGCCAGCGACACTGGCGGCGGGGGTGGCCACGGGGGTGGTGTTTCACCCCACCGATGCACTTGCCTTCGGGCAGGCGCTGACCAAGCTTGTGGCGGTCCATGCCCAACCGAAGCTATGGGCCAAGCTGCAAAAGAATGCGATGACGCATCCCGTGGGCTGGGAACCCTCGGCTGCGGCTTATGGCACCCTGTATGAAGGGTTGCTGACGTGACACCGGGGTTGACGCCGCTGCCCGCGCGCTTGCCGGGACACGCGGTTTCCACCGGGCGCCCTTGGCCGATGGGGGCGACGCTGGATGGGGACGGCATCAACTTTGCTGTGTTTTCGACCCATGCAGAATTGATCGAGTTGTGCCTGTTTTCGCCGGATGGCCGCAAAGAGATGGTGCGCCTGCCGTTCCGGCATCGGGATGGCGACATCTGGCACATGCATGTGGGCGGGTTGACCCCTGGCACGGTCTATGGCCTTCGCGCCCATGGGCCTTATGTCCCCGAACTGGGGCATCGCTTCAACCCACACAAGCTGCTGCTCGACCCTTACGCCCGCGCGCTGGAGGGGCGGCTCAGGTGGTCGGACGCGGTGATGGGATACAAGATCGGGTCTGCGCGCGGGGATTTGTCCTATGACACCCGAGATTCAGCCTTTGCGGTGCCGAAGGCGGTGGTGATCGACACGTCCTTCACCTGGGGCAACGACACAGCCCCGCGCACCCCACGCGCCGACACGGTGATCTATGAGGCGCATGTCAAGGCGTTGACCCAGTTGCACCCCGGCATCGACAAGCCGTTGCGTGGCAGCTATCTGGCCATTTCCAGCGACCCGGTGATCGACCATTTGCAAAAACTCGGCGTGACAGCGATCGAATTGATGCCAGTTCAAGCCTTTCCCGATGACCGCTTTCTGGTGGCAAAGGGGTTGCGCAACCATTGGGGCTACAACACGCTCGCGTTCTTTGCGCCTGAACCCCGTTTCATGGCCAAGGGTGCCTTGTGGGAATTCCAGACCATGGTCCGGCGCCTGCATTCCGCGGGGATCGAGGTCATTCTGGATGTGGTTTACAACCACACCGCCGAGGGCGACCAATGGGGCCCGACGCTGTGCTACCGTGGGTTGGACAATGCAAGCTATTACCGGCTGGCTGATGGCGGGCGCAACTATGTCAATGACACCGGGACCGGGAACACGCTGAACCTGACGCATCCGATGGTGCTGCGCATGGTAATGGACAGTCTGCGCTATTGGGTCGAGGACTGCCATGTGGACGGGTTCCGATTTGATCTGGCCACCGTTCTGGGTCGCGAAAAGCACGGCTTTGACGCTAGTGGCGGCTTTTTCGACGCGATCCGCCAGGATCCGGTGCTGAGCCGTGTCAAGTTGATCGCCGAACCGTGGGACATTGGTCCCGGCGGCTATCAGCTTGGGGGGTATCCGCATCCATTCCACGAATGGAACGACCAGTTCCGCGATGGTGTGCGACGGTTTTGGCGCGGGGATCCCGGCCTGACCCCGGACCTTGCCAAGCGGCTGCTGGGCAGCGCCGAGCGGTTTGACCATTCCGGTCGGTCGGCCACGTCGTCGATCAACTTCATCACCGCGCATGATGGCTTTACGCTGGAAGATCTGGTCAGCTTTACCGTCAAGCGCAACTGGGACAATGGCGAGGACAACCGCGACGGCCATTCCGACAACCATTCCGACAATCTGGGCGTCGAAGGCCCCAGTAAAGACGAGACGGTGCGCAGGGCCCGCGCGCTGCGCAAGCGCAATCTGCTGGCCACGCTGATGCTGAGCCAAGGGGTGCCGATGCTGCTGGCAGGAGACGAGATCGGCCACAGCCAGGGTGGCAACAACAACGCCTATGCACAAGACAATGACGTGACGTGGCTGGACTGGGCCCATGCAGATCACAGCCTGACAGATTTCATCGCGCGGCTGGCGGCCTTGCGCCGGGCGCATCCGGTTTTGCGCCAACGCCGGTTTCTGCACGCACGCAAACGCGCCGTGGACGGCTTGCCGGATGTGCGGTGGCTCAAGCCCGATGGGTCCGAGCCAAACCGGCACGACTGGCATGACCCGTCCTTCCGCGCCTTGGGGGTCGAGCTGCGGATGGCGGCCGAAGGCGAGGATGCTGCCGGTGATGCGGTCCTGGCCTATTTCAACAGCGGGGCCGCGACGGCGCTGAAGGTGCCAGACTCTGCCCTCTGGGAACTGGTGCTGGACACCACCCGCCCCGATATGACCACCGGACCCGTGCCCGACGATGTGCCGGCACAGTCGGTTCTGATGTTTCACGCGCGTCCGTTCGAGGCTCGCGCCAAGGGAGAGAAACCATGATCACCACCGTCGCCACCAAGCCTATTGCCGGACAAAAACCGGGAACTTCGGGCCTTCGCAAGAAAACCCCGGTGTTCACCGGGCCACATTATCTTGAAAACTTTGTGCAGGCGATTTTTGATGTCGTCGGCGCACGCGATGCCACCGGGGCGGGAAAGACCTTTGTTCTGGGCGGCGACGGGCGGTATTTCAACGACCGGGCGGCGCAGGTGATCTTGCGCATGGCGGCTGCCAATGGCGCACATCGGGTGATTGTGGGGCAGGGCGCGATCCTGTCCACCCCGGCGGCCAGCCACCTGATCCGGCTCAACAAAACCGACGGCGGCATCATCATGTCGGCCAGCCACAACCCCGGCGGGCCGGACGCGGATTTCGGCGTCAAATTCAACATGCCCAACGGCGGCCCGGCCCCCGAAAGCGTGACCGAGGCGATGTATCGGCGCACGACGGACATCACCGAGTACAAGATGCTTGAAGTGCAGGATGTGGATCTGAATGCCATTGGTCGGCATGATCTGGGCGGCATGATCGTCGACGTGGTTGATCCGGTCAGTGACTACGCCGCCCTGATGGGGACGCTGTTTGATTTTCCCGCGTTGCGCGCGCTGTTTGCCGGCGGCTTTCGCATGCGGATGGACGCAATGTGTGCCGTGACCGGTCCCTATGCGGTTGAAATTCTGGAAAAACGGCTGGGCGCGGCCAAGGGCACCGTTACGCATGGCACGCCATTGCCTGATTTCGGCGGCATGCACCCCGACCCGAACCCGACTTGGGCGCATGAGCTGATGGACGAAATGATGGGGCCGGATGCCCCCGATTTCGGTGCGGCCAGCGATGGCGATGGCGACCGCAACATGGTGGTGGGGCGCGGGATCTATGTCTCGCCTTCGGACTCGCTTGCAATTCTGGCGGCCAACGCACATCTGGCGCCGGGCTATGCCAAGGGATTGGCAGGTGTGGCGCGGTCGATGCCAACCTCGGCCGCCGCCGACCGGGTGGCTGATGTCTTGGGGATTGCAAAGTTCGAAACTCCGACGGGGTGGAAGTTCTTTGGCAACTTGCTGGATGCCGGAATGACCACGCTTTGTGGTGAGGAATCCTTTGGCACGGGGTCGGACCACGTCCGCGAAAAGGACGGGCTTTGGGCCGTCTTGCTGTGGCTGAACATTCTGGCGGTGCGCAAGCAAAGCGTGGCGCAGATTATGGCTGACCACTGGGCAACATACGGACGAAACTACTATAGCCGCCACGACTTCGAAGCCATTGCCACCGACAAGGCCGACCAGTTGATGGCGGCGCTGCGCGCGTCGCTTGACGATCTGCGCGGGCAAGAGGTTGAAGGTATGCAGATCGAAGCCGCCGATGATTTTTCCTATACCGACCCGGTTGATGGCTCGGTCAGCGCCGGGCAGGGCGTGCGGGTAATGTTCGCAGATGGCAGCCGCATCGTGATGCGTCTGTCCGGCACCGGCACCGAAGGGGCCACGCTGCGGGTATATCTGGAACGCTATGCCGCTGGCCCCGAGGGTCTTGATCTGGATCCGCAACAGGCATTGGCGCCGGTCATTCGGGCCGCGCACCGGCTTGCGCGGTTGGAGGAATTTACCGGCCGCACCGACCCGGATGTGGTGACCTGACCCAAGCGTCGGCGGTTTATGACGCAAAAAGACCGTCAACCGTCGCCGCCGACGCGGACTTCGCTGCGCGCGAAGCGTGTCATGGGTCAAACAGGGGGATGCCATGACCGAACAGCGCGTGCGATCCGGACGGCAGGCAAGGCAGGCAGAACGGGCAAGCTTGGGCTCGGGACATGGCCGGCCCTATATTGTCCGCAATATCCCGACCTATGACATTCTGTCGGACGAAAATCTGTTGCGGATCGAGTCGGCGGCCGACCGTATTCTGGCCGAAACCGGCATTGAATTTCGCGACGACCCGGTCGCATTGGACCATTGGCGGCGCGCGGGGGCTGATGTGCAGGGTCTGTTGGTCAAATTTCCGCCCGGATTGCTGCGCGAGGTTCTGGGCTCGGCCCCTGCCGAATTTACCCAAGCCGCCCGCAACCCTGCCCATTCCGTCCGCATCGGCGGGCGCAATGTGGTGTTTTCCCCTGCCTATGGCAGCCCTTTTGTCATGGACCTTGATAAAGGTCGGCGCTTTGGCACGCTGGAGGACTTTCGCAACTTTATCAAACTGGCGCAGGCCAGCCCGAACTTTCACCATTCGGGCGGCACAATTTGCGAGCCAACGGATCTTCCGGTGAACAAGCGCCATCTTGATATGGTGATGGCACATATTGAACTGAGCGACCGACCCTTCATGGGGTCTGTTACTGCCGAAGACCGGTCAGAAGACAGCATCGACATGGCGCGGATCCTGTTTGGAAGCGAGTTTGTGAATGAAAACTGTGTGATACTGGGCAATGTGAATGTGAATTCTCCGCTGGTCTGGGATGGCACCATGACACGCAGCCTGCGGGCCTATGCGCGGGCAAATCAGGCGGCGGTGGTGGTGCCGTTCATCCTTGGCGGGGCGATGGGGCCAGTCACCAATGCGGGCGCGATTGCCCAATCGCTGGCTGAAACCATGGCGGGTTGTGCGCTGACCCAGTTGGAGCGCAAAGGCGCGCCAGTGATCTTTGGCAATTTCCTGTCCTCGATGAGCCTGCGGTCCGGTAGCCCCACATTTGGCACGCCAGAGCCTGCGATCGGTTCCATGGTGATCGGGCAGTTGGCGCGTCGGCTGAACCTGCCTTTGCGCTGTTCGGGCAATTTCACTACGTCAAAGCTCCCCGATGCACAGGCGATGACTGAAGGCACCATGAGCATGCTTGCCGCCATCCATTGTGGCGCCAATTTCATCCTTCACTCCGCCGGGTTTCTGGATGGATTGCTGAGCATGAGCTATGAGAAGTTCATGCTCGACGATGATCTGTGCGGGGCTTTGCACAGCTATCTGGATGGCGTGCAGATTGACGACAACACTTTGGCTGTCGATGCCTTTGCCGAGGTTGGCCCCGGCAACCACTTTTTTGGCTGCGCGCACACCATGGCGAACTACCAGACCGCCTTTTGGGATTCCTCCCTTGCCGATAACGAACCGTTTGAAAAATGGGAGGCGGCGGGCGGTCTTGACGCCGCCACACGGGCAAACCGGGCGTGGAAAAAGCGATTGGCCGAATTTGAAGCCCCGGCCTTGGACGATGGCATCCGCGACGGCTTGCGAGACTTTATTGCCAAGCACAAAGAGTCCACGCCTGACGCGTGGTACTAGCGGAACTGCTTGGCAAGTTTAAGGCCCTGTCCCTGATAGTTCGACGCGATCTTTTCACCGTAAAGCGCATCAGGCCGCTCGGCCATCCGTTCATAGACCAGACGTCCCACCACCTGCCCATGTTCCAGCACAAACGGCGCTTCGTGACAGCGCACTTCCAACACGCCACGCGATCCGGCCCCCCCAGCGGCCGCATAGCCAAAGCCGGGATCAAAAAAGCCTGCGTAATGCACCCGGAATTCGCCGACCATCGCCAGATAAGGCGCCATTTCCGCTGCGTAATCGGGGGGAATCGTCACGGCCTCTTGGCTGACCAGAATATAGAACGCGCCGGGATCAAGGATGATGCGGCCGTCATGGGTGCGGATTTCCTCCCAGAATTCGGTCGCAGGGTAATGTCCGATCAGGTCCAGATCGACCACGCCCGTATGCGGTTTGGCGCAGTAGCCCACCAAATCGCCGGTTTTGGGGCGCAGATCGACCGAAAATCCCAGACCTTCCGAAATGACCGGGACACCATCAACCAAGGGTTCCACCGCATGCAGGGCGGCAAGCGCGCTGTCGGACAGCACCGATTGACCGCGGCGAAAGCGGATCTGGTTCAGACGTTGACCCGCACGCACCAGAACCGAAAACGACCTTGGGCACACCTCGGCGTAAAGCGGCCCGTCATAGCCTTCGGGAATACGGTCGAATTCGGTGCCACCATCGGTGATAAGACGGGTCAGAAGATCCAGTCGCCCGGTCGAGGATTTGGCATTGGCAACCGCTGAAAGCCCTGGCGGCAGCGCCAGATGTTCCATCAGCGGGATCACATAGACACAGCCTTTTTCCAACACCGTACCTTGGCCAAGGTCCATGCGGTGCATCTCGAATTCGCGCAGGCGGTCTGCCACTGGGCGGCCCTTGCCTGCCAGAAAGGACGCGCGCACGCGGTACGCCATCGTTCCAAGCCGCAGATCAAGGCTTGCGGGCTGCACCTGCGCTGGCAGGATGTCTGACGCTGCGTGGATGCTGCCCGACGCGATCATCTGGCGCAGATGCTGGGCAGCAAGAACTCCGGTTGCCGTCATGCACAGTTCCCCAAACGCTGAAAACAGAACCGCCCGCAAGGCCAGAAGCCGAGCGGGCGGTTTTGAAAATGGTCGGGCCGGTGAGATTCGAACTCACGACCTTCCGCCCCCCAGACGGACGCGCTAACCAGGCTGCGCCACGGCCCGAACATGGCGGGATACATACTGATATTCACGGGCGGCACAAGCGGGAAAGCACGGTTTTTCCCTCAATATGGCGGGGTCAGAACGGCATCCGGGGGGATGCGGCAAGACGCTGGCGCAACGCAATGGCCTGATCGCGGATTTCGGTACATCGGTCACGGTCGGCGCTTGTTAGGCGCGACAGTTGTGTGGCGCGCAACCGTATGGCCATCGTCGGGCCGCCGGTATCCGGGACAGGGTGAGGGGATGCATCATCTGTAGACGGTGGCACAGCCGGGGTCGCCCCGCCGAAACGTGTCACCTTGACGCCCGGCAGTACCGTATCCTGCAAAACATCAGGTGGCCCGTCCCGGTCGGTGTCATCTGCCCAGACGACCATGGGAGCTTCGGCGACAGGCTCTGGGTCCGCCGGCGAAGACAGGCGACTGAACAGGTCTGCACCATCCGGTGCCGTCGGTTCGGGCGCGGCCATGACAGGCGGTGGTGGCGCAGCGGGAAGCGGGGCTGTCCAATCGGGGGCAGGTGGCATGTCTGCCAGATCCATCTCGCCAGACGCATCCTCCAACTGAGGCTCCGGTGTCGGCAAATCTGCAATCGGGGGCAGGTCGCGCAGGACCGGTTGAAGGGCGATCACCTGTGCGGTTTCCACCGTGGACGGGAGCAATCCGTCAGGTGGTGCCAAGCCATCAACCGACTCTGCATCCAGTATCGTATCGTCTTCTAGCATGGGGTCTTCGGGCACGCCTGAAACATGGCGAACCCCTTGTTCACGCAGTATTTTCTGAACACCCCGGATCGTTAGCCCGTCATCGTGCAGCAGGCGTTTTATGCCGGTCAACAGCGCCACGTCTGCCGGTCGGTAGTAGCGCCTGCCACCCGCCCGCTTGACCGGGCGGATCTGTGGAAAGCGGCTTTCCCAAAACCGCAGGACATGTGCAGGTGTTTCCAGAAGGTCGGCCACTTCCGAAATGGTGCGGAAGGCGTCGGGCGATTTGTTCATGCGCCGCGCACTCCTTGATGCTGTGCGGTTACTTCTTCTTGCCGGCGGCGACGCGGTCGCGCATCAGATGCGACGGGCGGAAGGTCAGCACCCGGCGCGGACTGATCGGAACCTCATCCCCGGTTTTCGGGTTGCGACCGACGCGGGCCGATTTGTCGCGCACAGAAAACGTTCCGAAGGACGAGATCTTCACCTGCTCGCCCACCGCCAAAGAATCGGACATGTGCTGGAGCACGGATTCCACCAATTGTGCGGATTCGTTCCGGCTTAACCCGACTTCGCGGAAAACGGCTTCCGACAGGTCCATACGCGTCAAGGTCTTTTCGCTCATTCTGATCATCCCCCCCGGGCTTTTCCCGCGAAGCATGCGCTGTCCCGATTTGCGAGTCAATATCAGAGACTTGAGGGCAGGAGTTAAATCGCTTTACCAGCGAAGAACCACCGACCCCCAGGCCAAGCCACCCCCGATCGCTTCGGTCACGATCAGATCGCCTTGCTTTATCTGCCCACGCGCCTTGCCGACAGACAGCGCCAGCGGGATTGACGCGGCCGAGGTGTTGCCATGGTCTTGCACGGTGACGACCACACGGTCCATCGGCAGTTGCATCTTCTTGGCCGTGCCTTCGATAATGCGGATATTGGCCTGATGCGGCACGATCCAATCGACATCACCGCTGGTCAGCCCTGCCTTGTCCAGACTTGCATGCGCCGTTTCTGCAAGCTTTTCAACAGCATGGCGGAACACTTCTTTGCCGGCCATGCGCAGATGACCCGTTGTGCCGGTGCTGGTGCCGCCATCGACATACAAGATATCCTTGAACCGGCCGTCAGAGTGCAGATCGCTGGACAGGATGCCGCGATCGGTCGCCGCCCCGGTGCCATCTTGCGCTTCAAGGATCAACGCCCCTGCGCCATCGCCAAATAGAACGCAGGTCGAACGATCGGTCCAGTCCATCAGGCGGCTGAAGGTTTCCGCCCCGATCACCATCACCCGCTTGACCTGACCTGACAGGATCATCGCATTGGCGGTGGTCAAGGCGAAAACGAATCCGGCACAGACAGCCTGCATGTCAAAGGCAAAGCCCTTTGTCATACCCAGTTCAGCTTGCACCATGGTGGCAACAGACGGGAAGGTCAGATCCGCAGTCGAGGTGGCCAGCACGATGGCGTCGATATCGTCGGCCTCCAACCCGGCGTCAGCCAAGGCCGCGCGCGCCGCATGGGTTGCCAGATCTGAAGTCAATTCGCCTTCGGCCGCAAAATGGCGCCGCTCGATCCCCGAGCGCGTCTTTATCCATTCATCGGTGGTATCGACAAATGTCTCCATTTCAGCGTTTGAGACAACGCGCGCAGGAAGATAGTGCCCTACGCCCGCGACAACGGCGCGTATCATCATGATTCTGACCTGTCTCTCCCTGCGGCGTGATCCGCACCCAGTTGTGCCGGTTCCAGCGCAGTTCGACCGGTCGAGGCCACCCGCGCCGCCAATCGGTCCACAAATCCGCTGCGCGACAACTGGATCGCAAGACCAATGGCCGCTGCCACCCCGGTTTCATCGGCCGACCCGTGCGACTTTACCACCGTCCCGTTCAACCCCAGAAAAACCCCACCATTCACCCGGCGCGGATCTATCCGTCTTTGCAGCCGCCTGAGGGAGTTCATTGCCAGAAGGGCCGCGAATTTCGACATCAGACCGGCCCCGAACGCTTCGCGCAGAAAATCCGAGATCAGCTTTGCCGTGCCTTCGCCGGTTTTCAAGGCGATATTGCCGGTGAAACCGTCTGTCACGATCACATCGACCCGGTCGCTTGGAATATCGCCGCCCTCGACAAAGCCGACGAAATCAAAACCACCCGCATCGGCGGCTTCGACCATCCGGTCGTGGGCGATCTTCAGCTCGGCCCGGCCTTTGTGTTCTTCGGTGCCCACGTTCAACAGGCCAACCCGTGGACGTTGAAGCGACAATCCGTTGCGGGCGTAAGACGCCCCCATCGCCGCAAATTGCAATAGATCTTCTGCCTCGGCCTCGATTCCCGCGCCGACGTCCAGCATGAGGTTGAACCCACCGGGGTTACGGCTGGGCCAAAGGCAGGCGATGGCCGGGCGGTTCACACCCGGTATCTTGCGCAGGCGGATCATCGACACCGCCATCAGTGCGCCTGTATTGCCGCAAGACACAGCTGCCTGTGCTTCACCCGATTTCACCGAGTCGATGGCAGACCACATCGAAGTTCCTTCGCCGTGTCGCATCACCTGACTGGGTTTGTCGTTCATCGTAACGACACGTTCGGCATGTACCACAGTCACACAATCCGACAGCCCGGCCTGCGCCACGACCAAGGGTGTCAGCACAACGCTGTCGCCGTGCAGGAAGAAGTGCACGTCGGGGTGTTTTGCGGCAGACAGACCAAGACCGGCAACAACAGCCGCCGGCCCGCGATCTCCGCCCATGGCGTCAACCGAAATGACAGTGGAAGCCCCGCCTTCAAGCTTGTCCGTCTCCGGATTTTGTCGTCCGCTTGTCATTGGCAGGGGAAGCCGTCAGAGCGCGGCTTACGCCGCGTCCTCGTCCAGATCGACGTCTTTCGCGGTCGCCACGACTTCGCGTGCGTCATAATGGCCGCAAGCGCCACAGACGTGGTGCGGGCGTTTCAGTTCACCACAGTTCGGGCATTCGGCCGGATTTCCGGCGACCAGTGCATCATGTGCACGGCGCATGTTACGCTTGGATTTGGTGACTCGGTTCTGCGGGACAGCCATGTCGCAACCTTTGGGTAGTGGGGACATGCCCCTGATTTACTTGACGATTCTTCTAGCGGATACCACCGCCGGGGGCGTGTTTCCACACCCCGAATGAGGCGCGGAACATACCCTTATTTGGGCGCGGCGCAAGCCCTTTTGTGGCAAACCCGGTGTCAGGTGTCGCCACCGCCGCCCAACTTGTCCTTCAAGGCGGCCAGGGATGCAAACGGCTTCAGGTCTGCATCGCGCAGGGGTTCTGCCCCCGGAGGTGTTGCCGCGACTTCACCAAGTGCTGCCCCCGTTGCGCGCGGATAAAGCGGCAGCGCCAGACTTAGCGCCTCGATGGCCACCCCACCGACGTCGATCACTTCGGGCACCGCTTCCGAACTGTCATCCTCGGGCATTTCGACCTCATCCCCTTCGGGTTCGGCCCAGTCCGACAGATAGCGGCGCACCACCGCTTCGCCGATCTCGGCGCGCACCGCGGCAAGCGTGATGACGCACGGCTGTTCGATTACGGCCTCTAGATTGGCCTCGAGCACGAAATCACGCGATCCGAACGGACGAATCTCTCCCTTGAACTGCAAGAAGGGCACCGACAAAAGCCCAAGGGCCTGCGCAATCTTGCCCCGCGTATCGGCGTCAGGACGCAGATCAAAGCGGGTCGGTTTGCGCATCGACAAGGCCCCGCTGCGCAGCGGGTGGCTGTACGGCAGATCAGGTTCGGCGCGTGGCTCCGGTTCGGTTAGCGGGGATTTTGTCATTGCATGGTTACCTTTGTCTGGGTCGGGCGGGCAAACGGGGCACAGGCTGGATGGCACAATCGGGTGCCGCGCGTTCCATTCTTGAACCGGCCCACGTCCTTCTGTAAGCCTTTGCATCAGGAGACGGTTCAGGTTGCCTCGGCACCTAAGCAGCGATGCGTTGCTTGGCAAGTCCAGAGGCACCCGCAACCGGGTCGCGCAGGGACGCTGGGTTAGGGATGACGACGTATGGCATGGACGATAGCGCGGCGTGACGGTCGGTCTGCGGTAGGCTCTGTGCGCCCTTGGGTGCGCACACTTGCGATCCTGTTCTTTGCGACCATGGTGACGGCGTGTTCGTCGATCTATCGCAATCACGGCTATGTGCCGGCCGAGGAAGACCTGGCACAGCTTGTGGTCGGCAAAGACACGCGCGAGACGACAGGCCCCAAGGTCGGGCGTCCATCGGCGTCGGGCCTGTTGAACGACACCGGTTGGTTCTATGTGCAAAGCCGCTGGGAGCAGAAAGGCGCGCTTGCGCCGAAAGAGATTGATCGTCAGGTTGTAGCACTGACTTTCAGCGAGGCGGGTGTTTTGCAAAACGTCGAGCGCTTCGGGCTTGAGCGCGGCCAAATTGTGCCGTTGTCGCGCCGGGTTACTGAGTCCAGCGTCAAAGGGATGGGCGTGTTGCGGCAATTGTTCTCGAACTTCGGACGCATTGGCGGGGCGCAGGTGCTGGGCGGCGGCTGATCCGCGCCCCCGTTTGGGCAGCGTCAGGCGTCGTCGGCTTCGAACTTCAAGGCCACACCGTTCATGCAATAGCGCAATCCGGTGGGGGCGGGTCCGTCCGGAAACAAATGCCCCAAATGCGCGTCACAGCGGTTGCAATGCACTTCGGTACGGCGCATGAAAAAACTGCGATCGACGGTTTCCCCGACAAATTCAGGGTCGATCGGCGCGTAGAAGCTTGGCCATCCGGTGCCGGATTCGAATTTGGCACCTTGATCGAACAATGGCGCGTCGCAGCAGACGCAGCGATAGGTTCCAGCAGTTTTGGGGAAGTTGTCGTTGGTGAAGGCGCGTTCCGTGCCATGTTTGCGGGTGACCTTGTAGGCAAGATCAGACAGCATCTCGCGCCATTCGGCATCGGATTTCACGACCTTGTCCATGCGCATCTCCTGTGGTTTTGTGCGGCCGACGGCCCCTGTTGGGCGTCCGCTCTGGCACTATCTAGGTCGGGGTGCGGCTTGTGCCAAGGGTGACGAGGGCGGCGTGAAACCAATGTCTCGCGGACGATACGAGCTGCGGATGGCCGCGACTGAGGCCGAGATCGTGCAAGCCCAAGAGCTGCGGCATCTGGCATTCTGGACGGCACGGGGGCGCACCCGTGCCGATGGCCGGGATTGTGACGTCTTTGACTCAGCAGCGCGGCATCTGCTGGTGCGCGACCAGATCACGGGGAATCTGGTGGCGTGCTGTCGGATCACCCGTTTTGACGGGACCACCCTGTCACAATCTTATGCGGCGCAATTCTACGATCTGGCACGACTGTCCGGCTTTCCGGGGCCGATGCTGGAACTGGGTCGGTTCTGCCTGCATCCCGACCGCCACGACCCCGATATCCTGCGGCTGATCTGGGCCGGTCTGACGCAGAAGGTAGATGCGGACGGTATCGGGCTGTTGTTTGGTTGTTCCAGTTTTCCCGGTGCGGACCCCGCACGCCACACAGCAGCTTTGGCACTTCTGGCTGGCCATGTCGCGCCCGAAGCTTGGCGACCTGCGACCATTGCCCCGCACAGGATTTCCCTTGCGGCGGTGCGCGCGGGCAACGAAAGCCCGCCTGACGCATTGCAGAGGGCAAAGGGCTTGTCACAGATGCCCGCGCTGCTGCGCAGCTATTTGTCGATGGGCGGGTGGGTCAGCGACCATGCCGTGATCGACAGCCAGTTGGATACGCTGCATGTCCTGACCGGGGTTGAAATCGCCACCATTCCCGCAGCGCGCGCCCGTGCCTTGCGCCTTGTTGCATCGGAAACTGTGGGGTAGAATAATACCGCGTTTCCAACATATTGTTTTTATACGATTTTATATTGAATCCTGCGCTTGACGCTGCACCCATGATACGCGATAAGCCTCCATCCGAGTTACCGGGGGGCAACCCCTGCCTATCCTCCATGGGACACCACCGATGAAAACCTTTACCGCTACACCGGCGGACATCGAGAAAAAGTGGATCCTGATCGATGCCGAAGGCATTGTTCTGGGTCGCCTTGCCACGATCGTCGCCAACATCCTGCGCGGCAAGAACAAGCCGACGTTTACCCCGCACATGGATATGGGTGACAATGTCATCATCATCAATGCGGACAAGATCCAGATGACCGGCAACAAGCGTGCCGACAAGATCTACTACTGGCACACCGGCCACCCGGGCGGCATCAAGCAGCGCACCGCGCGGCAGGTGCTGGAAGGCAATCACCCCGAGCGTGTGGTGATCAAGGCCGTCGAGCGCATGATCACCCGCAACCGCCTTGGCCGTCAGCAGATGACCAACCTGCGCGTCTATGCCGGTGTGGATCATCCGCATGAAGCTCAGCAACCCACCGTCCTTGACGTTGGCGCGCTGAACCCCAAGAACACCCGGAGTGCGTGATCATGGCTGACATCAAATCCCTCGACGATCTGAAATCGGCCGTGTCCGGTTCCACCGCGGATGCCCCCGGCACCCCGATGGCCGCGCCTCGCGTCGCAGTGCGCGACGCCCTTGGCCGGTCCTATGCCACAGGCAAGCGCAAGAATGCCGTGGCCCGGGTCTGGGTCAAACCCGGCACCGGCAAGGTTGTGGTCAATGGCAAGGAAATGGCGGTGTATTTCGCGCGTCCGGTGCTTCAGATGATTTTGAAGCAGCCGTTCACCATCGCAAACGTAGAAGGCCAGTTCGACGTGATGGCCACCGTTGTTGGCGGCGGTCTGTCGGGGCAGGCGGGGGCCGTGAAGCACGGCATCTCGAAAGCGCTGCAACTCTATGAACCCGGCCTGCGTGGTGCTCTCAAAGCTGCTGGCTTCCTGACCCGCGACAGCCGCGTGGTGGAACGCAAGAAATACGGCAAGGCGAAAGCCCGCAAATCGTTCCAGTTCTCGAAGCGCTGATCCGGTTTCGCATCGAGACGAAGGCCCGCCAGATTGGCGGGCCTTTTGCTTTTCGGCCTAAGCTTTCAATAAAAAAATGGCCGGAAAACCGGCCAAGTCGGGGGAAATTCGCAGCGCGGCCTCAGACTTCCCAGAACCAGCGACGCGCTTCGGCCTCGGCCGTCATCGGATCAATGCCGACATCGCGCAACAGATGCGCATCCAGCCGTGTCAGCCCCTTTCGGCTGCGTTGGCGGGTTTCCCATGTGACGACGCCGATCGCAGCGGCCAGCACCAGCCGCGAGAGCGGCGGCAAAGAGGCGGGGCGGAAGGTCAGCGTTTCAACGGGTGACATGGGGAGAGTCCTTTTGTATTGATACAATCACGAAACATATCATATAGTATGGATACAAATTCAAGGCTCAAAGCACCAGAGGAACATTGTGGCTGATACAATATGGCTTCCGACGCTGTCTGACTCCGATGGTCCCAAATACCTTGCCCTGACCCGCGCCTTGCGCGAGGCGATCCGGTCGGGAGAATTGGCACAAGGTGCGCAATTGCCGACGGTGCGCGAGCTTGCGTGGCAGTTGAAAGTAACCCCCGGCACCGTGGCGCGGGCCTACAGTCTGGCCACACAAGAAGGGATGCTGGCCGCGACCGTCGGGCGTGGAACCTTTGTGGCGGCGCGGACGCCCCGACTTGGCCCGACGCAGGCGCTGTTCATCGACCGGGACCCGGACCGGGTGCGCGACCATGTTGATCTGCGCGCGCCGATCTTGCCAGATGTCGGGCAAGGGGCCGCCATCGGCGCGGCTTTGCGGGCCATCGGCGCAGATAATGACACCGACTGGATCGACTATCCAAGCCAGCGTGCCGAACTTCCCCTGCGCGAAGCGATTTGCGACTGGGTGTCGGACCGGGTTCTGGGGCCGGTCGGGCCGGATGATGTGGTGCTGGCCCATGGCGGTCAGAACGCGATCAACCTGATCTTCATGTGCTGCCTGCGCGGCGACCGCCCGGTGGTTCTGACCGAAGAACTGGCCTATCCCGGGTTTCGCCACGCTGCGCGCCTGTCACGGGCCGAAGTGATCGCAGTCGAGATGGATGCCGAAGGGATTCTGCCCGAGGCACTGGACGCAACCTGCCGCCGCCACAGCGCGCAGGTGCTGTGCCTGACCGCCGAAGCGCAGAATCCCACCACCGGCCGGATGAGCACCGAACGGCGGCAGGCCATCGTCGCTGTCGCGCGGCGGCATGATCTGCAAATCATTGATGATGATTGTTATTCTGTCGCCACGGTTTCAACCCCTGCGATCCGCGCCTTGGCCCCGGAACGCACCTGGCATGTTGGCAGCCTGTCCAAGACGCTGTCGGCAGGATTGCGGTTCGGCTATATCATAGCGCCTCCGGGGATGGGCCAGACCGGGCGGTTGACGGCACAGCATGCGTTCTTTGCGTTGTCGCGTCCGATCGAGGCGGTCGTGCTGCATTTGTTGCAATCCGGCGAGGCGTCAAGGCTGCGCGATCTGGTGCAGGTGGAACTGGACGCGCGCCTGCAATCAGCGGTCAACGCCCTTGGGGCCTATGATGTCCGCTGGCAGCCAGGTCTGCGCTTTATCTTTTTGCGCTTGCCGTCCGGGTGGCGGGCCAGCACGTTCTGTGCCCGCGCCGAGGGTGTTGGGGTGCTGGTGCGCTCAGCCGATGAATATGCACTGATCCATGGCCTTGCACCGAACGCGGTGCGAGTGGCGATGGCGGGGAACGTCACGCTGGACCAGTTTCACGCGGGCATTGACCGACTCGCGCGGTTGCTTGCGGAACCACCCGCCGAACTTATGGTGTAAGACGCCTCGCCCGACGGCAAATGTGGCGCGATTGTGGCATGGCTGTGGCGGTGGCGTGACGGTGGTCGGGTGCCTGTTGCAACAAGGACTCTATTCGCGCCGATTCCGGCCGAGTCTTCATCCGGCCTGCGCGCCTCTATTGACCGCTGCCGTGCTCTTGCCACATTTTCAGCAGCATAATGAGCAGTCGCGCGCAACGTCGTGCAAACAAAGACAGGACCGACCCACCATGGGACAGCAAACCACATTTCATGCCCCGCATGGGGGGGCAGATTTTCTTGGATTTCGCAAACGTGCTGGAACAACCGAGATCGTCTATGATGACGGCGTCGCGCGGCGGATGGTATGGCGGGTGTCCAACGCCCAGCCGAACGAGGCGCGTCTTTCGGATGCCTTGCGCGCCGCTGTCGGGTCATTGCGGGTGGTGCCGTCGCTGTATG
>JBKBOF010000053.1:0-7897 GCA_046294955.1 Paracoccaceae bacterium
GGAGCGTACCGGCAAAGGCGTGGGCCTTGCCACACTGTGCATCGCATCCGGCATGGGTGTGGCCACCATCATCGAACGCGTCTGATACAGGCAAAGGAGCATACCATGACCGATTTCACCTATGCCGTTGACGTCGATGGCGTCGCCACCATCACCTGGGACGTGCCCGCCAAGGCTATGAACGTGATGTCTCTCGCAGGCTTTGCAGAGCTCAATGCCCATGTCGACACTGCCCTCGCCGATGCAGGCGTCAAGGGCATCATCATCACCAGCGCAAAGAAGGACTTTGCCGGCGGGATGGACCTGAACGTGATCGCCAAGATGCGCGATGACGGCGGGGCCGAAGGGATCTTTACCGGCGTGATGCACATGCACGCCATCCTGCGCAAGATCGAACGCGCCGGCATGGACCCCAAGACGTTGAAGGGCGGCAAGCCGATTGTGGCCGCCTTGCCCGGCACCGCGCTTGGCATCGGGCTGGAACTGCCGCTGTCGTGCCACCGGATCATCGCTGCCGACAACCCGAAGGCAAAGATCGGCCTGCCGGAAATCATGGTCGGCATCTTTCCGGGTGCCGGCGGCACCACCCGTCTGGTGCGCAAGTTGGGCGCCATGATGGCCGCGCCCTTTCTGCTGGAAGGCAAGCTGTCTGATCCCAAAGGTGCCAAGGCGGGCGGGCTGATAGACGAAGTCGTCGCGCCCGAAGACCTGCTGACCCGCGCTAAAGAGTGGGTCTTAACGGCAAAAGAGGCCGATCTGGTCAAGCCATGGGATGCCAAGGGCTATAAAATGCCCGGCGGCGCGCCCTATCATCCGGCAGGCTTCATGACCTTTGTCGGGGCCAGTGCCATGGTGCATGGCAAGACCATGGGCGTTTACCCCGCGGCCAAGGCCTTGCTGAGCGCCGTTTATGAAGGCGCCTTGGTGCCGTTCGACACCGCGTTGAAGATCGAGGCACGGCACTTTACCTCGGTGCTGATGAACCCGTCGTCCAGCGCGATGATCCGCAGCCTGTTCATCAACAAGGAAGCCTTGGAAAAAGGCGCGAACCGGCCCGAAGCCCCTGATCAGACCGTCAAGAAGGTCGGCATCATCGGGGCAGGCATGATGGGCGCAGGTATCGCCTATGTGTCGGCCAATGCCGGGATCGAGGTGGTGCTGATCGATGCCGCGCAGGATGCGGCGGATCGTGGTAAAGCGTATTCTGAGGCTGTTCTCGACAAGGGCATCCAGCGCAAGAAAGTGACGGCAGAGAAAAAGGCCGAGGTCCTGGGGCGCATCACTGCGACCACTGATTACGCTGCACTGGCAGGGTGTGATCTGATCATTGAAGCGGTGTTTGAGGATATGAAGGTCAAGGCCGAGGTCACCGCCAAGGTCGAGGCAGTGGTGGGCGCTGACTGCATCTTTGCCACCAACACCTCTACCCTTCCAATCACCGATCTGGCGAAAGCCAGCCAGCGGCCAAACCAGTTCATCGGCATCCATTTCTTTTCGCCTGTGGACAAGATGCTGCTGGTGGAAATCATCCGAGGCAAGGAAACCGGCGATCGCGCGGTGGCCAAGTCGCTGGATTATGTGCGCCAGATCCGCAAGACGCCCATCGTGGTCAATGACGCGCGGTTCTTCTACGCCAATCGCTGCATCATTCCCTACATCAACGAAGGCATCCGCATGGTGGCCGAAGGGGTGGAACCGGCATTGGTGGAAAATGCGGCCAAATTGGTCGGCATGCCCTTGGGTCCGCTGCAACTGGTGGACGAAACCTCGATTGATCTTGGCGTGAAGATTGCCAAAGCCACCCGTGCCGCCATGGGTGATGCCTATCCTGATGGTGCGGTGGACGAAGTATTGTTCTGGATGGCAGATCAGGGTCGGATGGGCAAAAAAGCCAATGCAGGCTTTTACAGCTATGACACGGCAGGCAAACGTGAAGGACTTTGGGACGGTCTGGTGGCCCAGTATCCGGTGGCCAAGGACCAGCCGGATCTGACCGAAGTGCAGCATCGACTGCTGATGGCACAGGTGCTTGAAGCCGTGCGGGCACTGGAAGACGGCGTGCTGACCGACATTCGCGAAGGCGATGTGGGTGCGATCCTGGGATGGGGCTTTGCCCCGTGGTCGGGCGGGCCGTTCTCGTGGCTTGATATCATCGGCGCCCCGCGTGCGGTCGAAATTTGCGACGGCCTGACGGCGACCCATGGTGCACGCTTTGCCACACCGAAAATGCTGCGCGAAATGGCTGCATCGGGCGCGCACTTCTACGGCAAGACCGGGCAAAAAGCCGCCTAGACCAGCACCCCAGGCAGGCGCTGCCGTGCATCGTGCACGGAGGCGCCTGCCGACACGATCACTGGAGATAGCAGCGGCGACGTCGGCGAAAGCTAGATCCTTTCGCAGTGGAAATCGCACTGTCAGATCAACGCAAGCCGTTGAAGTCATAGTTAAAGCGACCTATATCTTCGGCACAGAGCGACGCGATGAGTTCGGCATCCGCATCCGAAAAAAAGGGGCGCCAATCTGGTGGCCGATCAGATGTGTTGGCCCGACCTATGGCTAGGCGAAAGCCCAGATGCGCCTCAAGTGGGGCCAGATCATCCGCCAAAACCTCAAGCCGGGCATAAAGGCGGGCACATTCCATCCCTGCTGAATTGCGCATATAGGCACCATAGGGCCACAACTGAAGCGCCATGCGGGTTTGCGCGTGGTTCAGAAAACCCGAAAAGTCATGCGCCTTGGCCAGACCAACAGCGGGGTGCGCAAAGGACTGCGACCGCAGCCAGTGATAATAGCTGACCGCCCGATCCCATGGGTTGCGCACCAGTGCAAAGGTAAAAAACCCGGCGATATCATCCTCTGACACAAGCCCGACGATGTCGGCCAGGGTTGAATGTTTCCACAACCGCCCGGCCGCCTTTACCCCGCGCAACCGACCCTTGCGTGCCCGCGCCTTTGGCGTATCACCCAGCAGGATATCGTCCTTCATCGCCCGCGCCTCCAGAGCCAGCGACAGCGCCGTTCCGCCGGTCTTGGGAATATGCACAAAGATGAACCGCCGACCGCGCGAGATGATCATCGCCCCACCCCTCGGCCCGTCACCTGCCCATCGCACATTTCGCAGAGTCTTGCATCGGGGCACCCAGCCCTATTGACGGAAGGCATCTGGAAAGCGGCGGGCATGTCTGTCAGACCGGATTGGGAAGGGGGCGGCCATCGGCAAAGGCAAGCAGATTGTCAACGGCCATAAGCCCCATGTTGCTGCGCACCTCAAGCGCCGCTGTGCCAAGATGCGGCAGCAATGTGACATTTTCCAAGGCCATCAGGGCCGACGAAATCTGCGGCTCGAACTCGTAGACATCCAGACCGGCCCCTGCGATCTGGCCGCCGATCAGGGCAGCAGCAAGGGCGGCTTCGTCCACCACATCGCCACGGCTGATGTTGATAATGATCGCATGCGGCCGCATGTGCGCCAAAGTGCCTGCGTTGATCAGATGATGTGTGTCCTTGCCACCGGGCACAGCCACCACCACGACGTCTGCGGCCATTGCCTCGGCCATGCTGACCTGCCGCGAGGGAACACCCGCATCGGCGACGGGCGAGCGATTGAAGAACACCACCTCCATGCCAAACCCGGCCTGCGCACGTCGCGCAATGGCCTTTCCGATGCGCCCCATACCGATGATACCGATCTGTTTGCCAGACACATGCATGCCCAGCATCTGGGTCGGATGCCAACCCTGCCAACGACCAGAGCGAACAAGGCGTTCCCCCTCACCGGCACGGCGGGCTGTCATCAGGATAAGCGTCAGGGCAATGTCGGCAGTCGCGTCGGTTACGGCGCCTGGGGTGTTTGTCACCACAAGGCCCGCAGCGCGGGCAGCGCCAACGTCGATGTGGTTATAGCCAACACCGAAATTCGCCAGCATCCGTGCACGCGGCGCAGGCACATCGGCAAACACATCAGCCAGGTAGCGATCGCCCAGCGTTGGCAGGACAAGGTCGAAATCGCGCAGGCTGGCACGCAACTCGTCGGCGGTCAGCGGCAACGTGCTTTCGCGTGTTGTCACGTCAAACCGCCGGTGGGCAGCCGTTGCAACGTCATCCGGAAGGGGGCGGGTGATCAGCAGTTTCATCAAAACATCCTTCCACCCGAGGGCACCCCTTGATCGGGCGACAGCAACACCACCTCGCCGTCGGCATCGGGAACGCCAAGGACCAACACCTCGGACAGAACCTTGCCAATCTGGCGCGGCGGGAAGTTCACCACGGCCATGACCTGCCGCCCGATCAGGATCTCGGGCGTGTAGTGCCGGGTGATCTGGGCGCTGGACCGCTTCTCCCCAATCTCGCCGCCAAAATCGACCCAAAGCTTGTATGCGGGCTTGCGGGCCTCGGGATAGGGTTCGGCACGGGTGATTATGCCCACGCGGATATCCACTTTCTGAAAATCGTCATAGGTGATGGTCATTTGCCAAGCTCCCGTGCGCGATCTGCTGCTGCTTTGACCGCACGGCGCAGCAATGCGGGAAAGCCGCTGTCGGGGTCCATCAGCACCGACAAGGCCGCCGCCGTGGTGCCACCGGGCGAGGTGACATTGATGCGCAGTTGCGCCGCAGTCTCGGGCGCAAGATAGGCCAACTCCCCCGCCCCTGTCACCGTGGCGCGTGCCAGTTGCATGGCCAAAGGCGCGGGCAGGCCCTCAGCTTCGCCCGCCGACGCAAGGGCTTCGATCAGGTGGAACACATAGGCTGGACCAGAGCCGGACACCGCCGTAACGGCATCCATTTGATGTTCGCGCTCCAGCCGCACCACCTGACCCACGGCCGATAGCAGACCATCGGCCAAATCCAGATCGGCCGGGGTCGCGGCCGCGTTGCCGACAATGGCGGTGATGCCACGACCCACGGCGGCTGGCGTGTTTGGCATGGCGCGCACAATGCGAGTGGACGGGCCGAACACGGCTTCATACGTCGCAATGGTGGTGCCGGCGGCAACGGTCACGACCACCGTATCGCCGCCGCCAAATGCGGCAATCTGCGGCAGGGCGTCGCCCATCATCTGCGGCTTGACAGCGATCAGCACAACGGCAGGCGCAGCTGGCAAATCGCCGTTCAGAACAACGCCTTCCCCCGACCGAGCCACAAGCCAATCTGACGGGTGGGGATCGATCACCCAGACAGACTGCGGGCGCAACCCTTGGGCAAGCCAGCCTTCAAGCATGGCAGAGCCCATCTTCCCGCATCCCAGAAGCACAAGGCCCCGTTGGTTGATCACATCCAGATCCATCACATTCCCCGTCCATTCTGACGGGGCAAGGTTAGGCGTGACCGTAAGCCTCGGCAATGGCGACTTTCATGGCATCTGCCGGGGACTTGTCGCCCCAGCCCACCAATTGGAACGCGGGGTAAAAACGTTCAGCCGCCATGACAGCACTGGAAATCAGCCGGTCGATCTGTTCGGGACCGGCCACCTGACCACCCGCCAAAACCAACCCATAGCGCCAGACCATCAGCTTTTGTTCAACCCAATATGTGAACGCACCGGTCCAGACCATGTCGTTGCAGCGGTTCAGCACGTCGAGCAGCCCCGGAAGCTTGCCTTCGGGCGGCTCTATCTCGAAGGTGCAGATCAGCCGCAAGGTTTCGTCTTGCGCGGACCACGCAAGGGTCAGTGAGTAGGTGCGCCATTGCCCCTCGACCGCCATGGCAATCTGATCGTCCGTCACCCGATCGAATTCCCAATCATGGTGTTCGGCCAAGGTTTCGACGATGTCGATTGGATGCAGATCGTCGCTTGACAGGAAATCTTCGGAAAGTGACATTGCCCGGCCTCTTGATGATGCCTTCCGTGGGGCCTTACCCACGAAATGCTGGGTGTCTGGCAAGGCGCTGCGTCTGCCCGACATAGCCCTTACTAAATATGGTGTTGCAGAAGCGGAAGCCTGTAAAGTGATTTCTTGCGAAATCTTCTGTGGACAACCTTTCAATCCGCGATGGATCCGTGACTTTTGCCCCGCCCGACCGGCCGCCCGGTGTGGCACAAGCCACCAGTCGCGCCGGGCCGCGGGTGGTCAAATCACCTCAGGAAGCTTACATTCACTTCGACAGCCCGGGTGTTCGGGCCCCTATTCTCTTGCAGGACTTCGAAAGCCAATGTCCAAAGATACCCGCGTTACTGCCTCGGCCGAGGGACTGGCAGCGTCTTTGGCGGCGCTCCCGAAAAAGGGGCCGCCTCCGGTGCATTTGTGGAACCCGCCGTTTTGCGGTGACATCGACATGCGCATTGCCCGCGATGGCACGTGGTTTCATGACGGGACACCGATTGGCCGCCCCGGATTGGTCAAGCTGTTCTCCTCCATCCTGAAGCGCGACGGGGACCGGTACTTTCTGGTGACCCCGGTGGAAAAGGTTGGTATCCGGGTGGACGATGCCCCGTTCCTTGCCGTTGATTTCACCGTCGAAGGCGGAGGGCGCGATCAGCGCCTGACCTTTCATACAAAGACTGAAGACGATGTTTTGGGCGGGCCAGACCACGCCGTACGCGTGACGCGCGATCCGGACACCGGCGAACCATCGCCCTATGTTCATGTGCGCTCCGGAATGGAAGCCCTGATTGATCGCAAGACATTCTATCGGATGGTAGAGCTTGGCGTGCAGGAAACGATTGACGGGACCGGGTGGTTCGGCGTCTGGTCGGCAGGTGTTTTCTTTCCCATGATCCCATCGGCTGACCTTCCCTGATGCCTCGATTTGCTGCCAATTTGACTATGCTGTTCACCGAGGTGCCCAGCCTGCACCGACCGGAACTGGCCGCGCAGGCCGGGTTCGACGGAGCGGAAATCCTGTTTCCCTATGATCATCCAGCGTCCGACTGGGAAAAGGCGCTGGCCGGTCTGCCATTGGCGCTGATCAACACACCACCTGGCAACTGGGCGGCAGGCGACCGTGGCTTTGCTGCCGTGCCGGGGGATGAGGACCGGTTTCGCGACGGGTTCCTGCGTGCCGCATCGCTTGCGTCGCGGTTGGGGGCTGAACGGGTGCATGTCATGGCCGGAGTGTCCAAGGGACCGCAGGCCGAACAGGTGTACCGCGAAAATCTGGCCTGGGCCTGCCTGCAGGCGCCAGACCTGCCCCTGACCATTGAGCCGATCAACGCCGACGACATGCCGGGGTATTTCCTTAACGATTTCGATCAGGCCGCTCGGATCCTTGACGATTTGAACTGCCCGCAGATCGGGCTGCAATTCGATGTGTGGCACGCGGACAAGATTCACGGCAATGCGACAGCAGTCTGGGCGACGCACCGTGCCAGAATTACCCATGTTCAGGTCGCTGGCTTTCCCAATCGAAACGAACCCGGTGGCGGCGGGTTCGACCTGACAGCGATGTGCGCGGACCTGGATGCCCAGGGCGGCACAACCTGGGTTGCCGGCGAATACCGTCCTGCCCGTGCAACGGTGCATGGATTGCTGTGGTTGCAGGCGCTGAAAGCGCGCAACCGCATGATCGGCGCATAGTGCATCCTTTTGCGCGCCACCCTTGCCCGTTCTGCGGTTTTCCGTATTATGCACGCGCAGCACGTTGCAAGGAACAGGCCCATGACCATCGACGCACCGGAAACCCAGATTGTCACACGCTGGAAGGTGGCCTGTGATGGGGGAGAAGGTGCGTTGGGTCATCCGCGTGTCTGGCTGACCATCCCGCAAGACACTGGCTTTGTCGAATGTGGCTATTGCGACAAACGCTATGTGATCGACCGCGAGCACGCGCACGACGACCACTAGGGTTTGCAGCCAAGCCAAATCTACCGAGATGACGGTCCAGAGATCTGGCGTTCAATAATGCCAATTGCCTGATAGGCCACGGCAGTTGCCTGATGGGTGCCGATCGTCAACCGT
>JBKBOF010000053.1:7994-17980 GCA_046294955.1 Paracoccaceae bacterium
CTGGCATGAGACATGCTGCGACCAGCGCGCCGCGTCAGGCCCATACCGGTTGCGACCCCGCAGTCAGCTGATCGGAATGTCGATACTGCCACATTTCATCACTGCCTCTGCCGACGGATTTCCATCACGGAAATAGTCAAGCACATGCAGTCCAGACCAGCTTTCCACCACCTCCTCAAGGTTGGTAATACCCTTGCCGAGCGCCGTGCCGGTGTATTCATCCTGGTAGAAGTAGATCACTGTAACCGACATCCCGTCATCACAAGCCACATTGGCCTGACCAGTGCCAAAGGCGTTGCGGCTGGTCCAGTCGCCGACGCAGGATACCCCGTCATTCATCACCCCTGCCAGCGTGCCCTGCCCCCGGCCAAAGGCGCGGCCATGGAACCAACGCCCATGTTCGCCGACACAAGCAAGGATACGCACACAGTTCGACCCGTCGTCGGTCATCGGGCATAGATCAGCTTCGGAAAAGACCGGGCTGGCGACAACAAGCAAGGGTGGCAGCAGGCGCAGGAACATGGCAAGACTCATCCAAGTGATACGGCAGGGAGTTTGGCTATGGGTGACGGTTTCGGCAAGGGGCACCATCTGCATCTGATCGATGGCTCAGCTTATATCTTCCGCGCCTATCACGCCCTGCCGCCGCTGACGCGCAAATCCGACGGGTTACCGGTCGGGGCTGTTGCCGGGTTCTGCAACATCCTGTGGGGCGAGTTGACCAAATCGGGCCGCGAAGTGCCGACCCATATCGCGGTGGTCTTCGACTATTCGTCCAAAACCTTCCGCAACGACATTTACCCCCTGTACAAAGCCAACCGGCCAGAGCCGCCAGAAGACCTGCGCCCGCAATTTCCCCTGACCCGCGATGCCACCCGAGCGTTCAATGTCGCCTGTATTGAATTGGACGGATATGAGGCCGATGATATCATCGCCACCCTTGCCCGCCAAGCGGTCGAGGCGGGCGGGGCTTGCACCATCATTTCATCCGACAAAGATCTGATGCAGCTTGTCGGCAATGGCGTGGTGATGCGCGACCCGATGAAAGACCGCACGATTGGCCGCGACGAAGTGATCGAAAAATTTGGCGTCGGCCCGGAACGGGTGGTCGATGTGCAGGCGCTGGCTGGTGATTCGGTCGATAACGTGCCGGGTGCACCGGGGATTGGGCTGAAGACTGCCGCCCTTTTGATCAACGAATACGGCGATCTGGAAACGCTGTTGAACCGGGCGGGCGACATCAAGCAACCCAAACGGCGCGAGGCTTTGCTGGACCACGCCGACCAGATCCGCATCTCGAAACGCCTTGTGACACTGGATGCAGCAGTGCCGCTTGATTTCGGGCTGAACGATCTGGAGATGCGCGACCCCGAGCCGGAAAAGCTTTTGTCCTTTCTGCATGAGATGGAGTTTCGCACGCTGACTCGCCGCGTGGCCGAGCGGTTGAAGACGGATGCCCCTGCCGCTACCGACGCCCCGGATCAGCAGGTGGCCCCCGTTCAGCACCGCCTACCCTTTGACCACGCCGCCTATGAGCGCATAGACACCCTGCCCGCCTTGCAGATCTGGGCCGACCGGATCCGCGATGTCGGCCATGTGGCGGTGGATACCGAAACCACCAGTCTTGATGAAATGCGCGCTGATCTGGTGGGCATTTCCCTGTGCGTCGATCCGGGTCGGGCCTGCTATATCCCAATCGGACACAAACAAGGTGGCGGCGATCTGTTCGGCTCAGCCGATCTGGTGCCGGGGCAATTGGCTCTCGACGATGTGCTGGAGATCCTGAAACCCGTGCTGGAAGACGCCTCAATCCTGAAAATCGGCCAGAACATGAAATACGACTGGAAAATCTTTGCCCGCCAAGGCGTGACGGTCGCCCCGATCGAAGACACGATGCTGATGTCCTATGCCATGCATGCCGGACTGCACGGGCATGGCATGGACACGCTTTCGGAAATATATCTGGGCCATACTCCGATTCCGATCAAACCATTGCTGGGGTCGGGAAAGTCGGCCATCACATTCGACCGCGTGGCGATCGATGACGCGGTGAAATATGCTGCCGAAGATGCCGACGTTACGCTGCGCCTGTGGCAACAATTCCGCCCACAATTACACCGGGCACAGGTCACAACGGTCTATGAAACACTGGAACGCCCGCTTGTGCCAGTTCTGGCCAATATGGAAATGGCAGGCGTTCTTGTGGACCGCGATACACTGTCGCGCATGTCGAACAGTTTTGCCCAAAAAATGGCAGGACTGGAGGACGAAATCCAGCGCCTCGCCGGGGAAAAGTTCAACGTGGGCTCGCCAAAGCAATTGGGTGAGATCCTGTTCGAACGGCTTGGCCTGCCGGGGGGCGAGAAAGGCAAGACCGGCGCCTATGCTACGGGTGCCGATATTCTGGAAGACATCACCACCCTGGAAGACAGCCACCCACACGGGGCACAGCTTGCCGCACGGGTGCTGGACTGGCGCCAACTGTCGAAACTGAAATCCACCTACACCGATGCACTTCAGGACCACATCAATCCAGAATCCGGCCGGGTCCATACCTCTTATTCGCTGGTCGGTGCAGTCACCGGGCGGCTGTCCTCCACCGACCCGAACCTGCAAAACATCCCGATCCGCACCGAAGAGGGCCGTCGCATCCGAGAGGCCTTCATCGCCCCCAAGGGCCGGGTTCTTGTGTCACTCGACTACAGCCAGATTGAGTTGCGTATCCTTGCCCATGTCGCTGATATCCCATCGCTTCAGCAAGCGTTTCGAGATGGCATCGACATCCATGCGATGACAGCATCTGAAATGTTCAACGTGCCGTTGGCTCAGATGACACCCGACATCAGGCGCCGCGCCAAGGCAATCAACTTCGGTGTCATCTATGGCATATCCGGCTTTGGCCTTGCCCGAAATCTGCGAATTCCACGCAGCGAAGCCCAAAGCTTCATCGACCGCTATTTCGAGCGATTTCCGGGTATAAAGGAATACATGTCCGAAACGGTCAAATTTGCCCAAGGGGCGGGCTATGTAAAAACCCTTTTCGGTCGGAAAATCAATACGCCGGACATCAACGCAAAGGGTCCATCTGCTGGGTTCGCGAGACGTGCGGCGATCAATGCTCCCATCCAAGGCACGGCCGCGGATGTGATCCGCCGTGCCATGATCCGCATACCAGAAGCAATTTCCGGTCTGGACGCAAAAATGCTTTTGCAAGTCCATGATGAACTGCTGTTCGAAGTTGCAGAACCAGACGCAGGCACCCTGACGACCCGAGCCAAAGCTGCCATGGAAGGGGCCCACCAGCACGCGGCCAGTCTGAAAGTCCCGCTGACTGTCGAGTCCGGCCAAGGACTTACTTGGGCAGCAGCGCATTGATCCGGTCAATCCAAAGGGGCTCTGCCCCTCGGCTACGCCTCACCCCGGGATATTTTTGCCAAGATAAAGGACTTTACCGATTCTCGACCCTGGCAACCGTATCGCGCATGACCGTGTCTGAGAATTTTGTGCCGGACAGGTGTGTCTGCTTGCTTTGAAAATTGCCAAGCAAGGCGTCCACAAATCCACGGGCTGTTTAGAACCTATCCGAAACTGGAAAGACCGCAGGAAGTAACGTGACTTTGCACAAATATACCTAACAGAGGCAACCCCGGGGGGGTGCATGACGAGACCGGACGCGTGCATCACAAGCGCCGCGTTTATTGGATACGTTCAACCAAACGCCCGAGAACCCGGCCACCCAGGATGTGAAGGTGGAAATGTGGTACATCCTGCATGCCGTGCAGACCGGCATTCGTTATCGCGCGAAAGCCTTCGGGGCCGGTCAGACCGAGCATTTCGCAGACCTGTGCGGTGGAGCGGTGGAAGTCAACCAACTCTTCTGCGGACGCCAGCGCTGCAAACTCGGCGAAGTCCGTGTATGCGCCTTTCGGGATGACCAGCGCATGCACTGGGGTCTGAGGGGCAATATCGTAAAAAGCGAGGGTATGATCGGTTTCCAGAATGGTTTTGTTTGGAATTTCACCGCGCAGGATGCGGGCAAAAACATTGTTCGGATCGTAGGTCTTTGTCATTGATCAGTCCACAAACAGGTATTCGGTGGCCGCGATATCTCGCGCTTTTTCGACGGGGATATCAAGGAATTCTGCCAATGGCATGGTATTTTCATCGGCAGTGGCGGATTGGCGGACCCTGTAGAATGCCTTGAACCCAGCATCCCGGATCCGGTCAGATTCAAATTTCACGTCATAGCGGATCGTCGGCAAAAGTCGGTCGATGGTTTCTTGTGGTGTGCGGTCTCCGGCAAGACCGACCCGTTTTGCATGACCGATCAGATAGTCATCAGTGAAATCGCATTCGATTTCGAGGAGCCTTACGACAGCCTTGTCATTGTAGAAATCCTGCATCAGATCCACGTTGGCCGGGTCGATGCATACAACCAGTTTGTCGGTCTGCCAGTAGTCGAAAAGCATTCTGACCAACGCCCTGCGGTGACGGGTACGCTTTTCGAGCGTGTTTTGAATGCCACCGAGATCGGGCAAAGGTGTGCTGTCTTCGTTGAACAGATAATCGACGGCCGGCATGTTCGTCACCTGGCGCACGCGATCGACGAGGCGTTTGGCAACATGCCACTTCTTGCAGGTCACCATCATCAACTGGCGTTCGCGCCCGACTGTGCTTTCACGCTCCCAGAAGCGGGGGGCGAAACGTCGGCCGATGCGGCCCCGCCCAGTCAGGAATTTGAAGAGGCTGCGGCCTTCGTTCGAGATCTGGAATCGCACATTCTTTGTGGTGTACAGTTTCCCCAACCGTCCTTTCAGCTCTTTGGCCCGGGGACTGATCTTGCGGGCGAACAGGTAGTCTTGACTGAGCAGCAGATCATAGTGGTCGTTGTAGAAGGTAACCGGCATTCCGTAGTCGGTGAACATCAGAAAGGTCAGTGACCGGCAGCGGATTTCATGTTCGGCCACAAGATGTCGCACCAAGGTTTGAAAGAATGTCTCGTCCGGGATCCACGTTGTGCGGAAGAAGCGCATCACATCCCGGCGACGGTCAACAAAGTCGAGAAGATGCTCGACCGTGCGACGTCGCAGGCACCACCATTGCGAGCCGATCTGCATCTGGATGTCCGCAGGCACCTTGCGCGTCAGACCGAGTTTGCGTTGCCAGTCCATCGAGCGATAGAACCAAGCCTTTTGGGTTCGCTCATTGAAATAGTGGCGGAAGATCAAACGCTCTTCCTTGATCCCGGTCTTGATCCACTCGGAACTGAAGAAATCGACGCTTTCGATGTAGTCTACATCCTCGCGGTCAAGGAAATCATGGGCGTATTCCGCCGATTTGATCGGCATGCAGTCGCCCGACAACATGAAGAAATGGGTGGCGCGGGGAAACACTTCGACCGCCGCGCGCACCGCCTGCAAGGACGCTTCCACAAGGCTCCACTCGCCCCATCCACATTTCACGCGGCGTTGAGCAAATACCACCGACGGGTTCGACGCAAGCGCGGACCGCATTCGGTCATAGTCCTTCTGGCTGGAATTGGCATCATAGTGAATCGCGACGAAATCTCCGGCCGCAGACAGCCTTTCGGCTTGCGCGATGATGCCATCCGGATCTTTGTGGGTCAGAAGGATGTAGGCTATTCTTGCCATAATGGCGACGGTTCCCGAGGCACGCGAGTCACTGTTTCCTTAAATAGCTTTATCACACGTTGAAACGACAGAGTTTATTTGCGAGTCTGATCATAAGTTGGGATCGGGCGCCCAAGCCCGGCCGGAATGGAGCAGTAGGATATGGGATTTCCCGGCACATGGATGACGGAAAGCAAGAGTATGGTGTATCGGGTGGTGCCGAAATGCGCCTGTTCGACCATCGGTCAGATCATGTTCTATTCCGACCATGGCGTGTTCTTTGATGGGGACATCCATGACTCGAAGGCTGGGCTACACAAATGGGCGCAGGAAAACAGCCAACCGCTGATCGAGCGAACGGTGAAGACCCATGCCTCTTATGCCTTTACCTGCGTGCGCAATCCCTATCAGCGGATCCTTTCGTCGTTTTTTGACAAGATCTGCGGTATCCAACGCAACGGCAAACGCTATCGCGGCAACCTTGTGCCGCAACTGACCCAGAAATACGGGCTCGAGTTGGGCAGCCCCACCGATGCCTTCGATTTTGACCAGATCAAAAGCTTTCGCCGGTTCCTGTTGTTTGCCCGTGACACCATCCGCTGGAAAAAGCCAATGGAACCGGACATTCACTGGTCGGCGATGTCGGGGCATGTTTCCACCTTCATTGTGAACGGCGGGCGGTACGATCACGTTTTTTACACCGAAAAGTTCAATGAAGGGATGCAGGTCGTTCTGGACAAAACTACGCAAAGGCACCCCGTCGATCTGAAGGCCATCCCACGGTTCAACGAAAGCGAAGGCCATGGGCCCAAGCGGGCGCATCCGGTAGAAGATTACTTCGACGACCTGTCGCGTCATCTGATCTGGGAGATCTACAAGCGCGATTTTCAGATTTTCAAATATGATTTCGACAATCCTGCAAACAAGATGCCAATTGGTGAGATCGATCTGGACGAGATTCACGCCAAACTGGGGGACTGAGATTTTCGTGGTCTTGTGATTTTGCCGCCCTAGTTAGCTGCGCAGCGGAAAAAGGGACGACAGATGCAGACGGTTATCATCATGGGATCTGGCCCCGGCGTGTTGGCGGCAAAAAACTGGCCGAAGGGTGCGGCGCAGCTTGTTGCCATCAACAATGCATGGCGGGTGCGCCCGGACTGGGATGTGCTGATCCACCCTTCGGACTTCCCCGCAGACCGGCATCCGCACCAAATGTCCAAAGGGCAAAAGATCGTGTCCGCCGCAGACTATGTGCCCATCCAGAACGCCTTGGGTGGGTTCGTTTATGCCGGGGGCACGATGGCATTTACCGCCGCCTATTGGTCGTTGCGAGCACTTCGCCCCAAAGTTCTGGCCATGGTTGGATGCGATATGGTCTATCCGGCAAGCGGCCCCACCCATTTTTACGGCACCGGCACGGCAGACCCTCTGCGCGAGGACATTTCCTTGCGTTCGCTTGAGGCAAAGTCGGCACGGTTCATGGTGTTGGCCGCGCGGGCGGGATGCGCCGTGGTCAATCTGTCCGACGCCCCAGACAGCCGACTGATCTATCCGCGCGCGACACTGGCCGGGTTGTCTGCACAGCGGCCGCATGCGTTTGACCCACGCCTGACCGAAGCCGCCCTCCATGCCGAAGCAGAATTGGGCTATATGGTGCCATCGGGCAAGTATTGGAAAGAAGCCGACCGGTTCGATCCGGTCCAGATTGACCGGATCGACGCCATGTGGCTGCGTGCGGCCGGGTTCAGATCAAGCCTTCCTTGCGGAACAGAACTTTCAGATCAACCTCGGGCCGCGCTCCGAAATGGCTGATCACCTCGGCCGCCGCAACGCATCCCATGCGACCGGCGGTCGCCAGATTTTGCCCCGTCGCCATGCCATAGATGAAGCCTGACGCAAACAGATCGCCAGCACCGGTCGCATCCACCGGAATGATCCGCTTGACCCCGACCACAGCCTCTTCGTCGCCGCGCACAAGGATCACATCATGGCCAGACCGGGTGCAGACGACCAGCCCGGAGTCTTGTGCAGCCTGTTCCAGTGCGGTTGACAGATCAGCCTGATACAGGGACGCCCATTCGTGTTCATTGCCGATTACATAGTCCAACTCTTTGACCAGACGGCGAAAATCATCACGGTGACGGTCAACGCAGAACGGGTCTGACAGGGCGATTCCAGCTTTGCCGCCATTGGCGCGGCACAGCTTGGCCGCCCTCTCGAATGCCTGCTTCCCCTTGGGCTTGTCATAGAGATAGCCTTCGAGGAACAGGATTTCCGCCCGCCCCGCCACATCATCGGCCACGTCTTCGGGGCCAAGTTCGGATGAAATGCCCAAGTAGGTGTTCATGGACCGCTCGCCATCTGGCGAAACGAAGATCATAGACCGCGAGGTCGGCAATTCGCCGCCCGGCACCGGCGGGTTTACAAAGCTGGTGCCGTTGTCCTCCATCGAACGGGCATAGAATCGCCCCAGTGCGTCGTCATGCACACGGCCGATAAAGCCAGTGGTCAAACCCAGATTTCCCAATCCAGCCAGAGTATTGGCCACCGATCCACCGGGCGCTTGCTTGCGGTCCTGCATCGCGGCATATAGCAATTCGCCGCGCTCACGCTCGACCAGTTGCATGATGCCCTTCTCGATACCCATCAGCTCCAGAAAGCTGTCATTCGACTGGGCAAAAACATCGACGATGGCATTGCCGATCCCGACGACCTGATACGTCTTCATTCGGTCTTTTCCTCGTAAAGGCACCATTCCCGGATCGGGCAGATACCGCATTTGGGTTTGCGCGCCACGCAGATATACCGACCGTGCAAAATAAGCCAGTGGTGGGCGTGCTGCTGAAACTCGGCAGGAATGTTGTCCTCGATGGCCCGCTCGACCACGTCGACATCGCGACCGGGGCAAATGCCACTGCGATTTCCAACCCGAAAGATATGTGTATCCACCGCCTGCGCAGGTTGATAGAACCACATGTTCAGCACGACATTGGCCGTCTTGCGACCCACCCCCGGAAGCGATTGCAACGCGGCACGGCTTGACGGAACCTCGCCGCCATAGCGGTCGATCAAGATCTGGCACAACTTGATGATATTCTTGGCCTTGTTGCGGAACAGACCAATCGTCTTGATATGCGCAATAAGGCCGTCTTCGCCCAAAGCCAGCATCTTGGCAGGCGTATCGGCTACGCAAAACAGGGCGCGTGTGGCCTTGTTGACCCCGACATCCGTCGCTTGCGCCGACAGCGCCACCGCCACCAGAAGCGTAAAGGCGTTGGTATGCTCCAACTCGCCCTTCGGTTCCGGTTCCGCCTCCTGGAACCGGGTAAAGATCGCGCGCATCGCGTTGTAATCAAGCTGTTTGACCATGGGCTTTTGCACCACACTCTGCCGCAAGCTGCAAGCCACGAAAGGCGCAGGAAACGGGTCGCTCGCACGCCGGATGGCCGCTACCATCGCCATAAGGAGAACCGCCATGTCCGACCTCTCGCCAGAGTATCATTTCAACGTTATCGCCCGCGCCATCCGCGAGATTGATGCCGCCGGACCCGGCCTGACACTGGAGAGTCTGGCCGCCCGCATGGGAATGAGTGCAGCACATTTCCAACGGGTGTTTTCGGCATGGGTCGGGGTCAGCCCCAAGCGATACCAACAGTATCTTGCGCTTGACTACGCAAAATCGTTGCTTGCGAACCGTCACACGGTGCTGGAAGCCGCCGATGGCGCTGGCCTTTCCGGTGGGGGACGTCTGCATGACCTGTTTCTGACGTGGGAGGCAATGACCCCCGGCGACTACGCCCGGGCAGGCGATGGCCTGACCATTCGTTGCGGCTGGTTCGACAGTCCCTTCGGACGTGCCATCGCTATGGGCACCGAACGCGGCATCTGCGGCATGGGATTTGCAGACGAAATGGGCGAGGATGACGCGTTCGAAGATCTGCGCCGCCGCTGGCCGAAGGCAGTCTATGTCGAGGATTGCGATTTCTTGCGTCCATGGGTGTTGCAGGCATTTGGAGCTCAGGCAGGCCAGAATTCGGATACCCCCTTGTTCCTGATCGGGGCCCCTTTCCAGATCAAGGTGTGGGAGGCACTGTTGCGCATTCCGTCTGGTCATGTGACCACCTACAGCGACATTGCCACCGTCATCGGCCATCCAAAGGCCGTGCGGGCCGTCGGCACAGCCATTGGACGCAACCCGATAAGCCTGCTGATCCCTTGCCATAGAGCCGTGCGCAAGGGGGGGGCCTTGGCCGGATATCACTGGGGACTGACGGTGAAGCGGGCCATGCTGGCCTATGAATCAGCCCGTACAGACACCGCAATGTGATGCGCGGAAAACAGCGCATGTTTGATGGG
>JBKBOF010000054.1:0-17749 GCA_046294955.1 Paracoccaceae bacterium
GTCTTGCCGTGGTCAACGTGGCCAATCGTGCCAATGTTGACGTGCGGTTTGTTCCGTTCAAACTTTGCCTTTGCCATCTGGGCAACTCCTCATTCATGGGTCGGATGCGGCGGGGTCAACCCCGCCCTACGGGGGTGGTAGGGCGGGGTTCACCCCGCCACACCGGATTAAGCGTATTTCTTCTGGATCTCGTCCGAGATGTTCTGCGGCACTGCGTCATAATGGTCGAACTCCATCGAAAACACAGCACGACCCGAGGTCATCGAGCGCAGCGTGTTGATGTAGCCGAACATGTTTGCCAGCGGAACCATCGAAGAGATCACGTTGGCGTTGCCGCGGCTGTCCTGGCCGGTCACCATACCCCGACGCGAGGTCAGGTCACCGATGACGCCGCCGGTGTATTCTTCCGGGGTGACGACTTCGACTTTCATGATCGGCTCAAGCAGTTTTGCGCCGGCTTTCTTCAGACCTTCGCGCATCGCGGCACGGGCCGCGATCTCGAACGCCAAAACGCTGGAGTCAACATCGTGGAACGCGCCGTCGATCAGCGCCACCTTGAAGTCGATCACCGGGAAGCCCGCCAGCGGACCGGAGTCCATCACCGATTTGATGCCCTTTTCGACACCAGGGATGTATTCCTTGGGCACCGCACCACCGACAATCTTGGTCTCGAACGAATAGCCTTCGCCCGGTTCCGTAGGCGAGATGATCAGCTTTACGCGCGCGAACTGACCCGTACCACCGGTCTGTTTCTTGTGCGTGTAGTCGATTTCATGCTCGCGCGAGATCGTTTCGCGATACGCCACCTGCGGGGCACCGATGTTCGCCTCGACCTTGAACTCGCGACGCATTCGGTCCACCAGAATGTCGAGGTGAAGTTCGCCCATACCCTTCATGATGGTCTGGCCCGACTCGATGTCGGTCTCGACGCGGAAGGACGGGTCTTCGGCTGCCAGACGGGCCAAAGCGATGCCCATCTTTTCCTGGTCCGCCTTGGTTTTCGGCTCCACCGCGATCTCGATCACCGGGACCGGGAAGGTCATGGTTTCCAGAACAACGGGTTGCGCCGGATCACAAAGCGTATCCCCAGTGGTCGTTTCCTTCAGACCGCCAAGCGCGATGATATCACCGGCAAACGCTTCAGAGATTTCCTCACGTTCGATGGCGTGCATCATCATCATGCGGCCAACACGCTCTTTGCGCTGCTTGGTCGCGTTCAGCATGCCGTCGCCCTTGCCCAGCTTGCCCGAATAGATCCGGGTAAAAGTCAAAGAGCCGACAAAGGGATCGTTCATGATTTTGAACGCCAGGGCCGAGAACGGCTGCGCATCATCGGCAGACCGCGCGATGTTACGGGTTTCCGACTCGTCACCCGGGGCAAAGCCCATGTAGGGCGGCACGTCCAGCGGGCTGGGCAGATAGTCGATCACAGCGTTCAGCAGCGGCTGCACGCCCTTGTTCTTGAACGACGATCCTGCCATCACCGGGATGAATTCAATGGCCAGCGTGCCCTTGCGGATCAGCTCGCGAAGCTTGTCAGCCGAAGGCTCGTTACCTTCCAGATAGGCTTCCATCGCTTCGTCGTCCTGACCGACTGCGGTTTCCAGCAAGTTCAGGCGCCATGCTTCGGCTTCGTCCTTCAACTCGGCACGGATCGGCTGACGGGTCCAGGATGCGCCCAGATCTTCGCCCTCATAGACCCATTCTTCCATGGTCACGAGGTCGATGATGCCTTCGAGCTTGTCTTCGGCCCCGATCGGCAAAACGATCGGAACGGCATTTGCGCCGGTCCGGTCCTTGATCATGCGAACGCATTTCATGAAGTCAGCGCCGGTCTTGTCCATCTTGTTGACGAACACGATGCGCGGGACCTTGTAACGGTCAGCCTGACGCCACACAGTTTCGGTCTGCGGCTCAACGCCTGCGTTGCCGTCCAAAAGGACGACAGCGCCATCAAGAACTGCCAGCGACCGTTCGACTTCGATGGTGAAGTCGACGTGTCCGGGGGTGTCGATGATGTTAAAGCGGTATTTGTCTTTTGCAGCATGCGCCAGACCCGGATCAATGGTGCGTTCCCAGAAGGTGGTGGTCGCAGCCGAAGTGATCGTGATCCCGCGTTCTTGCTCTTGTTCCATCCAGTCCATCGTTGCGGCGCCGTCATGCACCTCACCGATTTTGTGGGACTTGCCTGTGTAATACAGAATGCGCTCAGACGTCGTGGTTTTGCCAGCATCAATGTGTGCGATGATGCCGAAGTTCCGATAGCGCTCAAGCGGATAGTCGCGTGCCATGTAAACCCCTTACCAGCGGTAGTGGCTGAACGCTTTGTTTGCGTCGGCCATCTTGTGGGTGTCTTCACGCTTTTTCACGGCTGTACCACGGTTGTTCACCGCGTCCGAGAGTTCAGCAGCCAGACGTTCTTCCATGGTGTTTTCGTTGCGCTTACGGGCGGCGATGATCAACCAGCGGATGGCCAGAGCTTCGCGACGCTCGATGCGCACTTCGACCGGAACCTGATAGGTGGCCCCACCGACGCGGCGCGAACGCACCTCGACCGACGGTTTCACGTTTTCCAGCGCTTCATGGAAAGCCTGGATGGGTTCGCGCTTCAGGCGGGTTTCCACACGGGAAAGCGCGCCATAAACGATGGATTCTGCAACGGATTTCTTTCCGTCCAGCATCAGGTTGTTCATGAACTTGGTCAGAACCCGGTCACCATACTTGGCGTCGGGCAGGATTTCGCGTTTTTCAGCGGCGTGACGACGAGACATGTTTCAAACCCTCACTTCGGACGCTTCGCGCCGTATTTCGAACGACGCTGACGACGATCTTTGACGCCCTGGGTATCCAGAACACCGCGCAGGATGTGGTAACGCACACCGGGAAGGTCTTTGATACGGCCGCCACGGATCAGAACCACAGAGTGTTCCTGAAGGTTGTGCTTTTCGCCGGGGATGTAGCAGATCACCTCAAAGCTGTTGGTCAGACGCACTTTGGCGACTTTCCGCATGGCCGAGTTCGGCTTCTTTGGCGTTGTGGTGTAAACGCGGGTACAAACACCGCGCTTCTGGGGGCAACCTTCCAAGTGCTGCGACTTGGACTTGCGCACGTTAGGCTCTCGCGGTTTGCGGATGAGCTGCTGAATAGTCGGCATTCACGTTCCTCGTGTTGCTGTCAATACTCGCCCCAAACCTTGGGGCACTGCTTCTCGACGTGTGCCTTGCGCGAATCGCAAAACACAAAACCGCAATCATCCCCATCGCAGGGATGACGCGGTGGAATTCCAGAGGATCGGGGGATGATTACCCGGATCGTGACCACATCAAGCTTTCTGGTTCCAAAACGCCGATCTCTCAGCATGTCAGATAGGCGGGCGTATAGGGGGAGTCGCAGGGGATGTCAACAGGACCACGGGCAACGGTTCAGGCAAGGCGGGCCCTTACCTTGCGTTCGCGCCACAGGGTGAAAATGCCTGTTGCGACCACAAGTCCGGCCCCGAACAAGGTAATGGCATCAGGTAAGGCGCCAAAGGCCAACCAGCCCAGAAAGATCGCCCAGATCAGAGCGGTATAACGGAAAGGCGCAACATAGCTGATGTCCCCGACGCGCATCACCATGACAGAGAACATGTAACCGACCAGGAGCGCAGAGGCTGCTGCAAGGACAAGCCATATCTGGCCCGCCGTCAGCGGCTGCCAGCCCGTTGAAATGCCGGCAATCAGTGCGGCACCCGTCACCGAAGCCGACGCCCAGACCGCCACCATGACCGAAGGGACAGCGCGGCTTACGCTGCGTGTAGAAAGATCACGCACGACCACAAAGGCGACCGACCCCAAACCCATAAGCGACCATATGTCAAAGCCGTCGGGCCCCGGACGAATGATGATCAGCACCCCGAAAAAGCCGATCAGAATAGCCGTCAACCTGCGCCAACCTATGGTTTCCTTGAATAGAAACGCCGCCGCAAGTGTGACGGCAAGCGGCAGCGCCTGCATGATGGCTGACAGGTTGGCCAAGGGCATGTGCATCAGAGCCGCCAAAAACAGGACGGTGGACACGATTTCCGCAATCGAACGGATGCCAATGAATATCCCATCCCGCTTGGCCAAGCCGAGCCGCATTTGCCCCATGGCGAATGCAAGTCCGATCAGTCCAGTCAATGTTACTGTACCACGCATCGCAATCGCCTGAAACAAGGGGACGTCTTGCGTCAACGCCTTCATGGCAGTGTCGTTCAGCGTGAAAGCAGCCATGGCGACCATCATGTACACCGCGCCACGCGCATTGTCCGATAGTTGCATCGCACCCCCCTGCCCTGAACCTTGCTTAAAGCGATGGTGCCATGGCCGGAAGGGCCAGATATGTGACGGATACAAAGCAGTCTTGCCACTCAGCCACGGCACAGACAGCGTGCTGGTGCGTCTTCGGGAAAGCGTCGGTTTCACTGCCGCATCGCAGACCTGTATCTGACGAAGCCTGCCAAAAAGAAAAAAGCCCCCGCCAGCGTCTGTGCTGGCGAGGGCTCGGCGTTACGTTGGGAACGGATCAATTCCGACTGTCGAATGGATCTGCAAGATCAACTGCTCTTGCGGTATCAACCATGGTTTCCGACGGTGCTGCCAAGGCGGCGGCTTGCTCGGCCACGCCGCGACGCGCTTCGATCACATCAATATCGCGATCCGCTGCGATCTTCTTGACGCGGCTCGTCGCACCACCTGTACCTGCTGGAATCAGGCGACCCACTATGACGTTCTCTTTCAGGCCGACCAACTTGTCGCGTTTGCCCTGAACCGAAGCTTCGGTCAGTACCCGCGTGGTTTCCTGGAACGATGCAGCCGAGATGAACGACCGGGTCTGCAAGGACGCCTTGGTAATACCCAGAAGCACGGGTTCCGCCCGAGCCTCGCGGCCACCACGGTTGCGCGCCTTAACGTTCTCTTCATCCAGCTCGATCTTTTCGATCTGCTCGCCTTTCAGCAGCGTTGTGTCGCCACCGTCCAGCACTTCCAGTTTGACCAGCATCTGGCGAACAATAACCTCGATATGCTTGTCGTTGATCTTCACGCCTTGCAGGCGATACACGTCCTGCACTTCGTCGATCATGTAGTTCGCAAGCGCCTCGACACCCATGATGCGCAAGATATCATGTGGGGCGGGGTTGCCATCCATGATGTAGTCGCCCTTTTGGACAAAGTCACCTTCCTGAACCGGTATGTGCTTGCCCTTGGGGATCATGTATTCAACGGCCGTCATCGTCTCATCCACGGGTTCAACCGTGATGCGGCGTTTGTTCTTGTAGTCTTTGCCGAAGCGGACGTAACCATCCATTTCCGCGATGATCGCGTGGTCTTTCGGACGACGGGCTTCAAACAATTCGGCCACACGGGGAAGACCCCCGGTGATATCCTTGGTCTTGGCACCTTCGCGCGGGATCCGGGCCACGACGTCGCCCGGATTGATGTCCTGACCGTCTTCTACCGACAGAATGGCATCCACCGACATCGTGTAGGAAATCGGGTTGCCACTCTCGCCGCGAACAGGTTCGCCGGTTGTGGGGTTCATCACGATGACCTCAGGCTTCAGATCGTTGCCCTTGGGCGCTGACCGCCAGTCCGACACGATTTTCTGGGTCATGCCAGTCGCATCGTCGGTGTCCTCGCGGACCGAGATCCCCGAAACCAGGTCGACGAACTTCGCCACTCCACCCTTTTCAGCAATGATCGGCAGGGTATAGGGATCCCATTCGAACAGTTTGGCACCGCGCTTCACCACTTGCCCGTCCCTCACATGGACCTTCGATCCATAGGTGATCTTGTGGACAGCGCGCTCTTGCCCAGCATCATCGATGATTGCAATCGACATATTCCGGCCAAGGACAATCTGTTCCTTGTTGGCATTTTCCAGAAGGTTCGCGTTGCGGAACTCGATCTTGCCTTCTTGGCTGGCTTCGAGGAAGGACTGCTGGCCACCCTGCGCAATGCCGCCGATGTGGAACGTCCGCATCGTAAGCTGCGTGCCAGGTTCACCGATGGATTGGGCGGCGATGATGCCGACCGCTTCACCGCTATTGACCAGCGTACCGCGGGCAAGGTCACGCCCGTAGCACATGGCGCAAACGCCCTCTTCCGCCTCACAGGTCAGCGGTGACCGGATGCGCATCACCGCAACCCCGGCCTGATCAATCAGGTCGGCACGACGCTCGTCGATCAGCTCGCCTGCGGCCACCAGCACCTCATCGGTGCCGGGAACCAGCACGTCATCGGCCGAAACCCGACCAAGAACGCGGTCGGCGAGGGTCTGGATGACCTCACCATCGTTGACGGCAGCCTGCGCCGTGATCGCCCGATCCGTGCCGCAATCATGGGCCCGCACGATGCAATCCTGCGCCACATCCACCAGACGGCGGGTCAGATAGCCCGAGTTCGCTGTCTTCAACGCCGTATCCGACAGACCCTTGCGGGCGCCGTGAGTCGAGTTGAAGTATTCAAGAACGGTCAGACCTTCCTTGAAGTTCGAGATGATCGGCGTCTCGATGATCGCGCCGTTTGGCTTCGACATGAGGCCGCGCATGCCGCCCAGCTGTTTCATCTGGCTGACCGAACCACGCGCGCCCGAGTGGGCCATCATATAGACCGAATTCGGTTCCTGTTCCGCGCCATTAGCATCGAAACGCGGAGCCGAGATGGTGGACATCATGGCTTCGGTCAGCTTGTCGTTGCACTTCGACCAAGCATCGACAACCTTGTTGTACTTTTCGCCCTGAGTGATCAGGCCGTCCATGTACTGTTGTTCGAATTCTTTCACCTGATCGCGAACCTCGTTCACGATGTCCCACTTGTTCTCCGGGATCAGCATGTCGTCCTTGCCAAACGAGATCCCGGCCTTGAACGCCTCTCGGAAGCCCATGGTCATGATCTGGTCGCAGAAGATGACCGACTCTTTCTGACCGCAATACCGGTAAACCGTGTCGATGACGTTCTGCACGTCCTTTTTCCGCAGCAAGCGGTTGACCAGATCGAAAGGTGCTTTCGCATTCAGCGGCAGCAGGTTGCCTAGACGCAGACGGCCGGGTGTGGTCTCGAAGCGTTTCCACACCTCATTCCCGTGTTCGTCAATCTGCTTGATGCGCGCCTGAACCTTGGCATGCAGGTGCACGGCACCCGCTGCGAGGGCGTGTTCAACTTCATCCACGTTGGTGAACATCATGCCTTCGCCGACCATGCCCTTGCGTTCCATGGTGGTGTAGTAAAGGCCCAACACCATATCCTGCGATGGCACGATGATTGGCGCCCCGTTGGCAGGCGACAGCACGTTGTTGGTCGACATCATCAACACGCGGGCTTCAAGCTGCGCCTCAAGGCTCAGCGGCACGTGAACAGCCATCTGGTCGCCGTCAAAGTCGGCGTTGAACGCGGCACAAACCAGCGGGTGAAGCTGGATCGCCTTGCCTTCGATCAGGATCGGCTCGAACGCCTGAATGCCCAGACGGTGCAGCGTCGGTGCACGGTTCAGCAACACCGGGTGTTCGCGGATGACCTCATCAAGAATATCCCAAACCTCGGGACGCTCTTTTTCGACCAGCTTCTTGGCCTGCTTCACGGTGCTGGAAAGCCCTTTGGCTTCCAAGCGCGAGTAGATGAAGGGCTTGAACAGTTCGAGCGCCATCTTCTTCGGCAGACCACACTGGTGCAGCTTCAGTTCAGGCCCGGTCACGATGACCGAACGGCCCGAGAAGTCCACCCGCTTACCGAGCAAGTTCTGGCGGAACCGGCCCTGCTTGCCCTTGAGCATGTCGGAAAGCGATTTCAACGGACGCTTGTTGGTGCCCGTGATCACCCGGCCACGACGGCCGTTGTCGAACAGCGCGTCAACGGCTTCTTGCAGCATTCGCTTTTCGTTGCGCACAATGATATCGGGTGCGCGCAGTTCGATCAGCCGCTTCAGACGGTTGTTGCGGTTGATGACGCGGCGATACAGATCGTTGAGGTCGGACGTGGCAAACCGGCCTCCGTCCAAGGGAACCAGCGGACGCAGTTCCGGCGGGATCACCGGCAGAACGGTCAGAACCATCCATTCCGGGCGGTTGCCGGATTCAAGGAAGCTCTCGACGATCTTCAAACGCTTGATGATCTTTTTCGGCTTTAGTTCGCCGGTCGCTTCCTTCAACTCCTCGCGGAGCGTGTCGGCGGTCTGTTCCAGATCAATCGCGGCCAGCATTTCGCGGATCGCTTCGGCACCGATATTGGCGGTGAAGGCGTCAGCGCCGTACTGGTCCTGCGCGTCGAGGAAATCTTCCTCGGTCATCAACTGGCCATAGGTCAGGTCGGTGAGACCCGGCTCAATCACGACGTAGTTTTCGAAATATAGGATACGTTCCAGATCGCGCAGAGTCATGTCCAGCATCAGACCGATGCGGCTGGGCAGCGATTTCAGGAACCAGATGTGCGCGACGGGGGCGGCCAGTTCGATGTGGCCCATCCGCTCGCGGCGGACCTTTTGCAGCGTGACTTCAACGCCGCATTTTTCGCAGACCACGCCACGATATTTCATGCGCTTGTATTTGCCGCACAGGCATTCGTAATCCTTGATCGGGCCAAAGATCCGCGCGCAGAACAGACCGTCCCGCTCTGGCTTGAATGTGCGGTAGTTGATGGTTTCGGGCTTCTTGATCTCGCCGAACGACCACGACAGGATCCGCTCTGGCGAGGCCAGGCTGATCTTGATCTCGTCAAACGTCTTGACGGGGGCCACCGGGTTGAACGGGTTGGTGCTGAGTTCCTGGTTCATTTCAATTCCTAAGAATAAGGGCGGCGGGGGAAGGTGCAGGGCGAGGGAAACCCCGCCCTGCAAAGCGATTGTTGGGGGCTATCCCCGACGGTCGCTCACTCTTCCTCCGCATCCAGGAGTTCCATGTTGAGGCCCAAACCGCGGACCTCCTTGACAAGAACGTTAAACGATTCCGGCACGCCGGCCTCGAAATTGTCCTCGCCCTTGACGATGCTCTCATAGACCTTGGTCCGGCCGGCCACGTCATCCGACTTAACCGTCAGCATCTCTTGCAGGGTATAGGCGGCACCGTAGGCTTCCAAAGCCCAGACCTCCATTTCCCCCAGACGCTGACCGCCGAACTGCGCCTTACCACCCAGCGGCTGCTGCGTCACCAGGCTGTAAGGTCCGGTTGAGCGAGCGTGCAGCTTGTCATCGACAAGGTGGTGCAGCTTGAGCATGTATTTCACGCCCACTGTCACCTGTCGCTGGAACTGCTCACCCGAGCGACCGTCGAACACCACCGACTGACCAGACGTATCGAACCCGGCGCGGATCAGCGCGTCGTTCACGTCCACTTCCTTGGCGCCGTCGAACACCGGCGTCGCAATCGGCACGCCTTTGGTCACGTTGCCCGCCAGTTCCAGCAGATCATCGTCGTTGCGGTCTTTAAACGCCTCGGCATAGGTCTCGTCGCCATAGGCGATGCGCATGGCTTCCTTGACCGGGGTCATGTCACCGTTGCGGCGATACTCCTTGAGCGCCTCGTCGATCTGCTGGCCCAGACCGCGCGCGGCCCAGCCCATGTGGGTTTCAAGGATCTGACCCACGTTCATCCGCGATGGCACGCCGAGCGGGTTCAGCACCAGATCAACAGCCGTGCCATCGGCCAGGAACGGCATATCCTCGATCGGAACGACTTTGGAGATAACACCCTTGTTGCCATGACGACCGGCCATCTTGTCGCCCGGTTGCAGCTTGCGCTTCACCGCAACGAACACCTTGACCATCTTCATCACGCCCGGAGGCAGATCATCGCCGCGACGGACCTTTTCGACCTTGTCCTCGAAACGATGCTCAAGCGCACGCTTCTGGGCTTCATACTGGTCGTGCAGCGCCTCGACATCCTTGGCTTCGGCTTCTTCACCAAGCGCCAATTGCCACCACTGGCCGCGCGACATCATGCCCAGCAGTTCGTCGTCAATCGTCGAACCAGACTTGATGCCTTTGGGGCCTTTGACGGCCGTCTTGCCCATAATCAAGGTCTTGAGTCGCGAATAGATGTTGCGTTCCAGAATGGTCAGCTCGTCGTCGCGGTCACGCGCCAGACGTTCGACTTCTTCGCGTTCGATCTGCAACGCGCGTTCGTCCTTGTCCACGCCGTGCCGGTTGAATACCCGCACTTCGACGATTGTGCCATAAGCCCCCGGCGGAAGGCGCAACGACGTATCGCGCACATCAGACGCTTTTTCGCCAAAGATGGCGCGCAGCAGCTTTTCTTCCGGCGTCATCGGGCTTTCGCCCTTTGGCGTGATCTTGCCGACCAGAATATCGCCCGGCACCACTTCGGCCCCGATATAGACGATGCCCGCCTCGTCAAGGTTGCGCAGCGCTTCTTCGCCCACGTTCGGAATGTCGCGCGTGATTTCCTCTGGCCCCAGTTTCGTATCGCGGGCCGCAACTTCGTATTCGTCGATATGGATCGAGGTGAACACGTCGTCACGCAGGATGCGTTCCGAAATCAGGATCGAGTCTTCATAGTTGTAACCATTCCACGGCATGAACGCGACGATCACGTTCCGGCCAAGCGCCAGCTCGCCAAAGTCGGTGCAAGGGCCATCCGCGATCACCTGCGAACGTTCGACCGTGTCACCCACCTTCACCAGCGGGCGCTGGTTGATGCACGATGACTGGTTGGACCGCTTGAACTTGCGCAGGCGATAGATATCCACCCCCGGCTCGCCCGGTTCCAGCATTTCCGTGGCGCGCACAACGATACGCGTCGCGTCAACCTGGTCGATGATGCCCGAGCGGCGGGCCATGATGGCGGCACCGGAGTCGCGCGCAACCACCGCTTCAATTCCGGTGCCCACGAACGGCGCATCGGCCTGCAACAGCGGAACCGCCTGACGCTGCATGTTCGATCCCATCAGGGCGCGGTTGGCGTCGTCGTTCTCAAGGAACGGGATCAGCGATGCCGCGACTGAAACCAGCTGCTTGGGTGACACGTCGATCAGGTCGATCGCATCCGGTGGGTTCAGCATGAATTCCCCGGCCTTCCGGCTGGAAATCAGGTCATCGGTGAACCGCCCTTCGCTATCCTGCGCCGCGTTGGCCTGCGCCACGGTGTGACGCATTTCTTCCGTGGCCGACATATAGACAACCTCATCGGTCACCTTGTTGTCGATCACCTTGCGGTACGGGGTTTCGATGAAGCCATACTTGTTCACGCGGGCAAAGGTGGCGAGGCTGTTGATCAGGCCGATGTTCTGGCCTTCTGGCGTTTCAATCGGGCACATCCGGCCATAGTGGGTGGGGTGCACGTCGCGCACCTCAAAGCCCGCGCGTTCCCGCGTCAGACCGCCCGGCCCAAGCGCCGAAAGACGACGTTTGTGGGTCACTTCCGACAACGGGTTGGTTTGGTCCATGAACTGCGACAGCTGGCTGGAACCGAAGAATTCGCGCACCGCAGCAGCCGCAGGCTTCGCGTTGATCAGGTCTTGCGGCATGATCGTATCAATCTCGACCGAGGACATCCGCTCCTTGATCGCACGTTCCATCCGCAGCAAGCCAACGCGGTACTGGTTTTCCATCAATTCGCCAACCGACCGCACCCGGCGGTTGCCAAGGTGGTCAATATCGTCGATCTCACCCTTGCCATCACGCAATTCGGTCAGCGCCTTGATGCAGGCGATGATGTCGCCACGGTCCAGCGTGCGCTGGGTATCCGGGCGGCCCAGATCCAGACGCATGTTCATCTTGACCCGGCCAACGGCGGACAGATCATAGCGGTCCTTGTCAAAGAACAGCGTGTCGAACAGCTGGCTTGCGGCCTCCACGGTCGGCGGCTCGCCGGGGCGCATCACGCGGTAGATGTCCATCAACGCGGTATCGCGACCCATGTTCTTGTCGGCTGCCATGGTGTTGCGGATGTAGGGGCCGACATTGACGTTGTCGATATCCAGAACGGGAATATCGGTGATGCCCTGATCCAGCAGCACCTTGACGCTGCCGCCCTTCACTTCGCCGTCGCGGTCCAATTCCCAGGTCATCTCGTCGCCAGCTTCGACCCAGATCTCGCCAGTTTCCTCGTTGATGATGTCCTTAGCGACATAGCGGCCCAGAACATGGTCAAACGGAACCAGCAGTTCGGTGATCTCGGCGTCATCAACCCACTTTTTCACCATGCGCGGCGTGGCTTTTTCGCCCGCCTTGAGGATGACTTCGCCGGTGGCGGCATCGACAAGATCAAATGACGGACGCGTGCCGCGCACACGTTCGGGGAAGAACTTGGTGACCCAGCCCTTGTTCTTCACATAGCGGTAATTCACGACGTTATAGTAGGCGTCCATGATCGCTTCCTGATCCATGCCAAGGGCATAGAGAAGGGTCGTAACCGGCAATTTGCGGCGGCGGTCGATCCGGGCGAACACGATGTCCTTGGCGTCGAACTCGAAGTCCAGCCACGACCCGCGATAGGGGATGATGCGGCAGGCGAACAGCAGCTTGCCGCTGGAATGGGTCTTGCCCTTGTCGTGGTCAAAGAACACGCCGGGCGACCGGTGCATCTGGCTGACGATCACCCGTTCGGTGCCGTTGACGATAAAAGTGCCATTCGAGGTCATCAGGGGCATGTCGCCCATGTAGACGTCTTGTTCCTTGATGTCCTTGACCGACCGCGCCCCGGTGGTTTCATCCACATCAAACACGATCAGACGCAGCGTCACCTTGAGCGGGGCCGCATAGGTCATATCGCGCTGCTGGCATTCATCAACGTCGTATTTGGGCTTTTCCAACTCGTATTTCACGAATTCCAGAACGGCCGTCTCATTGAAGTCTTTGATCGGGAACACCGACTGGAACGTGCCCTGAATACCTTCGCCATCCGAAGGTTTCGGGCCCTCGCCCGAGTTCAGGAATAAATCATATGAGGATTTCTGAACCTCGATCAGGTTCGGCATCTCCAGAACTTCACGGATCTTGCCATAATAACGGCGGATGCGTTTCTGGCCTACATAAGCTTGCGCCATGCTTGTCGTCACCTTTTTTTCTCGTGTCGCTGGCGAATGGCCGTCGGGCCACGGGCACTCGCCGCTGGCGAAGGAGGGTTGGCTCTATTCATGCGATCCGTCCCGTAGGACCGCTCCCGAGCCGCGCCGCACCTGGAAAGAGATTTCCGCGGAAATACCTTTCAAGACGCGTTTGACTGGGGATGGATTGCTCCATCCCCAGTCGAAAACCATCGTTGCGGTGTGACCCGCAAACGAGATTACTTCAGCTCGACCTTGGCGCCAGCTTCTTCCAGCTTCTTTTTGAAGCCTTCTGCGTCAGCTTTGGTTACAGCTTCTTTCACTTTGCCGCCGGCTTCGACCAGATCCTTGGCTTCTTTGAGGCCCAGACCGGTGATGGTGCGAACTTCTTTGATCACGTTGATCTTGTTCGGGCCAGCGTCGGTCAGGACGACGTCGAATTCGGTTTGCTCTTCTGCCGGAGCAGCAGCAGCAGCCGGACCAGCAGCCATCATGACAGCGCCACCGGCAGCTGGCTCGATGCCATACTTGTCTTTCAGGATGGTTTTCAGTTCCTGAGCCTGCAGCAGGGTCAGGCCAACGATGTCTTCGGCAAGTTTGTTCAGATCAGCCATTTTTTCATTCCATAAGTTAAGATGGGTTCCAACGACGTGAGATCAACCCACGCGAGACGCAAAGATCAGGCAGCAGCCTTTTCTTCGATGGTCGACAGGATGCTTGCGATGTTCGAAGCAGGCGCGCCAATCGCACCAGCGATGTTTGAAGCAGGAGCACCGATGCACGACACGATCTGAGCGATAAGCTCTTCACGCGACGGCATGGACGCCACGGCTTTGACACCAGCTTGGTCCAGAACGTCATTGCCCATGGCACCACCAAGGATCACGAACTTGTCGTTCGCCTTGGCATATGCATCGGTCACCTTCGCCGCAGCGACAGGATCTTCCGAATAGGCAAGTACGGTCATGCCCGTCAAAAGCTCACCCATTTTTGAACCGGGTTTGCCTTCAAGGGCGATCTTGGCGAGCTTGTTCTTGGCAACGCGCACGGACCCACCTACTTCGCGCATTTTTGCGCGCAGGTCCTGCATCTGTGCAACCGTCATTCCCGCGTAGTGAGCAATCACCACAACGCCAGAGCTTTCGAAGATTTGGCCGAGTTCCTCGACCACTTTCTCTTTCTGGGCTCTATCCACAGTTTCACTCCAAGTATGGGGGTCTCCCCCCGGCTCAAGTTGGCCCCGATGGTCTGGGGCATTCGGGTCCGTTCCGGGTTCCGAAGGCCAAGATCGCGCAAGGCGATAATCGTCTCGTTCCCCATCTCAGGCAGGAAGATTAAGGCCGCATGGCCACCCACCGTCTCGGACAGGACCGGGCGTATCCGCCCGGCCATCCCTACCCCGAAGTATCGGGAATTCAGTCTCCTCAGGCAGTTGCCGAGGTCAGGTCCACGGCAACGCCGGGACCCATGGTAGATGAAAGCGACACTTTCTTCAGGTAAGCGCCTTTGGCACCGGTCGGGCGGGCCTTGGTCACGGCATCAACGAAAGCGCGGACGTTTTCGGCCAGCTTGACCTCATCGAACGACACTTTGCCGATACCGGCATGGATCACGCCGGCTTTTTCGACCTTGAACTGAACTTCGCCACCCTTTGCAGCCTCGACAGCGGTTTTCACATCCATCGTCACCGTGCCGACCTTCGGGTTCGGCATCAGGTTGCGCGGGCCAAGGATCTTGCCCAGACGGCCGACGATCGGCATCATGTCTGGCGTCGCGATGCAGCGGTCGAACTCGATCTTACCCTGCTGGATTGTTTCCATCAGGTCTTCGGCACCAACGATGTCTGCCCCTGCGGCCTTGGCTTCATCAGCCTTGGCACCACGAGCGAAGACGGCAACGCGTACGGTTTTGCCCGTGCCGTTCGGCAGCTTAACCACTCCGCGGACCATCTGGTCGGCATGGCGCGGGTCAACGCCAAGGTTCATCGCAATTTCAATGGTCTCATCGAACTTGGCCGAGGCAGCCTTCTTGATCAACGCTACAGCGTCTTCAACGGAAATCATCGTCTTGCCGTCAAACAGATCGCGGGCCGCTTTGGTGCGTTTTGCAATTTTTGCCATGATGATCAGCCCTTCACTTCGATGCCGCAGGACCGGGCAGAGCCCAGAATGATCTGCATCGCCGCTTCGATCGACGTCGCGTTCAGATCTTTCATCTTGGTCTCGGCGATCTGGCGGATTTGTGCCACGCTCACCTTGCCAGCAACCATGTGGCCTGGCTTGACCGAACCCTTGGCGCGGTTACGCTTGCCAACCGGGGGCAGACCAGCAGCCTGCTTCAGCAGGAACGAAGCCGGAGCTGTCTTGAACTCAAGGCTAAACGACTTGTCCTGGTAATAAGTGATGATCACGGGCGTCGGGGTGCCGGGGGTTATCTCGGCGGTCTTGGCGTTGAACTCTTTGACAAACGCCATGATGTTCAGGCCGCGCTGACCCAACGCCGGACCGACCGGCGGTGACGGGTTCGCTTGGCCCGCTTTGACTTGCAGCTTAAGGCTGCCGATAATCTTCTTGGCCATGTGGCCTCTCCTTTATCACTGCGCCTGTTGGCGCGGTTTAGTGGTTCGGTCCGTCACCCAGGCAGTTTCGCAGAAACTGACGAAGGCGCTCGCCTCCCACGCGATACACTCAGAGCCCTTTGGAGACCTGAGTGAATTCCAACTCGACCGGTGTGGCACGGCCAAAGATCGACACAGATACCTTCAGGCGGCTATGTTCTTCATCCACATCCTCGACCATGCCATCAAAGCCTTCGAACGGGCCGTCCGTGACCTTGACCTTTTCGCCGATATCGAAGCGGATCAGGTTGCGCGGTGCCGCTTCGCCTTCCTCGACCCTGTTCAGGATCTGGTTCACTTCCGAATCCCGCATCGGCATTGGCTTGCCCTGCGGGCCAAGGAAGCCGGTCACACGGTTGATTGACGAAATAAGGTGATAGCCCTTGTTCGTCATTTCCATCCGTACCAAAACATACCCCGGCATGAACCGCCGCTCAGACGTCACCTTCTTGCCACGGCGAACTTCGATCACCTCTTCGGTGGGCACCAGAACCTCGTCGATTTCTTCTGCAAGACCAGCCTCAGCCACGGCCGTCCTGATCTGTTCGGCAACTTTCTTCTCGAAGTTCGAGAGGACGCTTACCGAATACCACCGCTTGGCCATGCCCGTTTCACCTTGTCTGCCCGGACGCAAAAGCGCCGAAATTCATATATTCTTAGCGGCTTGAAAGAAATTGCGACCGCACTCCTGGAACAAAAAACAGCGCGCAACACGAATCATTGCGCGCCGGATCGTTCTTGAACTTGTCGCCGAATACTCGTCCCGGCCTCGGAATTCAAGGGCTATCCCGAAATCCTTGTGTCAGAACGCGCCCAGCACAGCGGCAAGCCCGGTACGGATACCAAGGTCAACGAAACTGAAAAAGGTGGCTGTCAGGGCCGCCATGATGAACACCATGATCGTGGTCAACACCACTTCGCGACGTGCGGGCCACACGACTTTTGCCACTTCGGCGCGCACTTGCTGAACAAACTGAAGGGGGTTGGTCTTGGCCATGTGTCAGGTCCGGTCATCTTGGGTTCACGGGTCAGATACGCCCTCGGCCCTATGAATTCAAGCCAGAAGCGTTTATTCTATCCGCGCGCGCGCTCCGTCGCAGCCATCCGGTCCAGCCGCACCCAAGGGTCACCGGGATAGTCGATATTGCGACGCGCGGCAAAGCTTGACACCATCAAGTTGAGGCCAAAAGCCAGCAATGCCATCAGCGCGACAAGCGCCAAGATGATGATAACCGCCCCCCCTAATGACATATCGGAAAAGGCTGGCAGCGGAAAAGTTGACTCCGGCGCCGCTGTCTGGGGCACCTCGGCAGGCAAGCTTGCAACAGAGCGGGCGAAGCCCATTTGACCATTCAAACCAAGCACTTCGAACATTTTTGCCGAGACAACCATTACAATGACGCCGATCATGAACGGTGCCCATTTGATGAGGCCGGGCGCCGACAGGCCCGGGGTTAGCCGTTTTCCCAGCGACGGCACCGACCTGATCGCCGCAGCCTGGGGAAAGTTGTTGTCGCCGACCCGCAGCGGACTGTCCCCAATCGTGCTGGCCAGCGGCAGGGTTTTTGGCCCGCATACCGGGGCCGGTACCGACGCTGCGCGTTCAGGTATGACCTTTTGTGCTACCTTGTTGCCCAGACTGGTCAGGCCACCAGAGAACAACTTGCCGATCTGCCGCATACCAACGATGGCAACAAACAGAATCAAGATCGGAATGGCGAACAGCGCATCATCAAGATAGCCGAGCATCGCCAGCACGATCACGCCGACGATCAGTGCCAGCAGCACGCTAGAGACAGTTTTTGTCTTTGACAGACGAGGCTTCAAAGGCACGGTCAGCGCCTCGGGCACCGGCAAGCCCTGCGCCCGGTATTTTGCGATCATCCCAGCGCGAGCAGTCTCCACCTCGCGCGCAAGCTGTTCGCGCTTTGCCAGCACCGTGTGGCGGCGCGCGTAGCGACGCATTGCAACCAAAAGGAAGATTGAGCTGCTGCCGGTTTTGTGGACACGAAGATAAGATCGTGACCACGGAAACGGAGATCGGACATGGTAAGACGGAAGTTCACGAAGGAGTTCAAGTTTGAGGCTGTGAGGCTGGTGACTGAGCGGGGCGTTG
>JBKBOF010000055.1:0-17598 GCA_046294955.1 Paracoccaceae bacterium
GTTGAACCCCTTTTGCCCATGCGTTTCGACGCGGTATCCCATGTCTTCGAACATCTCGCGCGGGAAGGCTTCGTCCACCGACTTGATTTCCTGCAAGCAGACCACATCGGGTTTTGCCGCAGTCAACCAGCGCGGCAGGGCGTCGATCCGGGCCTTGATCCCGTTGATGTTGAACGTCGCGATCAGCATGGGTGCCCGCCTTTTGTGTGTGACCCAAGCTATCGGGCAACGGGGGCGTCAACGCAAGTCTGGCGCCCGGATTTTGCGCCGGAACGGTCATCGCGGAGACGCCGCAAGCGCAGAGGTTGCAGATCACATCGAGAAGGATGTCCCGCAGCCGCAACTGCTGCTGGCATTCGGGTTTTCGATCACGAACCGTGCGCCAATCAGTTCTTCGGTAAAGTCGATCACGGCGTTTTGCAAAAAGGGCAGGGACACCTGATCTACCAGAACCTGCTGCCCATCCTTTTCCAGAATCAGATCGTCCGACGCCGGATCGTCCAGCCGGATGTCATACTGAAACCCCGAACAGCCACCGCCTTCGACCGCAACGCGAAGCGCCTTGTGCTCGCCGGTCATTGCGGCAATTTCGGCCAGACGGGCAAAGGCGCGGTCTGTGACGCGGGGGGGAAGGGTCAGGTCCATGATTTTTCACATATCCTTGGGGTTCATGCTGCAATATAAGCCGTGGACAAGATTTCAACAAGAACGGGCAGTTCCATGCTTGCGCCTTTTGCCTGCCAACCCGATGCCTCGCGTGGCCGATTGCATGAAGAAGGGATGTCATCGTTCCGGTCGCCCTATCAACGGGACCGGGACCGGATCATCCATTCGTCGGCCTTCCGGCGGCTGAAGCACAAGACGCAAGTGTTCGTCGAACACGAGGGCGATTATTACCGCACCCGACTGACCCACTCGATCGAGGTGGCGCAGGTGGCACGCACCATCGCCGGTGTGCTGGGGCTGAACACGGATCTGGCTGAATGTATCGCCTTGGCGCACGACCTTGGCCACACGCCGTTTGGCCATACGGGCGAGGACGCGCTGTCCGCACTGATGGCCCCTTATGGCGGGTTTGATCACAATGCGCAGGCGCTGCGGATCGTGACAAAGCTGGAACGGCACTACGCCGGTTTCGACGGTCTGAACCTGACATGGGAATCGCTGGAAGGCATTGCCAAACACAATGGTCCGGTGATCGGCCCGAACGCCGATTCCAAACACGACGGCCTGTTGCCCTATGCTCTGGCCGAAGTGAACGCCGAATGGGATCTGGGGCTGCACACCCACGCCTCTGCCGAGGCACAGGTGGCGGCGATTGCCGATGACGTGGCCTATTCCCACCACGACCTGCATGACGGCCTGCGCTCTGGTCTGTTTTCCGAAGCCGATCTGATGGATCTGCCCGTAACCGGTCCGGCCTTTGCCGAAGTGGACACGCTTTATCCCGGACTGGACCCGATGCGACGGCGGCACGAGGCCCTGCGCCGGGTGTTCGGCCGTATGGTTGAAGATGTGATCGCGGTGGCTCAGGGCCGGATTGATGCCGCGCAGCCGCAGTCGGTAGACGACATCCGTATGATGGGAACCACGATCATCCGGTTTTCCAAGCCGCTGTATCAAGAGTTGAAGGCGATCCGCAGCTTTTTGTTCCACCGCATGTATCGTGCGCCATCGGTGATGGAGGTGCGGGCCAAGGTGACTCAGGTGGTGCAGGATCTGTTTGCGGCCTTCATGGCCGACCCGCGGTTGCTGCCCGACGAATGGGAGCACGCGGTTGTCGCCTGCACGGACCAGACCGAACTGGCGCGCACCATCGCCGATTATGTGGCAGGCATGACGGACCGCTTTGCCATTCAGGAACATGGGCGGCTGTGCGGGGGCGCGCTGATCGAAACCCACACTGGCCCGGACTTCCCCGCCTGACGTCGCGGCCAGATGTCAGTCGCGGCGGGCTGCCAACAACCAGACACCGGCCAGCCCGAGGGACGCGATCATGTTCCAGCCCGCCATCGAAATGCCGGCCATCGCCCATGGAATCTCATCGCAACGCACCGGGGCGGCCACATTTGCGTTGGGGTTCAACAGATCGCTGACGCTGATGCCCGAGATTGATCCGCCGGAACACGAGGCAAGACCCTGCCACCAGCCTTGTTCCACGCCGACATGAAACCCGGCAATGCCCGCCGTTGTCAGCGCGGCCACAGCCCCCAATGCGATCAGCAGCCGGTTCGGCACCAGCAGGGCCAAAGCCATGATCACAACCGCCGCGGCATGCGGCCAGCGTTGCCACAGACACAGCGCGCAGGGGGCCATTCCACCGATGTATTGGAATGCAAACGCCCCGGCCAGCAGGGCGGCAGAGCCAGCCCCGGCGAGGAACACCAGAAAGCGCGACGACATATTGGCCAGCATCACACATACCTCAGCAAGACAAAGCCGCCCAGCAGCAGCACGACGAACAGCGTGAACATGATCCCAAGCCTGCGTTCGATAAAATCACGAATGGGTGCGCCGAATTTCCACAACAAAGCCGCCATAACAAAGAATCGCAATCCGCGTGCCACGATCGACGCGATGGTGAACACGACGACATCAAGACCGGTACTGCCGGACAGGATGGTGATCACCTTGTACGGAAAGGGTGTAACACCGGCGATCAGCACCGCCCACGCCCCCCATGCGTTATATGTCTCGCTGAAAGCCTCGAAATTCTTGGTTTTGCCGTAGAATTCAAGAACCGGAAGCCCGACGCTGTCAAACAGGAACGCCCCGATCCAATAGCCGAACATGCCGCCCACCACTGACGCCACGGTGGCCACACTGGCAATCACAAAGGCCCGGCGGGGGGCTGCAAGGATCATCGGGATCATCAGAATGTCTGGTGGGATCGGAAACACCGAACTTTCGACAAAGGCCACGATGGCCAAAGCCCAAAGGGCGCGGGGATGTTCGGCCAGACGGATCGTCCAGTCATACAAGGCGCGGATCATCTGGTTCCCCATCACTGTCGTGATGCTTGCATCATGATGGTGGAGCAAGGTCAAGGATGCTTTCCGTCATGGAAAGGTCACGCTATGGTGGCGTGGTATCGTGAGTATTAGGGGCGTGGCGATGGAATGGCGTGGACGGCGGGGCAGCCGCAACATCGAGGATCGCCGCGCCAGCACGGGTGCGCGCGTGGGCGGTATTGGCGGCGTGGGCGCGATTGCGGTTCTGCTGATCGGCTACTTCCTTGGGGTGGACGTAACGCCCTTGTTGCAAGATCCCGGCGCGTCCAGCGGTGCCCCGGCCGAGCTGACCGAGGCTGACCGTGCCGCCGGCGAATTCGTGTCCGTCACCCTCGCGGACACCGAAGAGGTCTGGGCCCAGTTGTTCAAGGACCAGTTGGGCCGCGACTATCGGCCGGCAATATTGGTGTTGTTCAAAGGGGTGACACAAAGCCCCTGTGGCGGGGCCTCTGGTGCCACGGGACCGTTTTACTGCCCCGGCGACAACAAGGCCTATCTGGACACCGATTTTTTCACTACGTTGGAAACCCGCCTTGGCGCAAAGGGGGACTTTGCCGCTGCCTATGTCGTGGCCCATGAAATCGCGCATCATGTGCAGGACGAATTGGGAATTCTGGGCAAAGCCAATCAGTTGCGCCAACAGGTCAGTCAAGCGGAAAGCAACGCCATTTCGGTGCGCATCGAGTTGCAGGCCGATTGCCTGTCGGGCGTGTGGGCGCGGACAGCGGCACAGAACTTCGGGTCGATCAACCGCAGCGACATTGAAGAAGCCGTGAACGCCGCACGCAAGATCGGCGATGACACCTTGCAAAAGGCGGCTGGTCAGCGCCCGATGCCGCACACCTTTACGCATGGCACCGCCGAGCAGCGGTCGCGCTGGTTCATTACCGGGTTGCAGTCGGGCCAGATCGCCGCTTGCGATACTTTCTCGACCGACGATCTATAACGTCGTCAGCCTGTTGACGCCGCCCATTGGGGCAGGTAAATGATCGCCACGTGGCCCGAGTGGTGGAATTGGTAGACGCAGCGGATTCAAAATCCGCCGCCGCAAGGCTTGTCGGTTCGAGTCCGACCTCGGGCACCACACTCTCTTTTCAGTCGCACAATACGCGTGGTGATTCGCCGCCATCGGCGGGGTTTGGGTGCCGATTCGTGTCAAATGTGGCAAGTTTCCTGGATTCGTCGTGTTTTCGGATGTAATCGCCCTAACCTTGGTCACGAAAACGCCTTATTCCTGAATTGGTAAACGCCCTTGGATGGGTCTTTGCATTGTTTCCGATGCCGAGATCACGCCACCGCAGTTTGCGCGTCTCCCTGTCCGGTTCTGCTAAGATTCGTGTCATTGAGGCCGCGCTCGACCCTGGAATGGTCGAATACTGGCAACAAAGCCTGAAATCCGGTTCAATCTGTGCGTGTATAGGCCCAAGTGGATCCCTTTTTGCGTCGGAATCGGCCTGATCCGGTCTGCCTTTTTCCCTTTCCGTAAGCCTTAATGAAAGGTAAATCTGACTGATCTTACTTGGTAAGAGAAATGGCCGTGGGGGCGGTCGTCTTGTGACGGAGTGCTGCCAAGCACCCTAGACAGGGAACAGGTTCACGTCCGGCGTCAGCGTCGGATGCGCCGTCCGCTTGCGAACGGTGACGCGGTGTATTTGCCGCGGCGTGGGCGCCTCTTTGTCTTTCAAGCGACGGTCAGGATGGGGATGGGCGTCGTGCATTCATGCACTGCCCGTCGTCCGGCGGCGGTGCAAAACCGGCGTCGGGTCTTGAGGGCGGATTTGAAGCCGTTCGTGTGCTTTTGAGGATGTGACCATGCCTGTTATCGCGCTCTATGATCTGAATGACTCGACAACGGTCGCCAATGACTCGGCCATCGACGACGGGGCGCAGAACGGCACCTATTACAATGGCGCCACGTCCGTTGACGGCTATGCGGTCCTTGATGGTATCGACGACATTGTGAAGATCATCGAAGACCCGGCGTTCCAGCTTGCGTCCGGCACCTTGGAAATCCAGTTCAGCCTGGCACCGACAGCCACACTTTTAGATGCGCGCACCATTTTGTCGCGCGACAGCATCGGGGAAACAAACGGTGGTTTCCGGATTGAAAGCCTGCCCAATGGTGCGGTGCGGATCAGCCATGAAAGTTCGACCGGCACCGAAGTATTCGAAACCGTTGCCGGATTTCAGAACCCGGGCGACGAGATCCGCATCTCGTATTCATGGGATGCCAATGGCAGCGGCGGTTTCGTCACGATCCAGAACCTGACCACCTGCGATGGCTTCAACGATATCGTACCCAATACGCTGACCATGGACATGGGCGCGATCAATCAGAACTGGATCATCGGCGCCAGTCAGGACACTTCTGGCCCCGGCACCTTGCAATACATTGATGAACATTACCAAGGCTCGGTTGCCTATTTCTCGATCTCGGACAGCGTGGACAACACGCCGGTTGGCCCGTCTCCGGATGGCATCGTTGAAGGCACCGGCGGCGCCGATTTGATCGATATCGCTTATACCGGTGATCCGAATGGGGATTTCATTGATGCCAACGATGCGCTGTTGCCCGGTCAGGGACCGCAGGATGACATCGTGCTGGCCTATGGCGGCAACGACACTGTTCTTGCCGGCGAAGGCAATGACAGCGTCACAGGCGGAGCCGGGGATGACCTTATCTACGGCGGTCCCGGCAACGACACAGCGACGGGCGACACGGGGCAGGACGTGCTGTTCGGCGACGCAGGGGACGACGTGCTGTTCGGTGGCCCCGACAATGACACCCTGTTCGGAGGCGATGGAAATGACAGTCTTGTGGGCGGTGTTGGCTCTGACGTCCTTGACGGCGGTCTTGGCAACGACACGCTGGAAGGTCTTGATGGCAACGACCTTCTGATCGGCGGCGACGGCAATGATCTGGCGCTTGGCGGGCTTGGGGGCGATTACATCGACACCCGTGCTCCGGCAGCATCGGCACCGGATCGTGGCTATCCGGGTCTGTACAGCGCCGACGCCGACCCGTTCAACGACCGCGACACGGTTTACGGCGGCGATGGCAATGACACGATCTTTACCGGCGACGACCGCGATGTGATCGTGGCAGGTGGCGGCAATGACTCGGTCGTGGCCGGAGACGATGACGACAGCGTCCAAGGCAACGACGGCGACGATACGCTGATCGGAGGCGAAGGCCGCGACACCATCACCGGGGATCTGGGCAATGACCTGATCTTTGGCGGCACACCGGATGATGCGCTGGATCCGACGCATCTGCCGGACGACGTGGACATGGACCCTGACAACAACCGCGATGCGCTGTTTGGCGGGCTGGGCGACGACACGATTTATGGCGGCGATGACAATGACACGCTGTTCGGCGGTCAGGGCAACGATCTGCTGTTCGGTGGCATCGATCAGGACGAGATCTTTGGTGGCGCAGGCAATGACACACTGGATGGCGGCGGTCAGGCCGATACGCTGGTGGGTGGCGCTGACCGCGATACCTTTGTGAACATCGGACCTGGCGCGTTTGTGGACGGATCGGAAGACGGCGATGATCTTGACACGCTTGATCTGCGCGGACTTGGCCCGCTGAGCGTGGCCTATGATGCCGACAATCGCGAAAACGGCACGGTTACATTCTTTGACGCGTCCAGCGCGCCGATGGGCACGATGCGCTTTGTCAACATCGAAAATGTCATCCAACCTGTAACAGGTGCACCTGTCGCCAACCCCGACAGCGTGACGACTGCGCAATTCACCGATGTGACCGTTGATGTGCTGGCCAATGACACCGATCCCGATGGTCAACCGCTGATCGTGACATCGGCCACTGCACAATATGGCGATGTGACGCTCAATCCCGATGGCACCATCACCTATTCGCCGTTCCGCGACTACAATGGGCCGAATGACACCATCACCTATGCCGTAAGCGATCCGGACGGGAACACTGCGACATCGACCGTAGCGGTGACGATCACCAACCTCAACGATCTGCCGACGGCCGAGGATGATTTCGCCGCAACCGCGCTGGATACGCCGGTGGTGATTGATGTTCTGCTGAACGACAGTGACCCTGACGGCGATGTGCTGACCATTCTGGGCGCGCCGACCACTGCGGACGGCACGGTCGAGGTGAACCCCGATGGGTCGATCACCTTTACCCCAAACCCTGGCTTTAGCGGATCTGCGGTGATCAACTACACGGTCAGCGACGGCAACGGCGGCACCGATCCGGCGATCGTTGTTGTGCAGGTCGGTGGGGCGGACGGGCGCGATGGCGTGGTGCGCGGCACCCCCGGCGATGATCTGATTGATGAAAGCTATGTTGATCCTTTCGATGGCGATGTGGTGGACGGCAATGACGCGATCATTCCGGGCGATGGCCCGAATGACGACCGCATCGTGGCGGGTGCCGGAAATGACACCATCCTGTCTGGCCTTGGCAACGACATTGTCTATGCCGGAGCAGGCAATGATCAGGTGCATACAGGTCCGGGCGACGACACCGTATTTGGCGGCGCCGGCGATGACACCATCACGGGCGGCGGCGGCCGCGAGGTGATTTACGGCGAGGATGGCGATGATTTTATCGACACACGCACGCCCTTTCCGCTGCCCGACGTTGATTATCCCGGCCTCTATGCCGCCGACAGCGACCCCGAGAACAACCGTGATACGGTCTATGGCGGCAACGGCAACGACACGATCTTTACCGGCGACGACGCCGACCGTATTTTCGGCCGCGATGGTGACGATTACATCGACGGCGGCGTGGACGACGATTCGATCTACGGTGGGGCCGGGGACGACACCATCATCGGGTCAGAGGGCAATGACAGCATCGACGGCGGGCGCGGAAACGACCTGATCTTTGGCGGTCTGGATCTGTCTTTCCCCGATGCGATCAACATTCCAAATGACGCGGGCGACCTGCGCCCCGACAACAATGCCGATTACATCGTCGGTGGCTTTGGCAACGACACCATCTACGGCATGGACGACGACGACACCCTTGAGGGCGGCGAAGGCGATGACCTGATCTATGGTGGCGTTGACAATGATGTGGTCTTTGGCGGCGTTGGTCGGGATACGCTGTATGGCGATCACGGCAACGACAGCATGGCCGGCGATGCCGATGACGACGTCATGTTCGGCGGCGACGGCAACGACAGCATGGATGGTGGTCTTGGTCGCGACCTTCTGGATGGCGGTGCCGGCAACGACGTTCTGATCGGCAGCGACGGTGAAGACACCTTGCTGGGCGGCACGGGCAATGACACGCTGGATGGCGGCTTTCAGAACGACCTTTTGGATGGTGGTGACGGCAACGACTTGCTGATCGGCGATGCCGGTGACGATACACTGATCGGTGGAGACGGGTCGGACACGCTGTTTGGCGGGTTTGGCAACGACGAGATCCGGCTGGGCGATGCCACAGGCGCGCCGGATGGCTTTGCCGATCAGGCGTTTGGCGGCGCGGACCGCGACACGTTTATCGGTGTCGGGATCGGGGACACCGTGTTCGGTGGCGCTGATGGCGACGACTTTGACACGTTGGATTTGCGCGGCGCAGGTCCGGTTCTGGTCACGCGGACCAATGTGGACAGTGACGGCAATGGCTTTGATGGCTATGTCGAATATCTGGATGGCGATGGCGCGGTTATCGGTCGGTCCGACTTTTCGAACATCGAAAACATCGTTTGCTTCACGCCCGGCACACTGATTGCCACGCCCAAGGGCGAAGTTCCGGTCGAACAGTTGCGTGTCGGTGACAAGGTCATCACCCGCGACAACGGTATTCAGGAAATCCGCTGGATGGGGGCCAAAGAGATGGGCTGGCGCGATTTCGCCGGAAATCCCCATCTTCGCCCGATCATGGTCAGGGCCGGAAGTCTGGGCAATGGCCTGCCTGAACGCGACATGATGCTGTCCCCGAACCACCGCGTTCTGGTGGCCAATGACCGCACTGCTCTTTATTTCGACGAGCACGAGGTTCTGGTGGCAGCCAAGCATCTGATTGGCGGCACGGGTGTGCAGCAGGTCGACTCGTCCGGCACCACCTATTATCACTTCATGTTCGATCAGCACGAGGTGGTGTTGTCGAACGGGGCCTGGACCGAAAGCTTCCAACCCGGAGACTATACGCTCAAAGGGTTGGGCAATGCGCAACGCACCGAATTGCTGGAGCTTTTCCCGGAATTGAAAGCCCCGGCCGGGATCGAGGCGTATCAAGCGGCGCGCAAGACGCTCAAGAAACACGAAGCACGGCTTTTGGTGCGGTAACGGGTTATGCAGCGCGGGTCGGGCGTGCCTTTGCACCCCGATCCGACGACAAAAGGGCTCCACCTGGAGCCCTTTTGTTTTTGGTCCTACACACGCGCTGATTGTTTCCCCGCCTGAAACAAAGCCGCGAAATGCCACCATTTTGCCATTGTAAGCCCAAGTGATGCCGCGATCCGTGACTATGCACAATTTAACTAAAAACGTGCAGGCCCCGGGCAATGGCGACGATCAACGGCAACAACAACAACAATACCATCAACGGCACCAATGATCCCGGGGATCTGATCAATGCCCGTGGGGGCAATGATGTTGTCAACGCGGCTGATGGCAATGATACCGTTTATGGCGGCACCGGCAACGATACGCTGAACGGTCAGAATGGCGATGACCTGCTGTTTGGCGAAGACGGCGCTGACCGCTTGTTTGGCGGCGCCGGAAACGACACGCTGGATGGTGGGATCGGCAACGACTCTTTGTCGGGCGGCGATGGCAATGACCTGCTGCTTGGCGGTGCGGGAACCGATACCCTGCTGGGCGATGCTGGAAACGACACGCTGGATGGCGGTGCAGGCAACGATATCCTGTTCGGTGGGTCCGGGATCGACACGGTCACCTATGCGGCAGAAACGGCTGCGGTGAATGTAAACCTCAATACCGGCGTGGCCACGGGCACGACTTCCGGCACCGACACGCTGAACTTTATCGAAAACGTCATCGGCACGGACTTCAATGACACCATCACCGGCAGCAATGATGCCAACGAGATATTCGGGGGCGCAGGGAACGACCTGATTGATGCCGGAGCAGGCAGCGACACCGTCTTTGGCGGTGCAGGCAACGACACGATCATCGGCGGCAGTGCGGACGGGGCGCATTACGCGACCAACACGCAAAGCTCCACTTACAATCTGATCCAGTTGGGAACGGTCGCCGATATCGACCCGACCGAAAGCAACGGAATCTCGGAAAACGCGGCAAGCCTGCTGACCACGTGGGGCAGCACCGCAGCCCCCTTGTCGGGAAATATCGTCCGCGTGACGGCGGTTGATGTCAACGGCGATGGCATTCTTGCCGACAACGACAACAACAATGCGGGCAATACCGAGCATTTTCTGATCGACGGCGTCCAAGCCTATCTGGATTCCACGCAAGTCTATGATGCCACCGTCACTTTTTCCGATGGAACATCCGGAACTTTTACCGCCGTTGTGATTCAGTTGACCGATGGTCGGGTGTTTCTGGCCCCCGAGTTTGAAATCAACGCCGACTCTGCCCTGTTGTCGGGCAAAGCGATCACCTCGATCACGCTGACCACGGTTTCGGTCGATGACACCGGTCTGTATGCGGTGCGCCTGGACACGCCCTATCTGGGCAGCACGGATGCTGACCTCTTGTATGGCGGGGACGGCGATGATGTCATCTCTGGCGGCTATGGCAATGATACGCTTCACGGCGACGCCGGGGACGATTCACTGGACGGTGGAGTCGGGGATGATCAGCTTTTCGGCGGGGCAGGTGCGGACACGCTGATCGGCGGTGACGGCGACGATCTGTTGTCCGGCGGGGATGGCGACGACATCAGCTATGGTGGGGCCGGAAATGATACGATCCTGTTCGGGGCAGGCAATGACACCGTCTATGGCGGGGCGGGCGATGATATCATCGACGATGTCGCCGGTGGGCAGCTGGTCGGGGACAACCTGCTTGACGGGGGCGATGGCGATGACACGATCTGGGCCGGTAGCGGCAACGACACGCTCTTTGGTGGTACCGGAAATGACCAGTTGTTCGGTGAAGCTGATGATGACGTGCTCTTTGGCGGCGATGGCAACGATCTTCTTGATGGTGGCACTGGCGATGACAGTCTGTTCGGCGGGGATGGCAATGATACGCTTTTCGGCGGTGACGGTGCTGACAGCCTGCTGGGCGATGCCGGCGATGATGTCCTGTACGGTGGTGCCGGCAACGACACGCTGAATGGCGGCGACGGCTTTGACACGCTGTTCGGCGGCGACGGTCGGGATCTGTTCATCGGAACACCGGGCGATGCCATCTTTGGCGGCGATGGCGGCGACGATTTCGATACGCTGGACCTGACCGCCTGGGGCAAGGCGCGCACCAATATAACCTTTGATCCAGCCAATCGCGAAAATGGCACCGTCGAGTTCCTGAACGAAGACGGCACTGTTGCGGGCACACTGACCTTTACCGATATCGAAACTGTCATTCCCTGCTTTACACCGGGCACCTTGATCACCACGCCCTTGGGACTGCGCCGGATCGAGGACTTGCAGGTGGGTGATCAGATTCTGACCCGCGACAGCGGTTTTCAGGACATTTGCTGGATCGGCCGCCGCGATCTTGGTCTGGGGGACGTGATTGTGCGCCCCTACCTGCGCCCGGTGCGCATAGCAAAGGGTGCGCTCGGGCAAGGTCTGCCGCGCCGTGATCTGCTGGTGTCGCCCCAACACCGCATGCTGATCGAAGGCAGCAAGGCAGAACTCCTGTTCGGTGAACGCGAGGTGCTTGTGGCCGCGCTGCATCTGGTCGGTCTTCCGGGGATCGAGCAGATCTTGCCCCGCGGTCCTGTCAGCTATATTCACGTGATGGCAAGCCAGCACGAAATCCTTCAGGCCGAAGGCGCGTGGACCGAAAGTTTCCAACCGGGAGCGGCAACGCTGAAAGGCATGGACCGCAACCAGCGCGATGAAGTGTTGGAACTGTTCCCCGAGTTGGAAGCCAGCTTGCAGGCCTATCCGGCTGCGCGCGCCACGTTGAAGGCGCATGAGGCACGGGTGCTATTCGCGGCCTGACCGCCAGGCAGCCCAAGCCTCGGGCGTATCAAGGTCGGTGGTCGCATGACGCGCGGGCAGGGGCACAAGCCGCAACCGGTCGGCATGGGTGCGCAACACCTGACGCGCGCCCTCATCGCCGGAAAGGCCCATCAGGTCCGTGCGCGACCACGGTGGGAAAATCACCGGATGGCCAGGGGTCCCGGTTTCATCGGTTGCGCGCAGGATCAGGTTTGGAAACGTGGCCTGTGCGTCGGCCATAAGCCGCAAGTCATCTGTGGTGATCTCGGGCAGATCCGCCAGCAACAACAGCACCGCCGCCGCGTCCGGCAGATTTGCCAGACCCGCCCGCAGGCTTTCGGTCATGCCGCGGTCGGGGTGGGCCACGATCATCGGTCGGACCTGCAAACCGTGCAGGGCGCGGTCGCGGTCGGGGCGGTCCGGGGGCAGGGCAACAGTCACCGGATAGCCGGTGCCAACAGCTTGTTCGACGATGTGACGCAAGAGCGGCTGCCCTGCAACGGGTTCAAGCAGTTTGTCAGCCCCGCGCATCCGCCGTGCTGCCCCTGCGGCCAGAATCAGGATGTGCAACGGCGGAGGGGAAATGGACGTCTGTGTCATGCGCCCGACAGTGATCGACACCGGTCCTTCGTTGCAAGAGATTCTATGTCAAAAATATTGACCTTATTTTTGAATGGATCAAAACTACGGGATGACAGGAGTGGCGTGATGAACCCGACACTTGCCCTTGCGTTTGACCAACAGGCCCTGGCCTGCGACAGCTTGGGTTCGCCTTTCATGGCGCGGATGATGCGCTGCATCCCGCAGGTCTGGCCACAGGCAGGTTTCTTGTCCGACCGCGTTGAAGGGATGTCTGGTGATCTTGGCCCGCGCGGGGCATCGGTGCCGCTGCGGGTGGCGGGCGGCTTGCATGCATTGGTGCTGGCGGACCGCGCGCCCGACCTGTCGGCGGTGTTTGCGCCGCATGCCGTGACGGATGCCGAATTGGCCTGGGCCATTGGGCAGGCCCTGATCGGGCAGGACAGTTTCCTGAGCGACTGGATCACGACCCCGCCGCAGACCAACGAAATCGGGCGCAGTGCTGTCTTGATGGCGGCGGCATCGGACCTTTCGGCGCGTTTTGCGCTGCCGTTGGTATTGTCCGAGCTGGGGGCGAGTGCGGGCTTGAACCTGTGGTTCGACAAGTATGCCCTGTCGGTTCCAGGCGGTCAGATCGGCGCGATCGATAGTCCGATTCAGCTTTACCCGGACTGGTCAGGGCCGTCGCCTGCCGTCGCCCCGATCCACATTGCGGCGCGGCGTGGGGTGGATCTTCACCCGCTTGACCCTGGGACGGACGGCGCACGGTTGCTGGCCTTTACCTGGGCTGATCAACCTGAACGCCTGTCACGTCTGCGGGCGGCCTTGGCGGTCGCGAGTGGCGGGGTAGTGGATGCGGGCGATGCGGCTGATTGGCTGGACGCGCGCGTGGCCCTGCCGGTGCAGGGGCGGTTGCATCTGGTTTTCCACACCATTGCCTACCAGTATTTTCCATCGCAGACGCAAGCCCGGATCCAGACCGCGATGGAAGCGGCAGGCGCCCGTGCGCACGCCGACGCACCGCTGGCATGGTTGGGTATGGAAGCGGATGGCGCAGGCGAAGGGGCCGCCGTGACACTTCGTTTGTGGCCGGGGGATGTGCGTCTGTCACTGGGGCGTGCGGGCTTTCACGGCCAATGGGTGCGATGGTCCGGTGCCCTCGGTGTCGGCGGCTGAGGGGCAAAGGGGGGCTGTCTGCCCCCCTCGGCGCTGCGCACCTCACCCCCCGAGGATATTTTTGAACAGATGAAGGTCATGCCCGCATGCGGCCGCCATCGTCCCAAACCGGGGCTTGGTGGACGCGGGCGGGGCGCCGATTGCCGAGAATTTCGATTTCGACCTCTAGGCCGTTGGTGATGATCTCACTTGGCAGGAAGCCCATGGCGACGGATTGGCTGGTGGTGTGGCTGTAACCGCCCGAGGTGCAATAGCCTTGGACGCCGCCGTTCAGCCAGATCGGTTCCCATGCAACCACATCCGCATCGGCGGCATCGACGATGAACTGGGTCAGGCGGCGCTTTGGTCCGGTGGCCCTGTCGGAGATGGCAGCGGCCTTGCCGATCCAGTCAGTCGGCTTGGTCCAGGCGATGAAGCGATCAAGGCCGGTTTCGGCCGGAGTGTAATCGGGAGAGTATTCGCGCCCCCAGGAACCAAAACCTTTGTCGAGCCGCAAGGACATCATGGCGCGCATGCCAAAGGGGCGCAGGCCAAGGTCGGTGCCATGCTGGTTCAAAACATCCCACAGGTGACGCACGGACATCTGGTCGGTGAAGATCTCATAGCCCAGATCAGCGGTGTAGCTGACGCGTTGCACGATGCAATTGGCCATGCCGATGGTCATGCGGCGCACATCCATGAACTTGAACATTTCTGCCGAGACATCGGCGCGGGTAACGCGGGAGAGGAGGTCGCGGGCGCGAGGTCCGGCGATCTGGAACCCGGACCGGCTATCGGAGATGTTTTCAACTGCCACGCCTGAGGCTGCATTCTGGTCGAACCAGCGCTGGTGCCAGCCTTGGGCGCCATAGCTTGCGGTAAGCTGAAATTCGGTGTCGCTGAGGCAGGAGACGGTGAAATCGCCGATGATTTTGCCGGACTGAGCCAGCATCGGGGTGAGCGAGAGGCGCCCGGGTTGGGGGATACGCCCGGCCATGATCCGGTCGAGCCAGGCCCGTGCGTTCGGCCCCGTCACACGGTATTTGCCAAAGTTCTGCACCTCGTTGATGCCCACGCCGGTGCGCACGGCCATCACCTCTAGGCGCGTCGCTTCCCAGGCATTCGACCGTTTGAAGCTGGGCTCCTCATAGCGCGGCTCGCCCGGAAGGGCATGATAGTTCACCACCTCGAGCCCGTATTGCTGGCCCCAGACAGCGTTCATGTCATCGAACACCTCATACATCGGCGTGGTGCGGAACGGGCGGGCGGCGGGGCGTTCCTCGTTCGGATAACTGACACTGAACCGCATCTGATAGTTTTCGATCACCTTCGGCACGGTATAGCCGGGGCTGGTCCAGGTGCCGAACCGCGCCACGTCAAAGCCGCGCGGGTCACGTTCGACTTCGCCTTCGATCATCCATTGCGCCAGCGCAAGGCCCATGCCGCCGCCCTGGCTAAAGCCCGCCATCACTGCGCAGGCCGACCAATAGTTGCGCAGGCCCGGCACCGGGCCGATCAGCGGGTTGCCGTCGGGGGCAAAGGTGAAGGGGCCGTGGATCACCCGCTTGACGCCTGTGCGCTCCAGCACCGGAAAGCGGCGATAGGCGAAGGTGACCGAGTCTTCGATCTTGTCGAACTGTTCGTTCAGCAACTCGTGCCCGAAATTCCACGGCGTGCCATCAACGGCCCATGGCTCGCATGGTTTTTCATAGAATCCGATGCAGAGTCCGCGGCCTTCCTGCCGCAGATAGCTTTCGCCGCCCGGGTCCATCACATGCGGAAACTCGCGCCCTGTTTTCAGGATGTCGATGATTTCGGGGATGTCATCAGTGACAAGGTATTGGTGCGCCATCGGCAACAATGGCAGGTAAATCCCTGCCATTGCGCCGATTTCCCGTGCCCATAGGCCGCCGGCGTTCACCAGATGCTCGCAGGTGATGGTGCCTTTTTCGGTTACCACTTCCCAGCCGTCGCGCGTGGGGTTGGTTTCCAGCACCCGGTTGTGCAGCACGATCTCTGCTCCGCCCAACTTCGCTGCCTTCGCATAGGCATGGGTGGTGCCCGAGGGGTCGAGGTGGCCGTCCAGAGGATCATACAGCGCGCCAAGGATGCCTTCTAGATTGACCATCCCGTCGGTCAGCTTGTGAATGTCATCCGGCCCCAGAATCTCGGTATCCAGCCCCATGTAGCGGTGCTTTGCGCGCTCGGCCTTCAACATCTCGAACCGCGCCGGGTTGTCGGCCAGCGTGATGCCTCCGACATGGTGCAGCCCACAGGACATGCCGGTAATCGCCTCCAACTCCTTGTAAAGCCGGATGGTGTAGCCTTGCAGCGCGGCCATGTTGGTATCACCGTTCAGCGTATGGAACCCGCCCGCCGCATGCCATGTGGAGCCCGATGTCAATTCCGACCTCTCGATCAGGGTCACATCGGACCAGCCCAGTTTGGTCAGGTGATAAAGCACCGAACAACCGACGACGCCACCGCCGATCACGACCACGCGGGTATGGGTTTTCATCTGGGGCCTCCGTTGCCTTTGCCCGCCAGACTGGCGGGGCGGGGCGCGGGCAGCATGTCAGGGTGCGACAGGAAATGTCGCGGATAGGCGGCCTCAGACCGGGTCGCCCTGATGTTGGCCTGCGCTGTCGGTCCACCAGCAGGCGAGGGTGGTTTCCGCCCGCGTGCGCTCGTTTTCGTTGCGGGTCACAAGGCTGCGGTGGCATAGGGTGCCGCCAATTTCCAGCGATCCGGTCGCAGCATGGCCAAGACGGGCCGAAAGAACGGCATCGACCAGCGCAGGTGTGATCTCGTCGGTCCGCGCGCAGCCGGGATCGGCGATAATGGCGGTCAGACGGGCGCGCCTTGCGTCATCGGAGGCAATGATCCGCGCCACGTCAGCGCGGAAGGTGGGTTCGGTCGCGATGTAAGCCTCCAGCGCAGGCAGGAATTTCGTGGGTGGCTTTTTCAGTTTCAGGGTGCCGGTGTCGTAAAGGATCCGCAGCACCCGCGCCCCGATGGGCGAGGTCAGCTGCACATGCGCATCATGAAACGCCAGCTCGCGATCCTCGTCCGACAGACGCAGGGTGGCCGGCCGCCCCTCCAGCACCGCACGGCGCAGGGCCGCCAGCGCAGGCGTGCGGTGGATATGGGGGATCAGGTCGATGACCGACAGGGCGGGTCGCATGCGCGTTCTGATATCCCACAGCATGGTGTTGTGCCCTTTTCCGCAGCGCAGGTGCCGCCTTGCAAGAGGCTATAGCGCAACGGGTTGGCGGTGGAAACCTGTGGCCGCGCCCTGGTCGGCGATGCGTTGGTCAGATGCGATCACAGTCAGGCCTCACTGTCCCGGCAGCAAGCCCCGCGGCGCAAAGCGCAGCACCAAGAGCAGGATCACCCCCATCGTCAGCAACCGCATATGGGCGGCGGAATTGATCAGGTGGCCCTTCAGCCAGCCCTCGGCCATGCCGGACGTGATCACCGTCATCAGCCAGTTGCCGATCGGTTCCACCATGACCCAGAGCCACCAGATCAGGAAGCCGCCCAGCACCGAGCCCCAGTTGTTGCCCGACCCGCCCACGATCACCATCACCCAGATCAGGAAGGTGAAGCGCAAGGGCGAGTAGGATCCGGGGGTGAGTTGTCCATCAAGCGTGGTCATCATTGCGCCCGCTATGCCGATCACGGCGCTGCCAAGGATAAAGATCTGCAGATGGCGACGGGTCACGTCCTTGCCCATCGCCTCGGCCGAC
>JBKBOF010000056.1:0-17155 GCA_046294955.1 Paracoccaceae bacterium
CTCGGCCGCTGCACCAAATCCGGCAATGCCGATCAGATTTTCCGTGCCCGCCCGGCGCCCCATTTCCTGCCCGCCGCCACGCAGTTGCGCCGTGACGTCCAGCCCCCGACGCAGCACCAGTGCCCCAACCCCCTTGGGACCCCCCAGCTTGTGCGCCGACACCAGCCCCATGTCACAGCCCAACCAGTTGAACGCCACCGGGATCTTGCCAAAGGCCTGCGTCAGGTCAGACAGCGCAAGGCCCTCGGGCAAGGTCTGGATCACACCGGTTTCGGAATTGGCCAGTTGCACCGCAGACTCGCGCGGCACACGGGCTTCAATCCGCCCCTCGGCATCCACTGGCAGCAGCGGATCGCACCACGCTGCGACCGCTTCGTGTTCGACCTCGGCACAGGCCAGATCGCGCCCGGCACAGGCCAAAGCTGCCGCTTCCGTCGCGCCCGAGGTGAAGACAATGTCCGCGCCATCCGCGCCGAGGGCCGAGGCCACCTGCGTCCTCGCCCGTTCGATCAACGCTTTTGCGGCACGGCCTTCGGCATGAACGCTGGACGGATTGCCCACGACATCCATCGCCGCGATCACCGCGGCCTGCGCCTCGGCGCGCAGGGGCGTGGTTGCGTTCCAGTCCAGATAAAGGCGGGTCATTCTTCGTCCACCACACGAAACAGGGCGGGCACCGCCGGGCACGGCTGCATTTCGTTGCGGATCACATCAGCCAATCGGGTCTGGTGCAGAAAGACGTAAACACTTGCGCTCAAGCCTTCCCAGAGCCGGTTGGTCAGACTTTGCGCCTGCGTGCCCGACACGCCGCCACTTGCCCCCGCCCCGGTGTGCAGCGCGTCCACCGTTTCCTCGACCGCCTCCATCACTTCCGAGATGCGGATATCGGAGGGCCCGCGCGCCAGTTTGTAGCCGCCCCCCGGCCCGCGCACCGCCTCGACCAGACCAGCACGGCGCAATTTGACGAACAACTGCTCCAGATAGGGCAAAGAGATATCCTGACGCTTGGCAATCGCCGCCAGCGACACCAGCTCATCCGCACCGGGCTTTGCTTCGGTCAGCGCCAGATCGGCCAACGCCACCATCGCATAGCGCCCTTTGGTCGAGAGTTTCATGGTCAGACCCCTGATTGGCGGAAATACCGCCCGCAAATGCATTGACGCGGAACAATGGGGCCATTACCTGAATTCGACCCTTGGGCTGGCCCATGCCATGCCTAGAATGGTTCTAGATATACCGAGCGTTCCAGTCAAGAATTCGCTCGCGGGAAAGACAGGCAGGAAAACACATGCCCGAAGTTATCTTCGCAGGCCCCGAAGGCCGCCTTGAAGGACGCTATCACCCGCAAAAGGACCGGGACGCCCCGATCGCCATCGTGTTGCATCCCCATCCGGCCTACGGCGGCACGATGAACAACAAGGTCGTGTATAACCTGCACTATGCCTTTTACAACCTTGGGTTTACCGTGTTGCGATTCAACTTCCGTGGTGTCGGGCGCAGCCAGGGGGAATACGATCAGGGCATCGGAGAATTGTCTGATGCTGCCTCGGCGCTGGATTACCTGCAATCGATGAACCAGAACGCCAAGCACTGCTGGGTCGCCGGGTTCAGCTTTGGCGCGTGGATCGGCATGCAGCTTTTGATGCGCCGCCCGGAAATCACCGGCTTCATTTCGGTCGCCCCTCCGGCGAACCTGTATGACTTTTCTTTCCTCGCGCCCTGCCCGTCCTCGGGTCTGATCATCAACGGGTCCGCCGACAAGGTCGCGCCGCCGAAAGACACCAAGACGCTGGTGGGCAAACTGCACGAGCAAAAGGGCATCACCATCACGCATACCGAGATCGAAGGCGCGGACCATTTCTTCAAGGACGAAGATGCGCATATGAAGCCGATGATTGGCACCGTGTCGGACTATGTCCGCCGTCGGTTGGGAGAAGTGAGCCGGTGAGCGACTTTATCCAGGAGCTTGCCGATGGCCTTGCCCGCGACGTGCTGGAAGCGTCGCAGGATCTTGAGGATCCGTATTTCTATGAACAGGTGGCCAAGGTTGTCGGTGCCTCTTCGCCCACCTTGCAGGAATCTTTCATGACGTCGATCCGGATCCGTCTGGCCGAACAGCGCGGTCGCGCGTTTCTGGACAAGGCCATTGCCGCCAAACGTGACGGGGCCAAACTGCCGGAAGCCCCGCGCGAGGCGGAAAAAGGCGGCCACTGAGGTGGACAGCACGGCCCGACTTGAGGCGCAGTTCTCCTTTCTGAACGAGGCCGACCGGCTTAAATCGGTGCTGCGCGCCACCACACTTGTTGATGGGTCGCGACCCGAAAACTCTGGCGAACATTCGTGGCACCTTGCGCTTTATGCGCTGGTGCTGGCCGATCAGGCGGGGCCCGGCGTCGATATCAACCGGGTGATCCGGATGCTGTTGATCCACGATCTGGTCGAGATTGATGTAGGCGATGTGCCGATCCATTCGGCGAACGGTCAGGCGCATGGCTCAGCCGAGACGATGGCCTCTGAATCCCGTGCAGCAGATCGCATTTTCGGACTTCTTCCCAATGATTTGGGGGAAAATCTTCGCATGTTGTGGGAAGAGTTCGAGGCCGCCCAGACCCCGGATGCCATATTTGCCAAAAGCCTTGATCGGGTTCAGCCTGTCATGGCCAACCTGATGTCGGGTGGTGGAACATGGACCACCTACAATGTCACCGCAGAACAGCTTGAAACCCGTGTCGGGACCAAGATCGCGCGCGGGGCCCCTGCTTTGTGGGATTGGGTCAAATGCAAAACGCACACCTTTTTTGACTAGGGCATGATTATTGGTATGCAATTGCATACAAAGCTTCCCAACGTCCCTCATTTCCGCTATACGCCCGGCAGGCGAATCCATTTCCGAAAGGGCTGAGTATGACCAAAATCAAGGTGGCAAACCCTGTCGTCGAACTTGACGGCGACGAGATGACCCGGATCATCTGGGACTTCATCAAGAAAAAACTGATCCTGCCCTATCTCGATATTGATTTGAAATACTACGATCTGGGCATCGAAGAGCGGGATCGCACCAACGACCAGATCACCATCGACTCGGCCGAAGCGATCAAGACATACGGCGTTGGCGTCAAATGTGCGACGATCACGCCCGATGAGGCGCGGGTCGAAGAATTCGGCCTCAAACAGATGTGGAAATCGCCCAACGGCACCATCCGCAACATCCTTGGCGGCGTGATCTTCCGCGAGCCGATCATCTGCAAGAACGTGCCGCGTCTGGTGCCGGGCTGGACTCAGCCCATCGTGATCGGCCGCCACGCTTTTGGCGACCAATACCGCGCCACCGACTTTCACTTCCCCGGCGCAGGCAAGCTGACGATGAAATTCGTGGGCGAAGATGGCACCGTGATTGAAAAAGACGTCTATTCGGCCCCTTCGGCCGGGGTCTACATGGGCATGTACAACCTTGACGACAGCATCGTCGACTTTGCCCGGTCGTCGATGAACTATGGCCTGCTCAAGGGCTGGCCGGTTTACCTTTCCACGAAGAACACCATCCTGAAAGCCTATGACGGACGGTTCAAGGATCTGTTCGCAAAGGTCTATGCCGAAGAGTTTGAAGACAAATTCAAGGCGGCCGGCATCCATTACGAACATCGGCTGATTGACGATATGGTGGCATCGGCGATGAAATGGTCGGGCGGTTATGTCTGGGCCTGCAAGAACTATGACGGTGACGTGCAGTCCGACACCGTGGCGCAAGGCTTTGGGTCATTGGGCCTGATGACCTCGGTCCTGATGACGCCCGATGGCAAGATTGTCGAAGCCGAAGCCGCGCACGGCACCGTGACGCGCCACTACCGCGAGCACCAGAAGGGCAAGGCCACCTCGACCAACTCGATCGCGTCAATCTTTGCCTGGACCGGCGGCTTGAAGCACCGCGCCAAACTGGACGACAACGCGGCGCTGATGGCCTTTGCCTCAACGCTGGAAAAAGTAACCGTGGATGCCGTCGAAGACGGACATATGACCAAGGATCTGGCCTTGCTGGTTGGCCCGGATCAAAAATGGCTGACGACGATGGGCTATCTGGAAAAGGTGGACGAATACCTGAACAAGGCCCTGAAAGGCTGACGTCCTTTCTGATTGCAAACAGAATGGTCCGGGACGTCGTCCCGGACCTTTTCGTTATGGCTTCGGTGTGAAGATGTGGTCGTTGGGCCCGATCCGCACCGAGCTATACCTCATTCCGTCCAGCATCTGCGCCGTGGCCGGAAAGGCGTTGTCGCGTTCCAGCAGCTCAACCCATATCGCCGGTTTGAACGTCTCGATCACCCGCCTTGCACCGGCCAGCACATCCAGCTGCATGCCTTCGACATCGATCTTTATGAAGCCAAGCCCCTGAAGTTCGTCGGCTTCGATCAGATCGTCCAGTGCCACCATGGGAATGGCGCCTTGCGCTGCCGGGGCAAAGGCGGTGCTGCCCAGATTGCGGGCATTGAAGCGCGTCACCTCTCCCCGCCCCGAGGTGGGGCCGACCATGCAGTTATAGGCCAGCGCATCACCCAGATTGTTCAGATCCAGATTGCGGCACAGAGTGGCATAGCAATGCGGCTGTGGCTCGAAGCACAACACCCGCTTTGCACCAAGGATCTTGCCGAAATACACCGAATGGTTGCCGATATTGGCGCCGATATCGCAAACTGCGACTTCGGGACCGATCAGCCCCATGGCCTGGACGTTTGCCAATAGCCTTGCCTCGTAAAACGTGCGGGTGCGCAAGATCACGCGCTGCACATAGTCGTCCTGCGCATCCGGCAAGGACAGGGCAACATCGGTCACTCCGGCGTGAAATCGCAGGATATGGCCATCCTCGAGCAGTGCGACCCGTTGCAGATGCACGGATTCGTCCATCAGCTTGATCATCTGGTCCAGTTTCCCCGACAGCGCCATGATCTGGTCAGAGCCATCGGCTGACTCAGTGGGCCCAACGACCCCCAACACGCGTTTTGCCTGCATTTTTTGCCTCTTTGTTCTTTTTTTCCAACCTGACTCAGCCATATCATGAAACAAGAGCATCGGGGCCACAGTGCGGCAGGAATGAGACTGGACAGGTCAGCTATACTGTCTTATTTCGAAAGGATGACCGACGCTGGCAAACACAGCCTGATCGAAGACGCGCAAGGGCTTGGCCTGGGCGTTTTTCTGTGCACGCTGGGCCTGCAATTTCTAACCCACGCCGGGCTGATCACCGGGCAGACCGCCGGTATCGCGGTGATCCTGTCCTATGTGACCGGCTGGGGCTTTGGACCGGTGTTTTTTGTGATCAACCTGCCGTTCTATGTGCTGGCGTGGTTTCGCCTTGGCCCGGCTTTCACCGCCAAGTCTTTGATTTCGGTCACGGCTTTGTCGGTCGGCGTCGAAGTGATGCCAATGGGCTTTCAGATCAGCCATCTGTCCACCCCCTTGGCAGCAGTGATCTTTGGTGCACTGACAGGGCTTGGGCTTCTGGCGATGTTCCGCCACAACGGGTCTTTGGGCGGGCTGGGGATGCTGGCGCTGTTGGTGCAGGATCGCTTTGGCTTTCGCGCAGGATATGTCCAGCTCTGCGCAGATGCGGTGATCTTTGCCGTAGCTTTCGCCCTGTTTCCGGCCCGTGTCGTCATCTGGTCCCTGCTGGGTGCCGTGGTGCTCAATCTCATCATCGCCATCAACCATCGCCGCGACCGCTATGTCGCGACGTGATGGGCACTGGCCAAGCCACGCAAAACCCTGTAAGGGCAGCGCAACAATCATCAGACCCTATTGAAAGTGACCCCTTCCCGATGGAGCTTCGCAACATTGCCATCATCGCGCACGTTGACCATGGCAAAACCACGCTCGTTGACGAGCTTCTGAAACAATCCGGCGCGTTTCGCGACAACCAGGCGGTTGCCGAACGCGCGATGGACAGCAATGACATCGAACGCGAGCGTGGGATCACGATTCTCGCCAAGTGCACCTCGCTGGAATGGGCAGGCGCCCGCATCAACATCGTTGACACCCCCGGCCACGCCGATTTCGGCGGCGAGGTGGAGCGGATCCTGTCGATGGTGGACGGCGTGGTGCTGCTGGTCGATGCCGCCGAAGGCCCGATGCCGCAGACCAAATTCGTGACATCCAAGGCGCTTGCCCTTGGCCTGCGCCCGATCGTGGTGCTGAACAAGGTGGACAAGCATGACGCCGAACCGTCGCGCGCGTTGAACGAAGTGTTCGATCTGTTCGCCAACCTTGGTGCGGATGACGATCAGCTTGATTTCCCGGTGCTGTATGCCTCGGGCCGGTCCGGTTGGGCCGATGTCGAGCTGGACGGGCCGCGCAAGGATCTGTCGGCGCTGTTTGATCTGGTGCTGAAGCATGTTCCGGCACCTGCGCAGATCGCGCGCCGGAATGAGCCGTTCCGGATGCTGGCCACCACCCTGTCGGCAGACCCGTTCATCGGCCGCATCCTGACCGGCCGGGTCGAGGCCGGCACGCTGCGCGCAGGCGAAACCATCAAGGCGCTGTCCCGCGATGGCGATCGGATCGAGCAGTTTCGCGTCTCGAAAGTTTTGGCCTATCGTGGTCTGGTGATGACCCCGATTGACGCTGCGGAAGCGGGCGACATCGTCACGCTGGCCGGCATGACCAAGGCCACGGTTGCCGACACACTGTGTGCACTGGAGGTAGACACCGCCCTGCCCGCGCAGCCGATTGATCCGCCGACCATCTCGATCACATTTGGCATCAACGACTCGCCGCTGGCGGGCAAGGAAGGCAGCAAGGTTCAAAGCCGTGTCATCCGCGAACGTCTGATGCGCGAAGCCGAAATCAACGTCGCGATCAAGGTGACGGACACCCCCGGCGGTGACGCCTTTGAAGTGGCCGGGCGCGGCGAATTACAGATGGGTGTGCTCATCGAAAACATGCGCCGTGAAGGGTTCGAGCTGTCGATCAGCCGCCCGCGCGTGCTGATGCAAGACATTGACGGGGTGAAATCCGAGCCGATCGAAGAAGTCACCATCGACGTGGATGACGAATACACCGGTCCGGTGATCGAAAAGCTGACCGGCCCGCGCAAGGGTGATCTGGTCGAGATGAAACCCGCGGGCGCGGGCAAGACCCGGATCATAGCTCATGTGCCGTCACGCGGATTGATCGGCTATCACGGTCAGTTCATGACAGACACCCGTGGCACCGGGGTTCTGAACCGCGTGTTCCACGGCTGGGCCCCGCACAAGGGCCCGATCGAAGGGCGCCGTCAGGGCGTGCTGATCTCGATGGAATCCGGCGTGTCGGTGGCTTACGCGATGTGGAAGCTGGAAGATCGTGGCCACTTCTTCATCGGGGTGCAGGAACCGGTTTATACCGGCATGATCATCGGCGAGCATAGCCGCGACAATGACCTTGAGGTGAACCCGCTGAAGGGCAAGCAATTGACCAACGTGCGGGCATCGGGCACGGACGAGGCCGTGCGCCTGACCACCCCGGTCAAGCTGAGCCTTGAACAGTGCATCGCTTATATCGACGATGATGAATTGGTCGAGGTCACGCCGAAGTCGGTGCGGATGCGCAAACGCCATCTGGACCCGAACGAACGCAAGCGTCAAAGCCGCAGCGCCTAAGATAGCGGCCCCTTCGGGGGCAGTTTCGCTTGGCTTACCGCCACATTGAAAAACCCGCGCAAAGCTTTGGCTTTGCGCGGGTTTTCTGTTTTTGTCAGACCATCCGGCTTTTGGCATGGCCCCGTTGCGTGTCAGTCGGCCCCGCGTGCCACTGATCCGGGCTTGACCAACTTCTTCTGGATCGCCCAGACGATGATCGCCGTGCCGATCCCCAGAGCATCCGACAAAAAGCCCGAGTCGATCATGGCAACCGCAGCGGTGGCCAGCACAAGGCGAAGCACCATGCTGACGTTGCCAAAGAACCAGCCCTGCACCGAAGACGACAGCAGGAACACGCCCAGAAGTGCACCCGCAACCACATGAATGATGTCCAGCCATTCGCCTTGCATCAACAGCTCTGGCGACGAAAAGAACATGAACGGCACCACAAAAGCCGCCATCCCCATCTTGAAGCTTTCAACGCTTGTCTTCATCGGGTCAGACCGGGCAATCGCAGCGCCGGCATAGGCCGCCAGTGCCACCGGTGGGGTGATCGCCGACATCACCGCAAAGTAGAAGATGAAGAAGTGCGCGGTCAGCATGTCGATGCCCATGCTGATCAGCCCCGGCGCGATCACCGACGCTGCCACGGCATAGGCCGCCGTGGTCGGCATCCCCATGCCCAACACAATCGACACAATCATCGCAAAGAACAACGCCAGCATCTGGTTGTTTTCCGCCAACCCCAGCAGCAGTGACGAGAACCGCGTGCCAAGCCCGGTCAGCGCAATCACGCCCACGATGATACCCGCCGCCGCACAGACCGCGACCAGTTGCAGCGTCATCTTGGTCGATATTTCCAGCGCGAACAGGATCTCTTTCACCCCCATCTTGTAGGGCGTCAGCCATGACACCACCGCTGCGGCAGCCATCGCAAGGGTTCCGGCGCGGATCACGGAATATCCCATGAACAGCGCCCCGATCAGGATGAAGATCGGGATGAACAGGAAGACCTGCTTGGCAAGCTTGGAAAACTTCGGCAACTCGTCGCGCGGAAGACCCTTCATGTCATATTTCTGCGCCGCCAGATCGACGTTGAAATAGACACTGACGAAATACAAAAGTGCGGGGATGATGGCCGCCACCACGATATCGGAATAGGCGATGCCGGTGATTTCCGACATGATGAAGGCGCCCGCTCCCATGATCGGCGGCAGGATCTGCCCGCCCGAAGATGCTGCCGCCTCGACCGCCGCAGCGGTCTGGGGTTTGTAGCCCACCTTTTTCATCAGGGGGATGGTCAGCGACCCGGTCGCCACCACATTGCCGGCGGATGTGCCGTTGATCATACCCATCAGGCCCGATCCGAACACCGCCACCTTGGCCGGACCGCCGCGACGATCGCCCGCAGCCGCAAAGGCGAAGTTCACGAAATACTCCCCGACGCGAGACGCTTGCAAGAACGCCGCAAAGGCTACGAACAGGATGATGTAGGTCGACGAGATCGCCGTGGTCGGGCCCAAAATACCCTGATCAGTAAACACATAGGTAAAGAACCGCGTCAGCGAATAGCCCCGGTGATACAGGATGCCCGGCAGCCATGGGCCGACAAAGCTGTAGATCACGAAGATGCTGGCGATGATGACAAGGGCGAGACCTGCCATGCGCCGGGTCAACTCAAGGATCAGGATCACACCGACAAGGGCGGCAAACATATCGGCCTCTTTGGCCAAGGCCGTACCAGCCCGCAACCGCAACAGTGGCGCGTGGAAGATGATATAGGCGGTGACTGCAATCGCTGCGATCGCAAGCACGATATCGACCGCGTCCAGCCGGGTACGGCGCGGTTCGGGCATGAACCAGCCCAGCAGCAGCACCCAGACCGTTCCGACCAGCAACGGCACGCCAAAGGTCCAACGGAAGGCCGTGGCCTGTGCAGCCTGTTCCACGCCCGAGCCTGACAACCAGAACCACGTAACCTGCAAAAAGGCGGTGCCGACCAGCACTGCGCCGGGGGCAAGCATCAACAATCGGCCGGGGCGCGCCGTGCCTTCGACCTCGGCAAAGCTGAGCGACGAAAACAGCAGGAAGCCGATGGTCAATCCTCCGCCCACATGCAGCAGACGGTAGGTCCATGTTTCGAGTGGATAAAGGTTCATCACCCCAATGTGAAAAGCGGTATAGGCCACACACATTGCCGCAATGACCAGCCCGACCGACCCGGTCGGCTTACGCTGATTTCCAGCAAAGATTTCGTTGTCAACGCCGGATGCAATATCTTGCGTGGTGGTGGCGTCCGTGCTTGGCGCAGTCATGGTCGGTATCCCCCCGAATGCTGATCTGAAAAGGGGCGCCCGATCCTGCCGGGCGCCCCTCGCGTGGTCAGGGACCGCGTCTTATTTCAGAGCGTCGGGGATCGTGATCCCCTTTTCTTCATAGTATTTCACTGCACCGGGATGAAAGGTCATGAAGGTGTTCTTGTCCCAGTTTTCCACCAGCGTCTCAGCCGCTGTCGCGTGGATCTGCTTCATGCGGTCGTTGTTGTCCAAGGCCAGCTTGGTGATTTCATAGGCCAGCGACTCGGGCATGTCCTGATGCGCCACGGCAAAATTCCACAGAGCGACAGTCGGCTGATCATAGTCATGCTTGGCATAGGTGCCCGACGGAATGGTGAACGGGGCCATGGCCGGGAAGGCTTCCAGCACCTTGGCCTGTTCTTCGGGCGTAAAGCCGAACATCACCACATCCTGCTGTGCCGCCAATTCGGCAAACGCCGAGATCGGCACTCCGGCGGCAAAGGCGAAGGCGTCGATCAGACCGTCCGACAATTGCCCGCCTGCATCGGCCGCGCCCGCGTTCGAGATGTTGGCCTTGACGTCCAGCGCCGCAAGGAATTGCGGCCAATAGGTGCCGGGTGTGCCACCGGCCGGGCCGACCGACACCCGCTTGCCAGTAAGATCAGATACCGATTTGATGCCGGATGATTTCAAAGCCACAACCTGAAACGGGGTCTGATACATCGGGAACAATGCGCGCACCGATTTGTGCTCCAGCCCTGGGGCCAGTTCGGACTTGCCGATCCATGCGTCATAGGCCGGACCCATGGTCACAAGCCCCATCAGGTGATCGCCGGTTTCGACAAGGGTCACATTCTGGACCGGACCGCCGGTCACTTCGCCGGTGGTATTCACGCCCAAAGCTTCGGAGATATAGCCAGCAAAGCCGTTGCCATAAACGAAATAGGTGCCACCTTGCGAAGCGGTGCCGATGGTCATGTCCTTGGGCCAGTCAGATTTGTCCTGTGCCATGGCGCTGGTTGCAATAAGGCCGGCCACCGCGGCGGTGGCGAGTGTCTTGATGAACATGTAGTCCTCCCAAAGTGTCCACACGACTGCGCGCCTCCTGCGCGCCGACTTGCTGGCAGCAGTGAACCGCGTGCCGGGCGTGATCTCAATCGTTTCATGACATGTTTGCGCAACCAAACTCAGCGCGCGCCGCCATGATGGGTGGATATCGTAACATCTGCCCCCAAGGATGGGCGGATTTCGTGCGTTACCCGGCCTCGGTCGCGCCAGCCGAACCGAACTGCGCCTTGTCCAGCCCGTGCTTTTGCATTTTTTCCCACAGCGTCTTACGCGACAGCCCAAGTGATTCATAGACCGGTTTCAGATTGCCACGATGTGCGGCAAGGGCGGCTTCGAGCTCGCGCTTTTCAAACTCGGCGACCCGTTCGGCCAGACGCGAAGGGGGGTCGTCCTGCACGGAAGCCCCCTCGCCCAATCCAAGCGCGTAGCGGTCTGCTGCATTGCGCAACTCGCGCACATTTCCGGGCCAGTCCCGTGCCGTCAGTTGCGCGATCATCGCCGGGGATGCCGGGGCCGGGTCAGACCGGTGGCGACTGGCGGCCTCAGCCAGAAGGCGCAGGAACAGCAGCGGAATATCCTCCCGCCGCGCTGACAGTGGCGCCACAAGAAGCGTCACAACGTTCAGCCGATACAAAAGATCTGCCCTGAACCGCCCGGCCTCGACCTCGGCTTCCAGTGGCACGCGCGATGTCGCCATGAACCGCACATCCAGCGGCACCGCCTCGTTGGAGCCAAGCCGGGTGACCGTGCGTTCTGCAATCACCCGCACAAGCTTGCCCTGCATGTCAAACGGCATGGACGCGATGTCATCCAGCAGGATTGTGCCACCACGCGCATGCTCGAACTTGCCATAGCGCGCCCGCAAGGCACCGGGAAACGCCCCTGCCTCATGCCCGAACAATTCGCTTTCGATCAGGGCAGCAGGGATGGCGGCGCAATCAATCGCGACAAAGGGCTTGCGTGCCCGCGGCGACAGGTCGTGCAACGCACGGGCCACCACCTCTTTTCCCGCGCCGGTTTCTCCCACGATAAGTACGTCGGCATCGGTCGGGCCAAGGGTGCGGATGCGACGTCGCAGGTCGATCATCACGTTTGACCGCCCGATCAGCCGTTGTTCCAGATCATCCAACTGCCCCGCTGCGGCCTTTAGCACGCGGTTTTCCAGCACCAGACGTCGGTAATCCGACGCCCGCGCAACGATTTCGGCCAGTTGGCTGGCGTCGAACGGCTTTTCCACAAAGTCATAGGCACCTTCGCGCATCGCGCGGACGGCAAGCTGCACGTCACCATGTCCGGTGATCAGGATCACCGGGATATCACGGTCAATCTCGTGCACCCGGTTCATCAGGGTCAGCCCGTCCATGCCGGGCATCCGGATATCGGTCAGCACCACACCGGGAAACCCGAAGCTGACAAGGTCCATCACACGTTCAGGTGCTGCGAAATCCTGCACGACAAAGCCTGCAAGATCCAGAGCCTGCGCGGTGGACGCGCGCAGATCGGGTTCGTCATCGACCAGAAGGATGCGCAAATCGGTCATTCTGCCGCCTCTTGCCGAACGGTGGGCGCGGCGGAAAGCCGGATGGCAAAGCAGGCACCGAGACCAGAGTTTACAGAAAGATCACCTCCGAAATCTTTGATTATATTATAGGAAATAGACAGACCCAACCCAAGACCCTTGCCAACACCCTTGGTGGAAAAGAACGGATCAAAAATCCGCGCCGCCAGCCCTTCGGGCACGCCCGGACCGGAATCCGAAATGCAGATCACCACGTCCTTGCCAACCGCTTCAGCCACAAGATGGATCTCGCGGCGGTCCAACCCTTCGACAGCATCGGCGGCATTTGTCAGGAGGTTGACCAGAACCTGCTGTAATCGCACTGGCCCCGCAATCACCGGCGGCAGATCTTGTGGCAGGTCGATGGTCAAATCTGCCTGAGCGGCACTGATGCGCAGGGTGGCAATTTCGACGGCCGCCTCGACCACATCGGCCAAAGACACCTGCGATAGCTTTTGCCCCGGCGCGCGGGCAAAACTGCGCAGATGACGGCTGATGCTGGTCATACGGTTGATCAGTCCAAGGATGCGGTCGATATTGGCCCGTGCCTCCGGTATCCGTCCCCGGTCGATCAGGACGCCAGCGTTGTCGGCATAGGTGCGCGCGGCGGCAAGAGGCTGGTTGAATTCGTGGCTGAGCGCTGCTGACATTTGCCCCAACGCCGCCATTTTTCCCGCCTGCACCAAATCTGCCTGCGCCTGTCGCAATTCGTGCGTGCGCTCCTCGACCCGCCGTTCCAAGGTGGCGCGGGCCTCCGCCTGGACCTGAAGCCGTTCATCCAACCGCAGGCGCCGTTGCCAGACCACCGCCCCCAGCATCGCCAGAACACCGACGCCGAGCATGGCCACAAAAGAAAGCGTCAACGCGGCCGCCCGTGCCGGTGCGGTGTCGACCAGAACATGCACGGTCCATCCCGCGCGCGTCATCGGCATGTTGCGCAGTAGATACTCTCGCGGGCCGTCCGCAGTGGAAATTTGCAGCACCGGGCTGTCGCGATGCGTGGCTTCAGACACGATTTCCAAAAGCCCTATGTCAGTGTCGGCATAGCGCCGGGTCGCTGCGATGCGATCCTGTGAGGCCATAGACAATGGCCGCATGGCTGCAAAGCGCCAATCAGGACGTGATGACAGAAAAATAACGCCTTCGGGATCTGTCACCAGAACCGCGTAGTCGCCGCCGCTCCATGTATTTTCAATCGCATCGAGGTCGATCTTGATCGCCAGGGCGCCCATGACCCGGTCCGTATCCATGACCGGCGCGCCGAAATAATATCCCCGCTTTCGACTGGTGGTGCCAAGCGCATAGAAACGACCGGTCCCACCTGTGATAGCGTCCGAAAAATAGGGTCGAAACGCGAAGTTGCCGCCGATAAAGGACGTGTCAGTGTCAAAGTTTGATGCTGCGATTGTCAACCCGGTGGCGTCCATCAGATAGATGTCGGTTGCCCCCAATTGGCGTTGGATCCGGCGCAAAAAGGTATTTGCAGTGTTGACCAAAGCCGGGTTGTCGGGGGCAAGCACGAGGCGCCTGATCACATCCTGCTCGGCAATCAACGGTGGCAGGCGTTCAAACCGCTCCAACTCGCCCGAAAGCGCAGTGGTGGCCAACAGCAGAACATTGTCGCCGCGCCGGGCCGTGTCGTCGAAAGATTTCGCGAGGCTTTGCCGCCAGGTGAACGATCCGGCGACAGCACACAACAGAAGGGCCAAGGCCGCTGCCCCGAAGAGCCAGGGTCTGCTGTTTTGACCGCGCATTGTTCCCCTCCGCTGGGCAAAGCTTAACGGGAAATCAGGCACGGCCGCAACCAAGTCGGAAGATCACGCAGCTGCGGTCAACCGGCAGGGATAAAAGTCTTCGGTATTGATGCTGTCACCATCGATGGTGCAAAAGCTGTAGGGTGGCACCTCGACCCAGCCGCCTTCGCCTGTCTCAAGCGGTTCCGACACCACAGCGGTGCCACGCCGCGTATCGGACCAGCGGTGATACAATGTAGGGGCGAATTCATCAGTGGCGTAGCGCATGGCATACAGCCGTTTGCCATCGGACAACGCCCCCGTCAGCCGCAGATGGGGTGCGGTGCCCTTGGCGCGGGCGAGTGAAATCAACCGTGCAGCCGCCCGCTCCAACGCGCCTTTCGGGTCATTGTCCAGCCCTTCGGCCACCGCAATCAGGAACAGCGCCTCGGAATCGGTCGCCCCCTTGCGACAGGGATACAGAGCGTCGGGGATCATCATGTCGGCATCCCGGCGAAAGCTGTCATAGCCGCCGACCTGGCCGTTGTGCATGAACGACCAGCGCCCCCATGTGAACGGATGGCAATTGTTGCGACTGGTGGCGGTCCCGGTGCTGGCCCGCACATGTGCCAGAAACAGGCCAGATTTCACCTGCGCCGTCAGGCTGCGCAGATTGGGGTCTGACCATGCCGGCATCACATCGCGGTAAAGACCCGGCTCTGGCCGATCACCATACCACGCTACGCCAAAACCGTCGGCATTGATGGCGGTGTGGCATTGCGTGGCACAATGCGACTGGTGGATCAGCGAATGGCCCGGTCGGCTGATGATCTCGTCAAGAAAAATCGGTGCCCCGCTATAGGCAGCCCAACGGCACATCAGCGTGCCCCACTTCTAGAAGAAAACATGGCTCGGCCTCGGCGTTTCTTTTCATGACAATAGCATGAAACCAAACGACACCATAAGGAGGATCCCTACAGCGCCGGGTACAAATCGCGAAAATGTGCTGAAAAATCAGCTGATTTCTTCGACAACGACCAGATCGCGCACACTCGCCCCTTTGGCGTGGGCCAAAGCCGCTTGGTATTCGGCGCTGTTGTAGCAAGCCACTGCTGCCTCAAGGCTTGGAAAACGCGCAACCACATTGCGGGCGCGATCATTGCCTTCAAGTTGCACATAGCGCCCACCACGGGCGAGAAACACCCCACCATGTGCGGCGATGGCCGGGCCTGCCCCCTTGGCATAGCTGCCATAGGCATCGGCATCGGTCACATCGACATGGGCGATCCACAGGGCTGTTGGCATCGGTCTATCCTTTGATCACGGCTTCGGCTGCGGCAATGGCCGCGTCGGCCTGCGCAATATCCGCGCCTCCGGCCTGCGCCATATCCGGGCGACCCCCACCGCCTTTTCCGCCCATGGCCTCGGCTGCGGCCTTGACCAGAGACACGGCCGAAAGCGTGTTGGTCAGATCGCCAGTGACCCCTGCAGCCACCGCCGGTTTGTTGCCGGTGTCGGCAATCAAAAGCACAGCACCCGATCCCAAACGCACCTTCATCTCGTCAATCAACGATGGCAAATCCTTACCCGAGACGCCGGACAGAACCTGAGCAATGAACTTTACACCATTGATATCCTTGGCTTCCGGACCACCCGATTTGCCACCCATCGCCAGTTCCCGGCGCAGTTGCGCCACTTCGTTCTGGAGCGTGCGGCGTTCGTCAAACAGCGCCTTTACTCGGTCCACAATATCGGCGGCCGGAGTTTTCAGCACCGAGGCCACGTCGCTCAGACGTGCATCTTGCAGCCGCAAGTGGTCCAACGCCGCCTGCCCGGTCAAAGCTTCGATCCGCCGCACCCCAGCGGACGAGGCCGAGTCTCCCAACAGCACGAAGGATCCGATGTCACCGGTGCGGGCGACATGCGTGCCGCCGCACAATTCCAGTGAATAGGTGTGCCCATCCGCCCCTTTGGCGCTGCCCTCAAGCACGCCCATCGACACCACACGCACCTCTTCGCCGTACTTTTCGCCAAACAGGGCCTGCGCCCCTATGGCGCGGGCGTCGTCCGGGGTCATGATACGGGTTTCCACCGGACTATTCTGACGGATGAAATTGTTTACCTCGCCTTCCACCTGATGCAGTTCAGCCGCCGCCAAGCCAACCGAGTGGCTGAAGTCAAAGCGCAGGCGATCCGGTGCGTTCAGACTGCCCTTCTGGGCCACATGGTCGCCAAGCGCACGGCGCAAAGCCTCGTGCAACAGATGCGTCGCCGAGTGATTGGCGCGGATCTGGCGGCGGCGGGTGTGGGAAACCTCAAGCTTGGCAGGCTGACCCTTGGCAATATGGCCTTCGATCACCCGAGCGATATGAATGAAAACCCCGGCAGTTTTTTTGGTATCAGTCACTTCCGCCATACCCGTATCGGTGCGGATCAATCCCGTATCCCCAACCTGACCACCCGACTCAGCATAGAAAGGCGTCTGGTTCACCACGATCTGTACGCTTTCGCCGGTGTTGGCCCCGTTGATCACCGCCCCGTCACGCACCAGGGCGTTGATCTCGCCCTCTGCCGTTTCGGTGTCATAACCCAGAAATTCGGTCGGGCCATGATCTTCGGCCAGATCAAACCAGATCTTGCCATCCGCCGCTTCGCCGGTGCCCGACCAAGTGGCGCGGGCTTTGGCCTTTTGCTCGGACATGGCTGCATCAAAACCTGCCACGTCAACCGCCCGCCCACGTTCGCGCAAGGCATCCTGGGTCAGATCAAGCGGAAAACCATAGGTGTCATACAACCGGAACGCGGTCGCCCCCGGCAAATCGCCGCTTTCGGGCAACCGTTCCAGCTCGTCATCCAAAAGCTTCAAGCCGCGGTCGAGCGTGGTCTTGAACC
>JBKBOF010000057.1:0-16886 GCA_046294955.1 Paracoccaceae bacterium
AGGACAGGCAGACGGCCACGGCGCGCATCGCAAAAGCGTGGCGCGGGTTTGGCCATGGTGCAAGTCACGAAGGGGAGAGAAGGTGCAGGTTTCTGTTGCCAGGTACCTGCGAACCCCGCCTTACGCGGCTAAGCGCAAGGACTTAAGTTTCGATGTTCGAACTGCTTACGCAGCCAGAGCCATCGGAGCACGGTTGTCGTTTGCAACTGTACTTTTGGACCGATAACGGTGGTACCTCACCGAGTGAAAGCTGGCCTCTTTGAACGTTCGTCGATCCTATTTCGACCCCAGGCCCCCGAAACGCCGGGTGTATTGGTGGAGTCGCCGGGTACCGCCCCCGGGTCCGAGCCGTCTATTACAGGTGCGTTTATCACCATAGTCCGGGTTACCCCGAACAGATTGAATATAGGCGGGCTTAGGTTGGGTCACAAGATGCGATCTGCGCACAAAAAAGCGCCCGGATGGCAGGGCCAACCGGGCACGTTCCGTCAGATGTCCTTCGTCCGGCTTCGGGTGGTCAGAAACCCGACTTGATCAACTCGAATTCCGAGATCATTTTCTCGCGGAAGTCGCCGCTGGTCGGCGATTGCATGAACAACGTGCTATCCACCGGATCAAGATAAGCGGCTTTCAACGTGTCGTCCGACAGTGTGTCCATGGCCGCCGTGTTCGAGATGGCATAGCCAAGCTCTTCGACGATCGCGGCAGCCCCTTCGGCTGTCAGCAGCGAATTAACGAAGTCATAGACCTTGTCCTCGTTGCCGGGGCCGTCTTTCAGGTTGACGAAGCCACAGAAGAAAGTCGCGGACCCTTCCTTCGTGTTGCGATTGAATTCGACGGGAAAGTTTTCCGACCGCAGCAAGGCCACGCCGTCGTTCCACGACCAGCTGACCAGAACCTCGCCCGACGCCATGAGTTGTGTCATTTCGGCCGGGTCGGACCAATAGGCCCGCACATTGGGATGCACGGCCCGCAGCCAGTCGGCGGCGGCGGTGAACTGCGCGTCCGTCACGTCGTCCCAGGACGTGACCCCGGTGGCCAGAAAGGCAAGCGACCACACGTCATCATTGCTGTCGGGCAAGGAAATGCGGCCCGCATATTTCGGGTCGGTAAAGACCTGCAAGGTTGCCACGTCTTCGGCCGGAACTTTTTCGGTGTTATAGGCAACGGCGGCATAGGCCGTGTCCAGTGGCAGGAACCAAAGGCCTGCATCATCCTTCAGGATGTCATTGTCGTACATGCGCGGATCAAGATCGGCAAACGCAGTGATCTTGGACGTGTCCCACGGCTCGATGAGGCCGGCATCGCGATAGCGCGGAACAGCCGAGGCGCAGGGGTGGGCCACATCAGCGCGGAAACCCGAGCTTACCTTTTGAAATGCCTCGTCATCATCACCGAAGAACGAATAGCTCGGCTTCTGGCCGTGCTTTTCGACATACTGGGACAGCGCGCCGTCGATTTCCCAGCCTGCCCAGTCAAAAACCAGAAGTTCCTTATCGGCGGCACGGGCGGCCGACGAAAGTGCCAAGGCCGATACAGCGCAGGCAAACATTAGTTTCGCGTGGTTCATGTTTTCTCCCCGAGTATTCAATGCGGACTCCGGCGCCCCCAGATGCCACAGACCCAAACAGGACCGTAGTAAAGGAAACTGCCGCTCACAAGCGATTATCTGAATGTGGTGCCTCCTGATGCCGATGCAAGTAGACTTAACGGGGGTTGACCTTCACAGATGCCTGTTGCCTCTTTGCAGGCAAGGGTGGGCCAGACCGGCGCGACCTTGGGCAATAGCAAAAGACGGAGGCGGATCATGCGGGCTGTGCTGATGGAAAAGGGCGAGGACGGTCAGGCGGTTGCGCGGCTTGCAGATCTGCCCGACGATGCCTTGCCACCGGGGGATGTGACCGTTCGGGTCGAGTTTTCAACGCTGAACTATAAAGATGGATTGTGCCTGTCGCCCAACGGCGGCGGTCTGGTGCGCACTTACCCGCATGTGCCGGGCATAGATTTCGCCGGGGTGGTCGAGGCGTCGGACGACAGCCGCTATACCCCCGGCGACCGGGTGGTGCTGACAGGCTGGCGGGTGGGCGAAGCGCATTGGGGCGGATTTGCCACGCGCGCACGGGTCAAGGCCGACTGGCTGGTGCATCTGCCCGACGGGCTGACGGCACGGCAGGCGATGGCGGTTGGCACGGCAGGGTTTACGTCGATGCTGGCAGTGATGGCGTTGGAAGAACACGGGCTGAACACCACGGGCGGCGAGGTTCTGGTTACGGGGGCCGCTGGTGGTGTCGGGTCCATTGCCGTGGCCATCCTTGCGCGGCTGGGCTATCAGGTCGCGGCCGTGACAGGGCGGCCCGATACCGAAGGGTATCTGCGCGAGCTTGGGGCGACGCGGATCGTGCCCCGTGCAGATCTGGCAGAAGCGATCAAACGTCCGATGGAAAGCGAGATCTGGGCGGGCTGTGTCGATGCTGTGGGAGGCCAGATGCTGGCCCGCGTGTTGGGTCAGATGAAATCGAATGCGTCCGTGGCGGCGGTGGGCAATGCCGGCGGTCTGGTCGTTCCGGCCAATATCATCCCTTTCCTTTTGCGCGGCATCAACCTTCTGGGTATCAATTCGGTAACGGTCCCCTATGCCCGCCGGGTGACAGCCTGGAACCGCATCACCACCGACCTTCCGATGGACAAGCTGGAAGCGATGATCCGGCCCGCCACGCTGGCCGAGGTGCCGGACCTGGGCGCGGCGATCTTGCGCGGTGAGGTTCAGGGGCGGGTTGTGGTGGATGTGACTGCCTGAAGCGCACGCGGGGGTGGTGGCCGGGCAGGGGGCGCTGCCCCCCGCCTGCGGCTCCCCCCGGGATATTTGGGAACAGATGAACCGCAGGTATATCGGCCGGCGTCCCAAACGGGGCTGGCATCGGATCCGATACCGGACAGCTGGGGTTCTGGCTAGGTAAGATCCTGTGCAACCGCGCTGATCTGGCTGGCCGTTTTTTCGGCAAGGTCCATTGCCTTTCCCAAATTCCCCCGGCAAGCATTGGCACCGCAACTTTGGGAAAATTCCATGGCCCTTGATTTGACCTTTGTCCGTGCGCAGTTTCCGGCGTTTGACAGCCCGGTGTTGTCAACCCATGCGTTTTTCGAGAACGCAGGCGGCAGTTACCCATGCCGTCAGGTCATAGACCGGCTGACGCGGTTTTATACCCATCGCAAGGTGCAACCCTACGCCCCATATACGGCTTCAGAACTGGCAGGCGCCGAAATGGACGAGGCCCGTACACGGCTGGGAGCAATGATGAACGTGCCGCGCGAAGAAGTGTCATTTGGCCCTTCGACCAGCGCGAACACCTACGTTCTGGCACAGGCGGTGCGCGGCTGGCTGCGGGATCAGACCGCCGCGATTGTGGTTACAAATCAGGATCATGAGGCCAATTCCGGTGTTTGGAGACGGTTGGCGGATGAGGGGGTGGAGGTCCGCGAGTGGCAAATCGACCCGCAGACCGGCAGACTTGATCCGGCAGATCTGCAAGGTCTGCTGGCCGATGGCCGGGTGCGGCTGGTTTGTTTTCCGCATTGCTCGAATGTGGTGGCGGAAATCAACGATGTGGCGGCGATCAGCGCCATGGCGGCAGCGGCTGGGGCACGGACGGTGGTGGATGGTGTCAGCTATGCCCCGCACGGGTTTCCCGATGTTGCTGCGCTTGGATGTGATGCCTATCTGTTTTCGGCCTACAAGACCTATGGCCCGCATCAGGGCATCATGGTCCTGCGACGGGCCTTCGGCATGGAGCTTCCCGGTCAGGCGCATTTCTTCAACCAGTCGGTGCTTTACAAGCGCCACACCCCCGCAGGCCCGGATCATGCGCAGGTTGCGGCCTGTGCAGGGATGGCGGATTATGTCGATGACCTTGCCGCGCATCATGGGATCAGCGGCGACGCGGTGGCGCGGAACCGGGCGGTGCACGATCTGATGCGCGCCCAAGAGGTGGCGGTCATTGCCCCCTTGCTTGACTATCTGGCCGCGCGGAACGATCTGCGCCTGATTGGTCCGCGTCTGGCCACAGCGCGCGCGCCGACGGTGGCGGTGGCGCTGGACCGTGAAGCGCTTCCCGTGGCCGAGGCGTTGGGGCGCGATGGCATTGCCTGCGGGGGCGGCGATTTCTACGCCGTTCGCCCGTTGGCCGCCTTGGGGGTGGACGCAGCGAAGGGCGTGCTTCGGATGAGTGCGACACATTACACCAGTGCAGCCGAGGTGGCTCAATTGATTGCGGCCTTGGACCGGGCGCTGTAAGCGCCAGCATGCCCGTTCCTGTGGGCATTGCCGGATCCGTATTCACGGCTAAATGTTAACACAAGTGGGGGCCGGGTGATCCGAAAGGTACGTTCCGCCGTAACCAACCAACGGAACCGGAAAGCGCGCCAGACAGATGACCGATGCTCCCCTGATCCTTTGGCTGCGCCGGGACTTGCGCGTGCTGGACTCTGCCATGCTGGCAGAGGCTGCTCTGTCCGGTCGGCCAATGATACCGGTGTTCATTCTTGACCCGGAGACCGAAGCCTTGGGGGCCGCGCCGAAGTGGCGGCTGGGTCTTGGTCTTGCGTCATTTGCCAAATCGCTTGAGGCTGTTGGATCGCGTCTGGTCCTGCGCAAGGGGAAGGCCCTGCCGGTTCTGCAAACCGTCATGGCCGAAACCGGTGCGGCGGGGGTTTGGTGGCATCGGCTCTATGATCCAGCCTCGGTTGCGCGGGATACGACCGTGAAGGCGGCATTGAAGGCGCAGGGGGTAGAGGCGCGCAGCTTTGCTGGCCATCTGCTGTTCGAACCGTGGGAGGTGGAGACGGGCTCGGGTGGATATTACCGCGTCTATACGCCGTTCTGGAAAGCCGTGCGGGACCGCGCGGTGAAAGACCCGCATCCTACGCCCATGTCACTGATGCCGCCCGCGACGTGGCCTGCCAGTGACAGCTTGAGCGACTGGAACATGGGGGCCGCAATGCGCCGCGGGGCGGAGGTGGTGGCAGGCCATGTGCAGGTGGGTGAGGCCGCGGCTCTGGCCCGGCTGGACCGGTTCATCGCGACCAGCATCGATGCCTATGCGGCCGACCGCGACTTGCCGGCTGTGGATGGCACATCCGGGTTGTCGGAAAATCTTGCCTATGGCGAGATCGGTCCGCGCACGATCTGGGCCGCAGGCTGGCGGGCGATGCAGGGTGGTGCCAAGGGGGGCGAGACCTTTCTGAAGGAACTGATCTGGCGCGAGTTCGCCTACCACCTGATGCACCACACGCCCCATATCACCCGTGCCAACTGGAAGCCGGAATGGGATGCCTTCCCGTGGCGCGATGACAACAAGGACGCCGAGTATTGGCGGCGTGGGCTAACCGGGGAACCCTTTGTCGATGCCGCCATGCGCGAGATGTATGTGACCGGCCGGATGCACAACCGGGCGCGGATGATCGTGGCAAGTTATCTGACCAAGCATCTGATGACGAATTGGAAAATCGGGCTTGACTGGTTTGCCGACTGCCTTGTGGATTGGGATCCGGCCGCCAATGCGATGGGCTGGCAATGGGCTGCCGGATCCGGCCCCGATGCCGCGCCGTTCTTTCGGATCTTCAATCCTGCAACACAGGTCGAAAAATTCGACCCAAAGGCCGAGTATCGCCACCGCTATATCGCCGAGTTGTCGCGAAATCCGGGCCCTGTGGCGCTGTCCTACTTCGACGCTGTACCCAGATCATGGGGCCTTGACGCATCGCGCCCCTATCCCAAACCGCTGGTTGATCTGGCCGAGGGACGCAATCGTGCCCTTGCGGCATACGGGGCACGAAACTCTTGAGCGGTTGGCGCGTATCTGAAACTGTAATGATAACAAGACTGTTCCCCGGGGAGGGAAGATGGAATTTCTGACGACGACCAAAGGCCAGACAGATCTGCCACGCTATTTCGCCCAGGCCTTTGCGGTCGCAAGACGTCTTGGCGAAGGCCGGCTGGATTTCGTGCTGCCCGACGGGCGGCGGTTTCGGCTGGAAGGCGAAAGACCCGGTCCGATTGCCGAGATCGAGATCCACAACAATGACCTGTTCGCCCGCATGATCCGGGAAGGGGATCTGGGATTTTGCGATGCCTATCTGGATGGTTGGTGGTCCAGCCCCGATTTGCAGGCGTTTCTGGATCTTGTCCAACTTCCCGCCAACAACGTCGTCAACGACGGATTTCCCGGTATGGGTTTGTTGCGCAGTTTTGAACGCTTTCGGTTCTGGCTGCACTCCAATTCCCGGCGGCAGGCCAAAAAGAACATTCACGCCCACTATGATCTGGGCAACGACTTTTACCGGCTTTGGCTGGACGACAGCATGACCTATTCCAGCGCCCTGTTCCACACTGGCCAGGAAAGTCTGGAAACGGCTCAGGAACAGAAATACGCCTCGATGGTGGATCAGATCGGGGCGAAACCGGGCGAACACGTGCTGGAGATCGGCTGTGGATGGGGCGGTTTTGCCGAATATGCCGCGCGTGAACGGGGCTTGCGTGTCACAGGACTGACCATTTCGCAGGCGCAATATGACTACGCAGTGGACCGGATCGCCAAGGCGGGTCTGTCTGACCGTGTTGAAATCAAGTTGCAGGACTATCGCGACGAACGCGGCCTTTATGACGGTATCGCCAGCATCGAGATGTTCGAAGCCGTGGGTGAGCGCTATTGGCCGACCTATTTCAACGCCCTGCGTGAGCGCCTGAAACCTGGGTGCCATGCTACCTTGCAGATCATCACTGTGCCTGATCACCGTTGGGATGTTTACAAACGTGGCGTTGATTTCATTCAGAAATATATTTTTCCTGGCGGCATGCTCCCTGCGCCGTTCCGATTGAACGAAGAAGTGGAAAAGGCGGGCCTGCGCTTGAAAGGGTCGATCGAATTTGGCGAAAGCTACAGCCAGACCCTGCGCCGCTGGCACGATGTGTTCAATGAAAGATGGGATGATATCGCGCGGCAAGGGTTTGACGACCGATTCCGTCGGATGTGGAACTTTTACCTTACCTCTTGCGCCGGAGCCTTCCGCGGCGGAAACTGCGATGTAACGCAAATAACGGTCACGCGACCTTCGTAAAGCCACGCGGGACAGAAGGGGAGAGGAATGCCTACCGCAGCCAAGCTTGTATCGGCCATAATCTTTGCTTTTGTTGCGTTCCTTGCCGCCCATCTGTACGGACTTTCCATTCCCGGCGGCCGCCCGGTCGGGGTGGTGCGCGAGGTAAGTGCGGTCGTGGGTGTCTTGTGCGGATGGTTCATCATGGGCCCCTTCGCGCACAGGGCGCGTGGCCGGGTCGAGGCAATGGGCACCGGTATCCGCACCTCGTTCACCATGGTGGTTTGCGTCTTGCTGATTTTCGCCTGTGTCGAAGTGTTGGACCGGGCGGTCAAGGGTCGGTACGATACCCCGCTCGACGCATTGCTTGGGGTGTTCGAGAGGGTCTTCGTGCTTGCGCCGCCCTTGGCGCGCCCGGACATTCTGGGTGTGCTTTTGCTTGGTGGTTTGCTTGGCGGAGCCTTGGCGCATTGGACAAGCCAGCGATGGACCTGACGGGTCTTGAAAGGCCGTGCTGATGCCCGCCGTTTTTCTTTGCGGTCCGTTGTGCTATCGGCCATTGCTTGACGAGATCCTGACCGTGCCCGAAGACATGCAGGACGCGTTCGCGGCTGGCTTGCAGGGTCTGTCGGTGCCTGCACCCGGGGCATTTGCGCTGATACCACAGGCAGACAGCATAGTTCAGGGTTTGCTGATTGCTTCCCCGTCGGACGAGGCGCTGGCAAGGCTGGCGTTCTTTGCCGAGGCTATCGGGCTTGTGCGGCAGCCGGTTCGTATCCGCACCGCGCAGTTGGTGGATCTGGACGCCGACTGTTTTTCTGCCGAGCCAAGCGATGGAACGTCCTGGACAAGGGATGACTGGCGGGGCCGCGGCGCAGACCTTGCCACCGAAACTGCCAAAGCGGTGATGAGCGTCTTTGGCACCACTCCGGCCGCAGCAGTGCATGGAAGGCTTGGGTCCATCATGGTGCGGGCTGCAAGCAAACTGCGGGCCATCGCGGATACCCGGCCCCACCTGGTGCGCCGTGACGGCGGCCAGATCGACCTGATCAGCCACCGCCAGCCCTATGCGCATTTTTTCGCAGTCGAGGAATTCGATCTGTCCTTTGCCCGTTTCGATGGCAGTATGAGCCCGGTGATCACCCGTGCCGCCTTTGTCTCGGCGGATGCTGTTACCGTTCTGCCCTATGATCCTGTGCGCGACCGCGTGTTGGTGGTCGAGCAGTTTCGCGCTGGGCCCTACGGTCGGGGGGACCCAAACCCTTGGCAACTCGAAGCCATTGCCGGTCGGATCGACCCCGGAGAGTCACCCGAAGACTGTGCCCGGCGTGAAGCGCTGGAAGAGGCCGCTTTGACCCTCGGCACCCTTTTGCTGGTGGCAAACTACTACCCGTCGCCGGGGGCAAAGACGGAATACATTTATGCATACGTCGCCCTGACGGACCTGCCCGATGGCGCGGCCGGGGTTTATGGTCTGGAAGATGAAGCCGAAGATATCCGCGGCCATCTGATCGATTTTGCCCAGCTTCTGGATCTGGTCTGCTCGGGCGAGGTGCAAAATGGCCCTCTGCTGATGACGGCGTTGTGGCTGCAACGCGAACGCCACCGGCTGCGCGCCTGACAAATCAGCCCGTCGGGGCCGGGACCTGATGCCTCCGGCCGACCGATCCCGCGGCGAAGGATCAGTGTCACAAGTTCAGCTTGACCCAAACCGCATTTCTGGCCGACGAGCGGACGCAGGCATCGACAAACGCAACACCCTCCAATCCTTCCTTGAGGCCCGGAAATGTCACCGCAGAATCAACGGCCAGACCATCGCGCCGAGCGATTATAGCCCGTGCCGCTTCGGCATAGATCGTGGCGAACCCTTCGAGATAGCCTTCGGGATGCCCGGACGGGATCCGTGTCACCCGTGCCGCCTCTGCTCCCACACCCGAACCGCCGCGTGTCAGCCGGTATTTCGGTTGCCCAAGCGGACCGACCCACAGATAGTTCGGATTTTCCTGCTCCCATTCGATGCCCGCCTTGGTGCCGTAAACCCTCAGCCGCAGGCCGTTTTCCTGCCCCGCGGCCACCTGACTGCACCACAGCATGCCGCGTGCTCCACCCCGATAGCGCAGCAGAACATGGCCATTGTCATCCACTCGTCGCCCCGGAACAAAGGCTTGCAAATCGGCAGCCAGTTCCTCGACCGACAACCCGGTGACAAAATTCGCAAGGTTGAAGGCATGCGTACCGATATCCCCGGTGCTGCCCCCTGCGCCAGAGCGGGCCGGGTCGGTCCGCCAATCTGCCTGCTTCTGCCCGGTGGCTTCCAGCGGCTCGGCGAGCCAGTCCTGGGCATATTCCACCTGCACCAGCCGGATGTCGCCCAACTCCCCCGCGCGCACCATTGCAGCGGCCTGCCGGATCATCGGATAGCCAGTGTAGTTATGGGTCAGCGCAAAAACCACGCCAGCCGCTTCTGCCGCTTTGGCCAGCCGTTTGGCCTCCATCAGATTGTGCGTCAGCGGCTTGTCGCAGATCACATGGATGCCGCGCCGCAGGAACTGCATGGCGACGGGTGCATGCATGTGGTTGGGCGTGACAATGGCCACGGCCTCGATCCCGTCCTTGCGCCGGGCCTCTTTCACTGCCATTTCCGCAAAGCTGGCATAGGCCCGCTGCACCCCCAGATCTGCGGCAGAGGCGAGGGATTTTTCTGCATTCGACGAAAAACACCCCGCCACCAACTCATACTGATCGTCAATCCGCGCAGCGATCCGGTGGACCGCGCCGATGAACGCATCGCGCCCGCCGCCCACCATGCCCAGCCGGATACGCGCCGCACGCGCCACATGTGCCCCTGAAATCGTCATGCGCCCCCCTTGGCCTTCATCTGTTCAACAATATCCCGGGGTCCGGGGCAGAGCCCCGGTTCCACCGCCTCAGTCCAGTCCCAACATCTTTCGGTTCGCGGCGCGGTCGGTTCCGGCACCCGCGAAATCATCGAACGCCTTTTCCGTCACCCGGATCATATGCGCTTTCACGAAATCTGCGCCTTCGCGCGCGCCATCCTCGGGGTGTTTCAGGCAACATTCCCACTCCACCACCGCCCAGCCGTCAAAGCCGTATTGCGTGAGTTTCGAGAAGATGCCGCCAAAATCCACCTGACCGTCTCCGAGGCTGCGGAACCGCCCGGCCCGGTTGACCCAAGATTGAAAGCCGCCATAGACACCCTGGCGTCCGGTCGGGTTCAACTCGGCATCCTTGACATGAAACATGCGGATCCGGTCGTGGTAGATGTCGATATGATCCAGATAATCCAGATGTTGCAGCACATAATGGCTGGGGTCATACAACATGGTGGCCCGGCCATGGGCCCCAACCCGATCAAGGAACATCTCAAAGCTGACCCCGTCGTGCAGATCCTCGCCGGGGTGGATCTCGTAGCAAACATCGACGCCACAGTCTTCCGCATGGTTCAGGATCGGCAACCAGCGGCGTGCGAGTTCATCGAAAGCCTCTTCCACCAGCCCCGCCGGGCGCTGTGGCCAAGGGTAGACATAGGGCCAGGCCAGTGCGCCGGAAAACGTGGCATGAGCGGTCAGTCCCAGATTACTTGACGCTGTCAACGCGGCCTTCACCTGACCCACCGCCCATTCGGCCCGCGCCTTCGGATTGCCCCGCACGGCTGGCGCGGCAAAGCCGTCAAAGGCGACATCATAGGCAGGATGGACCGCCACCAGCTGGCCTTGCAAATGGGTGGAAAGTTCGGTGATCGCAATACCGTTGTCCGCCGCCACCCCCTTCAGATCGTCGCAGTAATCCTTGGATGCGGCTGCCTGTTCCAGATCAAACAGCCGCGCGTCCCAACTGGGGATCTGCACACCGACATAGCCGCAATCGGCGGCCCAGGCTGTGATGGATTTCCAGGAATTGAACGGGGCGGCATCGCCCGCGAACTGTGCCAGAAACAGGGCTGGTCCCTTGATCGCCTTCATTTTGTTTCTCCCTTTTCATCTCCGGCGCGGTCCACACGACCGGGTCTTTCCAACCCTTGCAACGCGGGCGCACCTTTGTGTTCAATCGCGGCTACGACAGCACGCGCCAGAAAATCACCGGCCTCGCGCACGTCTTCATGCACCACAAGGATCTCGCGCCGGAAGCGATGCAGAAAGCGGATCGCTTCCTTTGCCACCAGATCAAAATCGCGGCCCAGGACAAGCCCCATCTCTTCGCCCGCATTCACCGCAGCCATGGCCGCTGTGGTCGATCCTGCAAGGATGCCATCGGCCAGCGGGTTGCTTTGGCGCATATGTGCGATCACGGCCGCTTCGATCGCAGCCCCGCCCGAGTCGGATGTGGCGGAGGCCAGAACCTCGAAGGCCAGCCCATGTTCGCTTGCCGTCTGGGCAAATCCGGTGATCATGTGGCGGGCGTAGCTGTGGCTGCGCGGTGGCGGTATCAGCAACAGCCGTTTGCGCCCCCGTGCGGCCAGAGCCTGCACGCCCACCCGGGCAAAGGCTTCGTTGTCAAAGTCGTAATAGCTGTGCTCGATTCCCATCGCGGTGCGCCCATGCGTGGCAAAGGGAAAGCCACGCTCGGCCATGTATCGCACACGCGGATCATCGGGTTTGGTCTGGTTCAGAACGATCGCATCGGCGCTTTCAGTCTCAACCAGATAGCGGATCGGGTCCATCGGGTCCTGATCGGGAAAGAACGGTGTGACGATCAGATGATAGGCCGTGCCACGCAGCGCGTTGGCGATGGAATAGATCAGTTGCGAGGTATGGTTCATCACATCGGATTCGGTGGAAAGCACCAATGCGATCACGTTGGTCTTGCCCGTGCGCAGACGCACCCCGGCCCGGTTAGGCCGATAGCCAAGCCGCAGCGCAGCCTCGCGGACGCGCAGTTTGGTCGCCTCGCCGATATCGGGCGCATCCTTCAGCGCGCGGCTGACAGTGGCCACGGCAAGCCCGGTTTCTGCTGCGATGGTTTTCAGGGTGGGGCGTTCGGTTTCCGAATCATGCGGGGCAGGGGGCATCGGCGCTTCAATGTCAGATGTCATGGTGTGTACGCTCCCACGCGAATCATGAACCGTGCCAAGGTCGCCGATTTGTGATGATCGCGGCTTGCTGCGGACGCAAAATGACCAGTCTCCACCCAAGGCAAAACAGCTTTGCTTTTCCGGGGTTTCGATGGGGTGCGGCAGCGCGGCATCATGCTCTCGTATCGGGATAAATCCAGCAGGTCGAGACCTGATTTCCCCCTATTCAATGCCATGCAGGAACCTCTTCACAAGCGAAAAGATTGCTTGATCGAATTTACTATAACGTTATAGAAAATCACTATAACGATTTAGAAACCGGGAGGACTGCATGAAAACCTTGAAACGCGCCGCGGCACTTGCCGTGTCGGTCGCTTTGCCGACAGGGGCTTTTGCGACCGATCTTGAAGTGACGCATTGGTGGACCAGCGGCGGCGAGGCGGCTGCCGTGGCCGAGCTGGCGAAAGCCTTTGACGCGAGCGGTGACAAGTGGATCGATGGCGCCATCGCGGGGGGCGGCGGCACGGCGCGCCCGATCATGATCAGTCGTATCACCGGTGGTGATCCGATGGGCGCCACCCAGTTCAATCATGGCCAGCAAGCGCTGGAATTGGTCGAGGCCGGACTGATGCTGGATCTGACCGATGTGGCCGAAGCCGAAGGCTGGAAAGACAAGGTGTTCCCGCAATCCCTGCTTGAGTCCTGCACTGTGGATGGTCGCATCTACTGTGCGCCGGTGAACATCCACTCGCCCGAATGGCTGTGGTTGTCGAACAAGGCCTATGCTGATGCCGGCCTTCCGGTGCCAACCAACTGGACCGAATTTGTCGCAAGCGCGCCACAGCTTGAAGCTGCGGGCAAGATCCCCTTGGCGCTTGGCAACCAGCCTTGGCAATCCAACCTTGCCTTTGGCGCGATCTCGATCGCTGTCGCGGGGCTTGATGTGTGGAAGCAGGTCAACGTTGAAAAGAATATGGATGTCGCCGCTGGCCCGGAATATGCCGCCGTGTTTCAGGCCGTGGCCGATGCGCGCAAACTGGCCGCCAAATCCACGGTGCAGGACTGGAACCAGGCCACCAATCTTGTGATCACCGGCGAAGCGGGCGGTCAGATCATGGGTGACTGGGCGCAAGGCGAGTTTCAGGTGGCAGGGCAGGTGGCCGGGACCGATTACACCTGTCTGCCGGGTCTGGGGCTGAATGCCTATCTGTCGACCGGCGGGGACGCCTTCTATTTTCCTAAGCAAAAGGATGCCGACAAGGAAGCCGCGCAAAAGCGTCTGGCCGCCTTGTTGGTCAGCCCTGATGTGCAGGTGGCTTTCAACCTCAAGAAAGGCTCGCTGCCGATCCGGGGCGATGTCGATCTGGCCGCAGCTAACGATTGCATGAAAAAAGGACTCGAGTTGCTTGCCGAGGGCAACCTCGTGCCGTCAGGTGATCAGGCTTGGTCGCCGGATGTGCAGAAGCAGAACGAAGATCTGCTGATCGAGTTCTGGAAGTCTGAAATGGCGCCGGAAGCCGCCCACGCCAAATGGGTCGAGAACCTGAAATCGGGACTGTGATCCCATAGCGCACGAACAGAGCCGCCCCGACTGGGGTGGCTCATGTCGTCTGCGACAGGTGAAGTCATATCAACAGAGGGGGCGGAGGCATGGCCAAGGCGCGGCGGTCAAGCAGCATGTGGCGGAACCTGAACGCCAAAATCGCTGCAGTTCCGATGGTTCTGACGACACTGGTGGTCTTTGTCGGCGGAACATTGTGGACTGTGCTTTATTCCTTCACTGACTCCAAACTGTTGCCGCGTGAACGTTTTGTCGGATTCGATCAATACGAACGCCTTTGGTCGAACTCGCGCTGGCTGACGTCCATTGAAAATCTGATGATTTACGGGGTGTTGTCGCTGGTCTTTACCATAGGAATTGGACTTTTGCTGGCCGTGGCAATGGACCAGAAGATCCGGTTCGAGGACACTTTCCGTACGATCATGCTGTACCCCTTTGCGCTGTCGTTCATCGTGACGGGGCTGGTCTGGCAATGGATCCTGAACCCCGAGTTCGGCATCCAGTCCATCGTGCGCGGGCTGGGCTGGACCAGTTTCACCTTCAACCCGCTGAACAACCCCGATCTGGTGCTGTACGGCCTGCTGATCGCCGGCCTGTGGCAAGGTACGGGGTTCGTGATGTGCCTGATGTTGGCCGGACTGCGCGGCATCGATGAAGACATCTGGAAAGCCGCGCGCGTGGACGGGATTCCGGCGTGGAAAACCTATGTTTTCGTGATCCTGCCGATGATGCGCCCGGTGTTCATCACCACGCTTGTCATCGTGGCGGCGGGGATCATCAAGCTTTACGATCTGGTGGTCGCGCAAACGTCGGGCGGGCCGGGCACGGCATCCCAGGTGCCCGCCATGTATGTCTATGACTACATGTTCCAGGCGCAAAATCTGGGGCAGGGGTTTGCGGCCTCGACGATGATGCTGCTGACCGTGCTGATCGTACTGATCCCTTGGGCATACCTTGAATTCGGAGGCAAGAAACATGGCTGATGTCATGACAAGCCCGCACGCCGGATCACGCAGCGATGCCATGGTCGGCCCACGCGGTGCCAAGCCAAAGCGTGCGCTTTCGGGCCGCAATATCATGATCTACGGCACGCTGTTCGTCTTTTGCTTTTACTACCTTCTGCCCTTGTGGGTCATGGTGATGACCAGCCTGAAGGGTATGCCCGAAATCCGCATGGGAAATATCTTTGCGCCGCCTGTCGAGATCACCTTCGAGCCATGGGTCAAGGCGTGGTCGCAGGCTTGCACGGGCCTCAATTGCGATGGTCTGTCGCGCGGGTTCTGGAATTCGGTCCGTATCCTGATCCCGTCGGTCTTTCTGTCCATCGTGGTGGCGAGTATCAACGGCTATGCGCTGACGTTCTGGAAATTCAAAGGGTCGGATCTGTTCTTCACCATCCTGATTTTCGGGGCCTTCATTCCCTATCAGGTGATGCTCTATCCCATCGTGATCCTGTTGCGCGAAATGGGCCTTTACGGCACGCTTTGGGGGCTGGTTCTGGTGCATACCATCTTTGGCATGCCGATCCTGACGCTGTTGTTCCGCAACTATTTCTCGACGATCCCGGAGGAATTGTTCAAAGCCGCCCGGGTCGATGGCGCCGGCTTCTGGTCGATCTATGCCAAGATCCTCATGCCGATGAGCCTGCCGATCTTCGTGGTCGCCATCATCCTGCAAGTTACTGGAATCTGGAACGATTTCCTGTTCGGCGTGGTCTATACCAAGCCCGATCTTTACCCGATGACGGTGCAGCTCAACAACATCGTCAACTCGGTGCAGGGGGTCAAGGAATACAACGTCAACATGGCCGCCACCCTGCTGACCGGGCTGGTGCCGCTGTTCATCTACTTTGTCTCCGGCAAACTGTTCGTTCGCGGCATCGCCGCCGGTGCTGTGAAAGGCTGAACCATGACCAATTCGATTGAAGTCAAGGATCTGACGCTGAACTTCGGCGCGGTTTCGGTTCTGAAACACATGAATCTTGATGTGGCCGAGGGTGAATTCGTGGTGCTCTTGGGACCGTCGGGGTGCGGGAAATCGACACTTCTGAACTGTCTTGCCGGGCTACTGGACATCACGGACGGCCAGATCTGGATCAAGGGCAAGAATGTGACATGGGCGGAACCGAATGAGCGCGGCATCGGGATGGTATTCCAATCCTATGCGCTTTATCCGCAGATGACGGTACGCGGCAACCTGTCCTTTGGCCTGAAGAACGCCAGGATGCCCCAGCCGGACATTGACAAACGCGTGGCGCGCGCGGCGGAGATCCTGCAAATCGGCCCGCTTCTGGATCGCAAGCCAGCCGCCTTGTCGGGCGGGCAGCGCCAGCGGGTGGCCATTGGCCGCGCCCTGGTGCGCGACGTTGATGTATTCCTGTTCGACGAGCCGCTGTCGAACCTCGATGCCAAGCTACGCAGCGAATTGCGTGTGGAAATCAAGCGGTTGCACGCACAACTTAACAATACCATGGTCTATGTGACCCATGACCAGATCGAGGCACTGACGCTGGCTGACCGCATCGCCGTCATGCGCGGCGGGATCATCCAGCAACTTGCCGCCCCACAGCAGATTTACAACCGTCCCGCCAACCTTTTCGTGGCGGGCTTCATCGGCAGCCCGTCGATGAACTTTTTGCACGGGGCCACGGTTGACGGCGGGCATGTCTTCCGGTCGGGCGATCTGACCCTGTCGCTGGCAGGATATGAGGGCGGACCGGTCGGTGCGCGCGACAAGGCCATTCTGGGCCTGCGCCCTGAACATCTGGTGGTGCAGGACCATGCCGAACCGGGCCGGACCATCCCGGCCATGGTGGAACTGGATGAGCCGATGGGGGCGGACAGTCTGGTCTGGCTCAAGGCGGCGGGGGGGCAAATGTCGGTCCGGGTGCCGGTCGAACGGCGCATGGCCCCCGGAACACAGGTGCATCTGCACGTCGATATGTCAAAGGCGAGCCTCTTTGACACGGCCAGCGAACTGAGGCTCTGACCGCTATGGATCTGGGGGGCGTATGGCGTCTCAGGGATGGGGCGGGCAACCATGATGTGGACTTCGTCTTGCCCGGTGATGGCATCACCGCCCTGCACGCCGCAGGGGCGATTGCCGATCCGTATTGGGGGCAGAACGAATATGCGCTGCGCTGGATTGCTGACCGGGACTGGACAGCCACGCGCCAATTTTCACATGACGGCAGCCCGGTCG
>JBKBOF010000058.1:0-16708 GCA_046294955.1 Paracoccaceae bacterium
CCAACGAAATGCCCAAGGATCAGCCGGTGGCTCTGGCGATCAACAAGATTGATCGCGTGAAAGCCGAGGTTCTGCTGGCCTTGGCCGAGCGGATGAACGAGGCCTATCCCTTTGCGAAAACCTTCATGATCAGTGCCGAAAAAGGCTATGGCGTGAAAGACCTGCGCGAATGGCTGGCAGAACAGGTCCCAGAGGGCCCTTGGTTCTATCCCGAGGACCAGATCGCCGACCTGCCGATGCGGATGATCGCCGCCGAGATGACCCGTGAAAAGCTGACACTGCGGTTGCATGAGGAATTGCCTTACCAGCTAACCGTCGAGACGGAAAAGTGGGAAGACAAGCCCGATGGATCGACACGGATCGACCAGATCATCTATGTCATGCGCGATGGTCACAAAGGCATTGTTCTGGGCAACAAAGGCGAGACGATCAAATCCATCGGCAGCGCGGCGCGGGCAGATATTTCGGAATTTCTGGGTCGGACGGTACATCTGTTCTTGCAGGTCAAGGTCCGCCCGAACTGGCTCGATGAACCCGAGCGCTATTCTGAAATGGGGCTCGAGTTCAAGGATGGCGACTGACCTCGGCCGGGGTATGGTGATGGGCGCAAGGCCGAATGGCATGCAAAACTGGCGAGACGGGATGCGATCAAATGCCCCGTCCTGACGCCCGCCTTCAGGCCGGTCTGTGGGTTTCGGCCTATCTGAACCGCCTGCGACTGGCTGATATCCCGGCCTATGTCACCCGCAAAGGCGATGCCACGGCAGGAACGGTCGTGGTGAAGGTGGCGTTGCTGGACGGTTCGGCGCGGGCCTATGAACGCGGGTACGACATGGCAAGCGGAGCACGCCTTTGGCGCCTGATGACCGAGGGCTCCGAGAGGGATGTGGATGCCGTGATCGGTCGCGCCACGTCGCGCGATCCAGACCTCTGGGTGATCGAACTGGAGGACAAGTCAGGCCGGACGCTTCTTGATCAGGAAGGATTGTCAGACTAGCCGGCGCTTCACCGCGATCATTGCTGCGGCAACGCCGGCGAAAGCCAAGACCATTGCGAGGATGTTCACGGCGACCCGAGCCGAGCCAAGGTTGCCCACATCCAGAAAAGGGTAGGGCCAGAAGCCGGTCAGGCTTCCGCGGAGGATGGCATAGAGCAGATAGGCTGCCGGCCAGATCAGCGCCGTGGTGACGGCGCGGAAACTGCCCTGTCTTGGCGCAAAAATGATCCACCACAGCAAGGACAGCAAGGGGACGGCGCTGTGAAGCCCCTGATCCGCCCACCACGCAAGGCCAACCGGATTGAACAGCGATGCCAGCATCGTGTGATAGACCAATCCCACCATCACAATTGATACTGTAACGGCCAGTGATACCGCCGCAGGGATGGCCCAACGCATGGCCACCATCGCCATCGTGCCGGCCACCACCACATTCGTCAGCACTGTGAAATATCCGGCCATCGCCCACAAGGTTTGCAGGACGGAGCTGTTCGCGATGGCTGCGTGGCTTGCATCGAATTGAAGCCTTAGCGATGCCATCGCGACGACAAAGACCACAAGGGCTGCAACGCGGGCGGAAATGGACGTGGATCTTTGCATAATGCAAGTCATGCTGACATTTGCCGGTCCGCGCAAGGGGGCGAAAGGCTTGAAGCCAGACGCGCCGACTGCAAAGGTGCGGTATGGAATGGCGGGAAGACGGCGTGCTTTTGTCGATGCGGCCGCATGGCGAAGGCTCTGCGATCATCGAGGTATTCACCGGCGGGCATGGCCGTCATTTTGGCGTGGTCCGGGGCGGGGCATCGCGCAAGCTTGCACCGATTTTGCAGCCAGGTGCCCAGCTTGCCTTGGCATGGCGCGCGCGGTTGGAGGATCAGATCGGTGTTTTTCTGGCAGAACCCGTGCGATCTCGCGCCAGCGTTCTGGCCGATCCGCTTGCGCTGTCCGGGCTGACCGCCGCCTGTGCGCTGCTGCATCTGGCCCTGCCCGAACGCGATCCGCATCCGCACCTGTATCACCGAACCATGGCATTGATGGATGCAATGGCGACGGGGATTGATTGGGTCGGCGAATACCTGAGGTGGGAAATGCTGCTGCTGGACGAAATCGGCTTTGGTCTTGATCTGACGCGCTGCGCACTGACGGGTGCGCGGGATGATCTGGCCTTTGTCAGCCCACGCACAGGACGCGCGGTAAGCCGCGAAGCTGCCGGGGATTGGGCGCCAAAGTTGCTTCCGTTACCGCAAGCGCTGATGGGCCAAGGTCCGGTCAGCCTGACGGGCGCGGCACAGGCTCTGGCGATCACAGGGCATTTTCTGACGCGCGGATTGGGAGGCGCGGATCTTCGGTTTACCTTGCCCGAGTCCCGCAATCGGCTGCTTGTCCGTCTTGCGCGAGGGCATGCGGTGCCAGAAGGATAACAAACGACGCAGGGTGTCGCGTCCAGATCAGATCCCCCGCACGGCCCTTGGGCATAACAGGGGGGAGAGATCCAATGGCCACACGGTACATCCCCCTTTTTCTTAAACATTCCCCAACCCCGAAGGTCGAGAATTTCGCCCTTTTGTCGGGGTTGGAAGCGGCCGTTCGCGGCACCTTGATTTCGGCGATGCCGCTGGCGGTCTATGATGCCCTTGGCAGCGCCGAGGCAACATCTTCGGCCTACTTTGCTGCCGGTATCGTGTCGATGATCTGGGGCCTGATGGTCCCGTGGTCCACCCGTCATATCCCGCGACGCTGGATGTATACGCTGGGATGCATGTTGTACCTTGTGGGGATGACTTTGGCGATCATTGGGGACGCGTGGTCTTTGCCATTGGCCCTGATGTGCCTGGCCATGGCAACTGCCACAACCTTTGTCTGCCTGAACGCCTACATTCTGGATTATATCGACCGCCAAAGCCTTGGCCGCAGCCAGTCGATGCAAATGGTTTTCTCGGCCGGTCCGTGGGCCATTGGACCGCTTTTGGGGGTCTGGTTGCGCAGCATCTGGGCACCGCTGCCGTTTCTGGTCGCCGGCACCTGTGCCATCGTTCTGTTGACAACATTCTGGGTGCTGCGATTGGGCAATGGCAAACAGATTGCGCGGGCCAAAGGGCCGGCGGCCAACCCACTGGCCTATCTGGGGCGGTTCTTTGCACAGCCCCGGCTGATTGCCGGATGGCTGTTTGCCGTGATGCGATCCTGCGGCTGGTGGGTCTATGTGGTCTATCTGCCGATCTTTTGCATCGAGGCCGGTTTGGGGGACAAGGTTGGCGGTGTGGCACTGTCGCTGTCCAACGTCTTGCTGTTCGCCTCACCTGTGATGCTGCGCTATGCACGGGCGGCAAGTGTCCGCGCGTCGGTTCGATTTGCCTTTGGGGTTTGTGGCGTTCTGTTTATTGCTGCCGCCGTCCTGTCACCGATGCCGTGGGCCACCGTCGTCTGCTGTATGGCGGCAGCGGTTTTTCTGGTCTTGCTTGACATTGTGGGGGGGCTGCCGTTCCTGATGGCCGTCAAACCTTCCGAGCGCACCGAGATGTCGGCGGTCTATTCCAGTTTCCGGGACGTGTCAGGAATTCTGACACCGGGGGCTGCATGGATGGTGCTTTTGATCGCCCCGCTGCCTGGCATCTTTGCGGCGGCGGGTATTGGATTGCTGACGGCGTGGGCAATCGCCGGGCGTCTTCACCCGCGGCTGGGTCAGCCGCGGGGAGTGTCGGTCTAAGCGTCAGTCCAGCAGGCGGCGGGCGATAACTTGCGCCTGAATTTCCGCAGCGCCTTCGAAGATGTTCAGGATGCGGGCATCGCACAGGATGCGGCTGATCTGGTATTCCAGCGCAAAGCCATTGCCGCCATGGATCTGAAGCGCATTGTCCGCACTGGCCCATGCAACCCGAGCCCCCAGAAGCTTGGCCATGCCAGCCTCAAGATCACAGCGTTTGTCGTGGTCTTTCTGCCATGCGCTGAAATAGGTCAGCTGGCGGGCAACCATGATCTCGACCGCCATCATCGCCAGTTTGCTGGCGACGCGTGGGAATTCGATCAGCGCCTTGCCGAATTGTTTGCGATCCTCGGCATAGCCCATACCGACGTCCAGCGCATTCTGTGCCACGCCAATGGCGCGGGCGGCGGTCTGGATCCGTGCGGATTCGAATGTCTGCATCAATTGCTTGAAGCCTTGACCTTCCACGCCACCGAGCAGATTTTCCCCCTTCACTTTGTAGTCGTCAAAATTGACCGTGTATTCTTTCATGCCGCGATATCCCAGAACCTCGATCTCGCCGCCTGACAGGCCGGGGTCCACGAAGGGGGTTTCGTCAGTGCCTGGGGTCTTTTCTGCCAGAAACATGGACAGGCCTCGATAGTCAGACGTGTCTGGCACGGACCGGGCCAGAACGGTCATCACATGCGTCCGGGCGGCATGGGTGATCCATGTCTTGTTTCCGCTGATGATCCAGTCATTTCCGTCCTGACGGGCGCGGGTGCGCAAAGAGCCAAGGTCGGACCCGGTGTTTGGTTCAGTGAAGACCGCCGTCGGCAGGATTTCACCGCTGGCCAGTTTCGGCAGCCATTGTGCCTTTTGGTCCGCTGTGCCGCCGCAAAGGATCAACTCTGCTGCGATTTCGGTTCGGGTTCCCAAAGACCCAACCCCGATGTACCCGCGCGACAGTTCTTCGGACACGACCACCATGCTGGCTTTGGACAGACCAAACCCGCCGAATTCCTCAGGGATGGTCAGGCCAAACACGCCCATCTCGGCCAGTTGGTCGATGATGGACATGGGAATAAGCTCGTCTTTCAGGTGCCATTCATGGGCATAGGGGGCGACCTTTTCATCCGAAAACCGACGGAACTGATCGCGGATCATTTCCAGCTCGTCGTCCAGACCTGTCGCGCCAAAAGTGGCATTGGCGCGAGCATCGCGCATCAGCGCCACAAGACGGGCGCGGGCTGCGGCGGTGTTCCCTTGGGCCATAAGGGTTTGCACCGCCGCGCCACGGTCTGCCGGGGCCAAGCCAAGATCCTGCAAACGCGCAACCTCGCCCTGGCTCATGGGGATACCACCATGGATCTGGTTCAAATATTCTCCATAAGCGATCTGAAGGATCAGGCTTTCAATTTCGCCGAACTTGCCATCAGATTGCAGACGAACCGCCCAAGCCTGCATTTGGCGCAAGGCTTCGGTATAGGTTGCAAGCCATGACAGCGCATGTGCGGCATACTGATGTTCTTCCATGGCAGCGTTAGACACTTTGCCCGCCACAGTCACGGCAAAGCGCAGATTTTCGCGGCCCTGCGCGAACAAAGCCTCTACCTCTGGCAGGGATTGCGATGTCAGCGACAACAGGTCCGCCAGAACGGAGGAAGTAGTCAAGGTCTGTCCATCATGTGCCATGGCGCGATTCCCATCATTGGTTTCTGCAAGTGCATTCGAGCTAATCCTTTTGCAGTCGCAGCGCAACTTAATTTCAAGTTGAGCGGCCCGCGTGACCTAAAGTGTCGCGCCCATTTTGGACGTCAAGGGTTTCAGTAAGTCTTTGCTGACCGTGCGGCCGATTGCCACTTTCCATTCCACACGGCGCAAGCGATGCAGAGTCCATGATGATGGATGCAGTATTCTTGGTCTCGGCGGGGCAGGGCGTTGGCGCTTTTGTCGCGGCCGTTCTGGTCACGCTGGTAGCGGGATTTGTCAAAGGTGCCGTGGGTTTTGCGATGCCGTTGATCATGATTTCGGCATTTTCCAGCTTCCTTCCGCCCGAGATTGCTTTGGCAGGCCTGATTATGCCGACCCTTGTCACCAACCTGAGCCAGGCCTTGCGTCAGGGTATTGCAGCGGCAAAATCTACCGCGTGGGACTATCGTCGTTTTCTGATCGGCACCGTTGCCTTTATTGCCATTGCGGCCCAGTTTTTCGAATTCATCCCGCGCGTGGCGTATCTGCTGTTGCTGGGTGTGCCGGTAGCAACCTTTGCGGCGCTGCAATTGGCGGGTGTGCCGCTTGCTCTGCGTTTGGAGCATCGCAACCGAGCCGAATGGGTGTTGGGGATCATTGGTGGCTTATACGGAGGTGTATCCGGCATTTGGGGGCCGCCGCTGCTTGTCTATCTGTTGTCGATAAACGCCCCGAAGATCGAAGCGGTGCGCGCGCAAGGCGTTGTCTTTCTGATCGGGGCGGTGGCGCTTTTGCTGGCGCATCTGACCACGGGGTTGGCAAATACCCAGACGCTTGCCTTTTCTGCGGCGCTGGTCGTACCTGCGCAGATTGGTATGGTCTTGGGCTATCGGTTGCAGGACAGACTGCCCCATGCATTGTTCCGGCGGTTGACCCAGATTTTGCTGGTGGTCACCGGTATGAACCTGATCGCGCAGGCCTTGGTCGCTTAGGACGTCAGCGCCATTGCGCAACGACACTGACAAAGCACAAACGCCCGCGCCTTTTGGCACGGGCGTTTGCCGATGGGCATAGACCACTCAGCCGATCGCGGCAGCTTTCACGTCGTCGTCTATGAACGGGACGTATTGGCCGAAGTTCTTGGAAAACATCTCAACCAGCTTGCGGGCTTGCACGTCATAGGCGGCCTTGTCTTCCCAAGTATCGCGTGGGTTCAGCAGCACAGAGTCGACGCCTTGGACTGCCACTGGAACGTCAAAGCCAAAGTTCGGGTCGCGACGGAATTCAACAGATCCAAGCGATCCGTCCAGCGCCGCGGTCAAAAGGGCGCGGGTTGCCTTGATGGGCATCCGCTTGCCTGTACCATACGCCCCACCGGTCCATCCGGTGTTGACCAGCCAGCAAGTGGCACCTTGTTTCAGGATCTTTTCCTGAAGCAACTTGCCGTAGACTTCCGGGCGACGCGGCATAAAAGGCGCACCAAAGCAGGTGGAGAAGGTCGGCTGCGGCTCGGTCACGCCGCGTTCTGTGCCCGCCACCTTTGAGGTGAAACCCGAAAGGAAGTGATACATTGCCTGAGCTGGTGACAGCCGCGCAATGGGGGGAAGCACGCCAAAGGCGTCGCAGGTAAGCATGACCACATGCTTCGGATGCCCGCCCAGTGCCGTGTCCGACGCGTTGGAGATGGCTTCAAGCGGGTAGGCACAGCGGGTGTTGTCGGTCAGGCTGTTGTCCGCAAAGTCAAGCTCAAGCGTTTCCGGGTCATAGACCATGTTTTCCACAACGGTGCCGAAGCGCGACGTGGTGGCGTAGATTTCCGGCTCTGCCTTGGGGTCGAGGTTGATTGTCTTGGCGTAGCATCCGCCTTCGAAGTTGAAGATGCCGCGATCAGACCAGCCATGCTCGTCATCGCCAATCAGGGTGCGGTCAGGCGAGGCGGACAGTGTGGTTTTGCCCGTTCCCGACAGACCGAAAAAGACGGCTGCATCGATCGGGTTGTCGATGGCATGGTTGGCCGAACAATGCATCGCCATCACGCCTTTGGCCGGCAGGATATAGTTCAGGATGGTGAAAACGGCCTTCTTGTTTTCGCCTGCGTAGCCGGTATTGCCGATCAGCACGGTTTTTTCGTCGAAGTTCAGCGCAATCACTGTTTCAGTCCGGCAACCGTGCCGGGTCGGATCGGCCTTGAAGGATGGAACGTTGATGATTGTCCATTCCGGAACAAACGTATCAAGTTCTTCGCGCGCGGGACGGCGCAGCATATGACGCATGAACAGCCCATGCCACGCAAGTTCAGCCATGACGCGCACGTCCAGCCGATGCACCGGATCGGCGCCGGCATACAAGTCTTCAACAAACAGGTCGCGTCCCTTGAGGTGGGTCAGCATGTCAGACTTGAGACGGGCGAAGGCATCCGGAGCCATGGGGGCGTTGTTTTCCCACCAGATGCTGTTTTCGACCAATGGCGTACGGACCACGAACTTGTCTTTCGGCGAGCGTCCCGTGAACTGTCCGGTCGAGCACATGAAAGCACCGCCCTTGCCAAGATGCCCTTCACCGCGCGCAACAGCGGCTTCGACAAGCGCCGGTTCGATCAAGTTGTAAAAGACGTTGCCCAAACCGGAGATGCCTTGAGCATCTATGGTTTGATTGGGGTTCACGCGTCCGTGGTTCATCCTGCAAGCTCCCGTTGCCTGCGTTGTCACACAGGCTTTTTTGGTCAGAATTCGGCATCCGGGCCAATAGGATACCGGTATAACCCCAGGGCCATCGGGGCTAACACTTTGCGCTTATATCATACGGATGTCATGGCGGAACAGGACGCTTTGGCACAGTTAGCGCAACCATAGGCGGGTTAGCGCAACCAATTCACGACAATCGATCCAAGTGAGGCATATTAGCCATTCCTTTGGAATTTTCTTGCCAGATATGACTCGAAAGCCGGGTGATTCGCACTTCGCTGTTGATTCTGTGCCCATATCCCTTGATCATCATGGAAAAAATATGAGTTCGAGCAGTCACAAGGAAATTCAGAACATGGCAAGGATCGCCCTTGTTGATGATGACAGGAATATCCTGACATCCGTATCCATGACCCTTGAAGCCGAAGGCTTTGAGGTTGAAACCTATAACGATGGTCAGTCGGCGTATGACGCCTTTAGTCGTCGCATGCCCGATATGGCCGTGCTGGATATAAAAATGCCGCGTATGGATGGCATGGATCTGTTGCAGCGCATCCGCCAGAAAACCTCGATGCCAGTAATTTTCCTGACGTCCAAGGACGATGAGATTGACGAGGTTCTGGGTCTTCGGATGGGTGCCGACGACTATGTGAAAAAGCCATTCAGCCAACGTTTGCTGGTGGAGCGGATCCGTGCCTTGTTGCGGCGGCAGGATGCGATCGTGACCGGTGAAGTGGCCGTCACGGAAGAAACAAAGATCATGGAGCGCGGCCAGCTGCGGATGGACCCTCTGCGTCATTCGGTGACATGGAAAGGGCAAGATGTTTCGTTGACCGTCACCGAATTCATGCTGCTGCAAGCTCTTGCCCAGCGACCGGGTTTCGTAAAGTCGCGTGATCAGTTGATGGACGTGGCCTATGACGACCAAGTCTATGTGGATGATCGCACCATCGACAGCCATATCAAGCGCCTGCGCAAGAAAATGCGCTCGGTGGACGATGAATTTTCGGCCATCGAAACGCTTTATGGCATCGGCTATCGATACAACGAAGCATGATTGCCATGCCTCAGATTGGCCTGAAAGATGCACGCATGCCAAAGGGTGGTGATGTGCTTTTGGGGGAAGACTGGGTTTCGCCCGAAGGGACAGACGCAACAGTGCGCGAAGGTCGCAGTAAACGCGGTCTCGTCTCGCTGAAGCGCTCGCCCTTGGCGCGCAAAATCATAATTTTCAATCTGATGGCCATGGTCGTTTTGGTCGCCGGTGTGCTCATACTGAATCCGTTCCGTGATAGTCTGGTTGTTCAGCGCGAACAGGGTTTTGTGACCGAAGTGAAGCTGATTTCGGACATTTTCGAAGCCCATCTCCCGGCTGAGGGTCCGGTGGACATGACGTCTGGCGGCGCATTCGCCAAAGTTGTGAACAACGTCAGCCTTAGTCCGGGAACATCGATCATCCTTTTGGATCTGGGTGGCCGTGTTATGGGCAGATCTACGGGCGCTGCCAGCGACGCGGCACCGCTGAATGATCATTCGACGGTGATTACCGGGTTTCTCAACGCGATCTGGGAAAGTGCTTCACAACTTTTTGCGTCAGGCGTCGTGCGCGGGCAAACGGTAGACCCCGAAAGTCTGGCGCACGCGCTGTTTGATCGGGCCCGTGCGGGCGAAACGGCGGTCAATCTTGGCAAAGGTGCCGAAGGTGGCGCCCTGTTTTCAGTGGCAAGTCCAGTAGAGCGTGCAGGCGAAGTTCTGGCAGTGGTCGCGCTCGTGAGTGCCGAAGGTGAAATCGACACCTTGGTGCGCAATGAGCGAGAGCAGATTCTTCAGATGTTCATATTGGCCCTTTTGGTTTCGATCGGACTCAGCCTTGTGCTTGCTTCGACCATCGCCAATCCGCTCTCGGATCTGGCTGCCGCGGCCGAAATGGGCCAAGATCGCGATGCGCGGAGGATGCAGCCGGGCCGTGTGCGTATTCCCGATCTCGCGGGTCGGCCGGATGAAATCGGGCGACTTTCTGTGGCGATGCGCGGAATGGTTGCGGCGCTCTATGACCGTATCGACGCCAACGAACAGTTTGCAGCTGACGTGGCGCATGAAATCAAGAACCCTCTTGCCAGTCTTCGATCTGCCGTCGCCTCGATGCATATGGCCAAACGGGACGATCAGCGCACCCGTCTTTTGGAGGTTATCGAGCATGACGTTCGCCGCCTGGACAGATTGGTGAGCGATATCTCCAACGCGTCGCGGTTGGACAGCGAATTGGTGAAAGAGCAAGAAGAAGACTTCAACCTGACGAAAACGTTGTCCAACCTCTGTGAATATCTGGGGCAACAGGCAGCCGAGAAGGGGGTCGAATTGATCACCGACTTCCCAAGCGAGCCTATCATGATCTCGGGCCTTGAAGCGCGGTTGGCTCAGGTGTTTGTCAATCTGATCAGCAATGCGGTTTCGTTTTGTGAAGATGGCGACGCTGTCCGCGTCTGGACCCGCAGACGAGACAATCGCGTTCTGGTGGTGGTTGAAGACACCGGCCCTGGAATTCCCGAACAAGCCCTGACCAAGGTTTTCAAGCGGTTTTACTCGGAACGTCCGCAGGGCCAGTTCGGCAACAACTCCGGTCTCGGACTGTCTATCTCGAAACAGATCGTCGAGGCCCATGGCGGTGTGATCTGGGCAGAAAATATTCGACCAACGCATGCGGATGCCACTTCGGATCCGCTTGGCGCGAGGTTCGTTATCGGCCTTCCAGTGTGACGCGGCGCCATGCCGGCGCCGCTGGTCTTGCATGCAACCACAATTGCCTTTGACGGGAAGGGCATTTTGCTGACCGGAGCTTCGGGCAGTGGGAAATCATCATTGGCTCTCCAACTTATGGCAATCGGCGCAAGCCTGGTCGCAGACGACCGAACTGTTTTGACCAAGCAGGAGGACATGGTTGTGGCGAGTTCCCCCGCGACAATCGCAGGGTTGATCGAGGCGCGGGGTGTCGGAATTCTTCGGGTGGATTTCCAAGCGCAAGCCGCCGTGTCCTTGGTGGTTGATATGGACCAGATCGAAACAGATCGCCTTCCGGCTCTGCGGTCCATCACGATTTTGGGACAAAGACTTGCCCTTGTGCTCGGCAGTAAATCGCCCCATTTTCCTGCAGCCTTGAAGCACTTGGCTTTTCAGGGGCGATGGGGGTAGGAGGTAGCACTGCGGTGATAAATGACGGTATCCGGCAACAGGATCATCGCCTTGTCCTGGTCACAGGACCTTCCGGTGCAGGCAGATCGACTGCAATCAATGCACTGGAAGACCTCGGCTATGAGGTCATCGACAACCTGCCCATGTTTCTGGTTCCCCGATTGATAGAAGGTGTGCCGGCAGACCACCCGATTGCGTTGGGCCTCGACGTGAGAAATCGGGACTTTGCAGCCGCAAACCTGATTGAGTTGATTGATCGTCTGACACGCGATCCGTTGGTCCGATTGAGCGTTCTTTATCTAGATTGCCAGTCAAGCGTCCTCGTGCAGCGCTACAGCGAAACACGTCGCCGTCACCCTTTGGCGCCTGCAGACAGCCCAGAGGAAGGTGTCAGTCGCGAGATTGACCTGCTGGCGCCGATCAAAGTTCGGGCAGATCACCTGATCGACACCACCGATCTGACAGTCCATGGCCTGAAGGCGGAGGTGACACGTTGGTTTGCACTTTCACAAGGGCCAAGGCTTTCGGTTTCGGTGCAAAGTTTCAGCTACAAGCGCGGGGTTCCCCGGGGTGTCGACATGGTTTTTGACTGTCGGTTTTTGCACAATCCCCATTGGAACCCCGCATTGCGCGCGAGTGATGGTTGTGATTCGGACATTCAGGATTTTGTGCAAAGCGACCTTCGATTTGCTGATTTCTATCAGAAGCTGAGCGATCTCTTGCTGTTTCTTCTTCCGGCCCATCTTGCGGAAGGCCGATCCTATGTCAGCATTGCGTTCGGGTGCACGGGTGGTCAACATCGTTCGGTTGCCGTAGCGGAAATGATGGCTGATACCCTTGCAGAGTCAGGCTGGCCGGTGTCAAAACGACATCGGGAACTGGAGCGGCGAGTTGTGGTCACCAAGGCCCATGAAGGCTCCGAGACAAAGAAGGTGAACGGCGCGTGATCGGAATCGTGATCGTGGCACATGGTGGGCTTGCGCGCGAATACCTCGCCGCCGTTGAGCATGTCGTCGGGCCACAGCAATCCATGCGGGCCATCTCGATTGAAGACGACCATGATCGCTCTGCAAAACAAGCCGAGATTTGTGGCGCGGCGGATGCGGTGGACACGGGTGCTGGTGTGGTCGTAGTGACGGATATGTTTGGCGGATCACCGTCAAATCTTTCACTCTTGGCCTGTTGCGGACAAGATCGGCGGATCATGTACGGCGCAAACCTGCCGATGCTGATCAAGCTTGCCAAATCTCGGGACATGCCGGTCACCGATGCAGTTGCAGCGGCACTCGACGCCGGGCGCAAGTACATCAATAGTCTTGATCTAGGCGGAGGTGCCTGAAAATGGCGGAAAAAACCCTTTGCATCATCAACGAAAAGGGCCTGCATGCGCGAGCCAGCGCAAGGTTTGTCGAAGTTGTCGAAGCGCATGACGCGCAGGCGCAAGTGACAAAAGATGGCATGACTGTGTCTGGCGACTCTATCATGGGGCTTTTGATGTTGGCAGCCTCGCGCGGAACCTCTATTGAAGTGCGCACCACTGGGGCTGAAGCGGACCCTTTGGCCGAAGCGCTTTGTGTGCTTGTGGCCAACCGTTTCGGGGAAGATTACTGACCCACATTGGTGGTGCAGAAAGGCCGACGGATCGTGACCGAGCATCCGCAAATCGATACGCGTCTCAGTGATCAAGCGTCGCACAGTCGCCGGGATCGCCCCTATGACATGCGCCAGCTGTCCTACGCGGGCACGTTCTCTGACCCGATCAAGTCGGGCAGTATTCGCGCCATCGAATGGATGACCGCCAAGGTCACTTTGCTGCGCATGATCCGGGAATTCGAACGCTCTGGGGCACCGTTTGGGTCGCCCTTCTGGCCAAAGGCCCTGCGCCACATGGGGATCCGAATTGATACGCCGCCGGACGAAGTTGCGCATATTCCGCCGTCCGGTCCGGTGGTGGTGGTTGCCAACCATCCGCATGGGCTGGTGGACGGCATGATCCTGGCCGAACTGGTTAACCGGGTTCGGTCCGATTTCAAGGTGCTGACCCGGTCTTTGCTGACCGGTATACCCGAAGTAGAAGAGTTCATGATCCCGGTTCCCTTCCCGCATGAAGAGAATGCCCGTGAACTTGGACTTGCCATGCGAAAAGACGCCATGGACCATTTGCAGCGCGGCGGGGTCATAATTCTGTTTCCGGCAGGCAAGGTAGCGATGTCCGAGACATGGTTTGGCCCAGCTATCGAAGCGGAATGGAACGTTTTCACCCATAAGATGATCCAACGGTCAGGGGCCACGATTGTGCCGGTGCATTTCACCGGAAATAACAGTCGCACCTTCTTGATCGCCAACAAGCTGTCTGACACCCTGCGTCAGGGTCTGTTGTTGTATGAGATCAAACGCGCGCTGTTCAAGCCTCAGCGCCCGCACATCGGAGCGCCGATTCCCGCCTCGACCCTTTCGCAATGGGAAGGAAATCCACGCGGATTTCTGTCATGGCTGCGGGATCACACCTTGTCGTTGGGCAAATAGATCACAGAGACAGCGTTAGCGGGTGGGGACGGGTGTTTCCCCACGGTAGTCATAGAACCCGCGTTGCGTCTTGCGCCCCAGCCAACCTGCTTCGACATATTTGGTCAGCAGCGGACAAGGCCGATACTTGGTGTCGGCCAAACCCTCGTGCAGCACGTTCATGATGGCAAGGCAGGTATCCAGCCCGATGAAATCCGCCAGTTCCAACGGACCCATTGGATGATTGGCGCCAAGCTTCAATGATTCGTCGATTGATTTAACTGACCCGACACCTTCGTAGAGCGTATAGACAGCTTCATTGATCATCGGCATCAGGATGCGGTTGACGATGAACGCAGGAAAATCTTCGGCGCTTGCGGCCGTCTTGCCCAGCTTGCGCACGACGGCGTGCAGTGTGTCCCATGTATCCTGATCGGTTGCGATGCCGCGGATCAATTCGACCAGTTGCATGACCGGGACAGGATTCATGAAGTGGAACCCCATGAATTTTTCCGGCCGATCGGTGCGGCTGGCCAAGCGGGTGATCGAAATTGATGACGTGTTCGACGTCAGGATGGTATGGGGCTTAAGGTGTGGCAGCAGGCTGTCGAAAATAGCTTGCTTGATGGTTTCACGTTCTGTCGCAGCTTCGATGATCAGATCGCAAGGCCCGACTTCGGCGAGAGTCAGTGTGGTCTTGATCCGGGCCATGGCGTCGGCCTTGTCTTCTGCGCTGACCTTCCCACGCGTCACCTGACGTTCGATATTGCGATCTATGGTGCTGATTGCATTTGTCAGCGCGGTTTCGTTCACATCGGTCAAGATGACGTCATAGCCCGCCAGCGCAAAGACATGCGCGATGCCATTGCCCATCTGACCGGCGCCAACCACACCCACGCTGCGGATTTCCATCTTGATTTCCCTGTTTTTGATCCGTTCCAACCTTATGCGTCGGGACGGCCTGGGGCAAGAGCGCTGCACTGCGGCGCCAGTGGCTGTCGTTGCACGACATTTTTCCGAAAATACGCGATTTAGATCTTTCGTAAGGGGAATCGGTAAGGCTGAACGCGGGTGCAATTGAAATTGGTGGGTGTGATGGCCTTTGAATATCCGGGCGACGGGTCGCTCGACTATTATCCATGCCGGTATGGCAAATCCCGGATCATGTTTCGTGGTCCGCGGCGCGATCTGGAACGTCCCTATGTGGTGACACTGGGGGGCACGGAAACCTATGGAAAATTCGTGCCGGACCCGTATCCGGCGCTGGTCGAGTCCGGGACCGGGATTCGCGTCATCAATCTTGGCGTCGTCAATGCTGGGGTGGACCTCTATCTTAAGGATCCCGATGTGCTTGAGGTGGCAGCGCGGGCGCGGGTCGCGGTGGTGCAGATCATGGGGGCACAAAACTTGACAAACCGGTTCTATGCGGTTCATCCGCGGCGAAACGACAGGTATCTGCATGCTTCGCCTCTCTTGCGCACCATTTTTCGCGAGGTTGATTTTACGGAATTCAACTTCACGCGCCACATGTTGCAAACCTTGCAAAGCGTCTCGGTGGATAAGTTCGAGGTGTTGGCAGAAGAGTTGCGCGCGGCTTGGGTTGCCCGCATGAAGGCTCTGATCACGTCTTTGCCATGCAAGACTGTATTGCTCTGGCTGGGCGATGGTGCGCCGCCGTTGCCAGGACGGCGGTCGGACTTGACCCATAACCCGTTGCTGGTCGATGCCGAAATGATTTCCGCAGTGCGGCCACTTGCGACACAATATCTTGAAATCATTCCCTCGGCAGAGGCGATTGACTGCGGAACCGAGGGCATGGCCTTTGGCGCGATGGAAGAGCCAGCCGCCCGCGCCGTGCCTGGTCCAGCTGTGCATCGTCAGATCGCAGATGCCCTTGGCCACGCGCTGTTGCAGGTGTTCTGAATATATAACGGGCGCCCTTGTGGGGCGCCCGTTGCGTAGAGTTGGCAAGTTCGACTACAGCTTTTCGATCATTTCCGGCAGGGCCGTGAACAGGTCTGCGACCAATCCGTAATCTGCGACCTGAAAGATCGGTGCTTCTTCGTCTTTGTTGATTGCCACGATGACTTTCGAGTCCTTCATCCCCGCCAGATGCTGAATTGCGCCTGAGATGCCGACTGCGACATAAAGCGTGGGGGCGACGACCTTGCCGGTCTGGCCCACCTGCCAGTCGTTCGGCGCATAGCCCGAATCGACCGCCGCGCGCGAGGCCCCGACGGCGGCGCCAAGTTTGTCGGCCAGCGCCTCAATCAGCGCGAAGTCATCCTGACTGCCGACTCCCCGTCCCCCCGATACCACGATCCCGGCGCTTGTCAGCTCGGGCCGATCAGAAGAGGCCACGCGGTCCTCCACCCATGTGGACAGGCCAGCCTCCGTCGGGCCCGAAACAGGCTCGACCGGCGCCGCGCCACCCATGCCGACGCCAGTAAAGCTGGCAGTGCGCACGGTCATCACTTTGGTTGCATCGGACGAAACAACCGTCTGGATCGCGTTGCCGGCATAGATCGGGCGTTCGAATGTGTTCGCGTCGATCACGGCCGTCACGTCAGAGATCACCATCACATCCAAAAGGGCTGCAACGCGGGGCATCACATTCTTGCAAAACGCGGTCGAGGCCCCGGCGATATGGCTGTAGCCCCCGGCCAAAGACACGATCAGTGCAGCAGTCGATTCCGCCAACCCATGGCAATAGGCATGGTCTGCGGCAAACAGCACTTTGGATACGCCGTCCAGTTTGGCCGCCTCGGCCGCAGCCGCGTCACCGCCTTGACCCGCGACCAGAATATGGATCTCGCCCAGTGCAGCGACCGCCGCAATGGTTTTTGCCACGGCATCGGTCGCAAGCTGGCCGTCATTCACATCGGCAAGCAGAAGAACAGCCATCAGATCACCCCCGCTTCGTCTTTGAGTTTTGCAATCAGTTCGTCAACCGAGGCG